>JAKJBU010000006.1 GCA_022706825.1 Bacillota bacterium
ACGCTCACCGTAAGGTGCGTTTACAATTTGTATGTTCAATTGCCCTGTTGGGTTTATTTTGTTAGGTATGTCCCTAAATACGGTATTATGGGGCATTACATAAAACGGAGAACTTACGCCTGTTCTTACATATACCCCGTTTGTAAAGTAAACGGATCTGAATTGATATGCCCCCGGTATCATAGGCATGTCAAAAAATACATTGCCGGTTGTATTATTTCCGGTACTTTGCAGGTCCGACCAATATTCATCAGTCTCACCAATACTGTAAAGCCCAATATAAGAGTTGCTCTTTTCAGGTATATTTTCATAACTGACAATTCATCTGTCCGCCCGGCCAGGGTGATATGGCTCCCCAGGCGCTGCCTCCATTTTATTGATTATGAAGTATTCCCTATTCTCAGCCTGAACTCCTATTGGTGTTAAAAGCTGAAGAAATAACGCCAATACCAGAATCCACGAAAATATTTTTTTCATACAAATATACCTCCTTTACATTTCTAATTTCTGCTCTCCCTCTTAGTCCCTGGGGTATGTGGCTGTTTTTCCTGCTGCTGTTATTTCATAACCATTTATTTCTTGATCAGACAATATCACTATATATTTTATTAGACGTTAAATGGTAATTATAGGTAAAATATGATCAAAATCAGTACCAAAAATGCTATTTTGATAAATACTCCCAACCTGCAGCAGATTGAAGGGCCGGGAATTCAGCCCCTAATCTGAATAATTGATATCCGCAAATCAAATAATATTGCTTAACAAGGCACATTTCTGCAGAATTTCCTTTTTTAATAATGTGCTGTATTTACAAGTAAAGCAGGTATAAAATGTCAAACGTAATTTGGTATGCTTCTTTGGCAGGTATCAGCATGGGTATTGCAGCCTATGCCATATATATGAAAAGAGACAAATATCAATTTTCTACATATATGGTATTTTATTTATTTTCAGCAACCATTACATGGATGGGTGAATTCATTGTACTTGGCCTGTTTAATTCTTATGCATATAAAACGGGTATAAGTCAAAATCCATGGGCACAGAACCTGCTTGGCCATTTGCTGCTGAATACAAGCATGTTCCCCGCGGCAGCTACAGTAATGATAGCGTATTCATTAAAATCCGGCGGTATTGTTTTAACTACAGCTTTATTTCTGCTTTCGGAGTATATATTTGATAAACTGGGGCTATATGAGCAGCATTGGTGGAACTATTACATGTCCTTCTTCAATGTTATTGCTTTTATGCTGATTTCCCGGAAATGGTTTTCCAAAATGTATAAAGAACGCCGCGGGTTGACCAGGGCTGTAACATATTTTTTTATTGCCTTTATATGCATACACTTTCCCTCTCCCATACTGCTGCTGGCAGGCAAGCAGCATTACAAGCTAAGCTTTATCAGAAATATATTTGATGATTATTATCTGTCAAGTGTTATTTTTTCATTTACATACCATCTTGTCTTATGCTTAATATTTGTATACTTTGTATGCATACTTAAAAAATGCTACTGGAAAATCGTACCTTTCATTACTTGCATCACTATTCTGACAATATTTAAAAAAATGAACATCCTGATTATTCATGACGGTTGGAAATTTATTTATACCATATTGTTGCAGCAAATCAGCATAGCAATATTTATTCTGATTGAAAAATTCACCTTAAAACCGGATTAAAGCTGAATTTATGCTTTTATTGAAATATCTCTGTTCCTGAATCCAATCAATCCTATCCCCGTCAATATGGCGGAAAGGCAAATCAGCCCAAGCAGCGGAGGCAGCGGTAAATTCGTTATATCAATGGTATAGTGGGCATATGAAAAGGGAGAGATACGCATAAGAGGCCAATCAATTAACTGCGCTTCCCATACAAGCTCCAACATGCAAAAAGATGCCCAAACCACCCAGCTCAGAGCTGTTATCCGAGGCCATAAACCATACAATAAAGCCGTTATGCCTAACAGTATCCATACAGGCGGGATCTTTGTAACGTTCATGGCAAAAATCCGCCAAAAACCATTGCATAAATCCCCTGCTGCAAGCCCATAAGACAGCCCGCCGGCAATGCCCGCAGCCGTTAGCAATGCAGCAGAGCATAAAGCTGCAATAATTAAATGGCTGCTCATCCATCGAATCCGGCCCACCTGCTTATCCACCAACATTTCCGCTCTGCCTTCGTTTTCTTCTTTTTTCAGGCGCAATACAGCTGTTATGACATAGGCAGCCGCAAAAAGAGATGCCAGATAAATGCCGATACTAATAAAGACATAGCCCAAACCCGCTTCATCGATCCAATCCGTACCCCCCAAGCCGGACAGCCAGCCGCTTATCCCGCCGGATTTGGATAAGCCGGGAGAGAAGGCCGAAAATACAACTATATACAATACCGTCCCCGCCAGCCAGCCGATAAAGCTTCTCTTATGCAGCCTCCAGGCTAATGCCAAAGGGCTGGAAAGACTGGGAGCCGCTTCTGAAAGCCCCGGACGGGCCAAAAGGACACCTGCCCCCAGATCTCTGCGGGCAGAAAGCACATATGCAATAGCGACAGGAATGGCCGCAAAAACAGAAAAATGTATCAGGCTCCAGCCATGATTGCCGGCAAAGGGTTTGGTCACCCGCTGCCAGGCCATGGGAGTAACCCATCTTAATAAGGTATAACCGCCCCCTAAGTTATTTAGGACCATCATCACTATTCCCAGCCCTATAACTGCCACGCCAAATCCCCGTGCAGTTCCGCTGTTTTCCCGGAGCTGAACGCCTAAAGCGCCTATCCCTGCAAAAAAACACCCGACAACCGACATGGTCCCTCCTAACAGAAAGGAACCCGCCGCAGCACCCCCAAGGGCAATGTTACTCAAGGCAATCAGCACTCCTGATGATAGATTTAAAATAACGGCAAGAAGCAGCGCAGCAGTCAGATTGGCATAAGGCCCTACTGCATATGCACGAATCAGCTCGCTGCGGCCTGTTTCTTCATCTCTTCGGGTGTGCCGTATTACGGTAAGCAGGCTGCCGATTCCCAGCACAAGCGCCATTTGTGAAGTGCCCCGCCATACAATAGCTCCTGAAAGGTCAAAGGACATAACCGGGCCAAGAACTGCAGAAACTAACGGGTCTTTATCAAATTCAGCCAATACGCTCTGCATTCCCTTATCGGCCATAGCGGTGAAAGTAACTGCCACAATTAAAGCCAGAATCACAGGAAGTAATATCCAGAGGGGCAGCAAGTACCTGTCCCTGCGCAGAATTAACCTGATAAGCGTCCCGGTTCCTGAAAAATCACTGATTCTCATTTTGCTGTTCCCCCTTTTTCACCAATACCGTCACCGTAATGGCGCATGAAAAGCTCCTCCAAACTGGGCGGTTCAACCGTCAAGGACTTGATTTCCAAAGGCAGCAGCATCTCCATTACCTTCGTCATAGCATCGGAATCCACTGAAAAACTATATTTAAGGCCCTTCCGGGACATATCATAAACTCCGTATAGCTTTCCCAGCCCAATAGCAGCGGTGCCGGTCTCCACGTTCACAGTGGAACGGGTAAGATGCCGAAGCTGTGATATGGTTCCCGATTCCACAATCTGCCCTTGCCGGATAATGCTTACCCTGTCGCACAGAGCCTCCACCTCCGACAGTATATGGCTTGACAGCAGCACGGTCTTACCGGCTTTTTTTATTTCTGCCACGCATTCCTGAAAGACTGCCTCCATTAAAGGGTCAAGCCCCGAGGTGGGCTCATCCAAAAGATACAATTCCGCCTCACAGGAAAAGGCTGCCACCAAAGCTACCTTCTGCCGGTTCCCTTTGGAATAGGTTCCGCTCTTTTTGGCCGGATCAAGCTGAAAGCGCTCCAACAGCTGTTTTTTCCTTGAAACGTCAAGCCCTCCGTGCAGCCGTCCGAGGAGGTCAATGATTTCACCGCCGGACAGGTCGGGCCACAGAGTAACATCACCGGGGACATAAGCAAGCCGGCGATGCAGCCTGACAGCATCCTTCCATGGATCACCGTCAAGCAGTGTAATCTGACCCGATGTTTTTCGCAAAATCCCCAGCAGG
The DNA here is from genome assembly GCA_022706825.1 of Bacillota bacterium. Classification (GTDB taxonomy): domain Bacteria; phylum Bacillota; class Clostridia; order Lutisporales; family Lutisporaceae; genus BRH-c25. Next base: position 4,064 of record JAKJBU010000006.1, read on the forward strand.
ATGCGGATAGTCGTGGACTTCCCGGCTCCGTTGGGGCCGATAAATCCGTGTACCTCCCCTTGCCGCACTGTGAGATTGATTCCCCTTAATGCCCGGGTAGAGCCAAAAGACTTGGTCAGCTTTTGAATATCAATCACATTCATATACTGCCCTCCCGTTTTATATGTTTTATAATATTTTGTTATTATATCTCTATATTATCTAATCTTATTTCTCCTGTCAATAAGTTTTATATATTTTATATTGACCCGTTATAAAACTTCTAGTATAATTGAGACGGGGTGAAAAACCATGAACGGATATGAGCGCAGAACAGAATTGAAAAAAGACAAAATACGTGCTGCCGCATTAGAGCTTTTTTGCATGTACGGTACGGAAAAGACCAGTATAAATGAAATCGCACAGAAGGCGGGGGTTGCACCGGCCAGTATTTATAATTATTTCGGAAGCAAGGAAGGCCTGATGAAGGATACAACCATAAACCTCCTTGAAAATGGCTGGAGAGCAAGAAAAGAGCTGTGGGAAACCGACCTGCCTTTTCCTGAGCTGGTGAAGCGTGCCATATCAATGAATTATGATTTTATTGACCATATCAATCTGGATACTCTAAGTGCATTGTTTAATACCGATCCTGAGATAAAGAAGCTGGCAGATGATTATTATAAGCACAAGTATCCTTATATCGTAAGCCAATTCATTGAAAAAGGCCGAAGGGAAGGCTATATACGCAAAGATATTTCAGTAGAAGCAGCTACAATTTATCTTAAAATGTATCAGGACCTGTTCCAGCAGCCTGAAATACTGCGGAACAGAAACAAAGATTTGTTTAAGGAATTATGTGATTTAATGCTGTACGGTTTGGCGGGGCAGCCTATTACCTCCAAAACGGAGTAAGGAAAAAAACATAAAAGCCTCTCAATTATTAATCAGGAAATACAGCTTCAGGACAAGGTATCTTCACCTTGTCCTATTATTTTCCAGTTTTCAGACAAGGCATATGAGGCAAGATATTAACATACAATGTTAGTGACATTCCTGGGTATGGGAGATGATTGAAGCTGTGAAAAAATACTTGATGCTGGGGCTTCTTTCGCTGCTGATTATGGTTTCTGATCAGCCGAAGCAATCGGAAGAAAGCATAAAAATTGTACTTGGCGGAGATGTACTTCTCGACGGGTCTGTGGGCTGGCTTATTGAAAATCAGGGATGCAGCAGCATATGGGGAGATATGATTAGTATCCTCACTTCCGCTGATTTTTCAATGGTGAATCTTGAAAATCCCTTAAGCAGCAGGGGCAGCATGGAAAAAGACAAGCAGTTCACATTCAGGGGAAAGCCCGCATATGTAAAAGCTTTGGAATCTGCGGGAATTGATATGGTTTCACTGGCTAACAATCATGTCCTGGATTACGGAAAAACCGCCCTCATGGATACAATGAAGCATCTGGATGATGCCGGAATTCTCTATGCCGGTGCGGGACAAAATGAGGATGCCGCAAGCATGCCGGTATTTATTGATAAGGGAGCAGTAAGTATGGCTGTTCTGTGCTCCAGCCATGTTATTCCCTTTGTGCACTGGCATGCAGGCAAAAACAAGCCTGGGGTTGCAAGCGCATATGATCCTGCAAGACTTATATCAGAGGTTGCATCGGCTTCTGAAAAGGCAGATATAGTCCTGGTATACCTTCACTGGGGAAAAGAAATGAAATCCCAGCCTGTCCAATACCAGAAAAACATTGCCCGGATGCTGATAGATGCCGGCGCGGATCTGGTAATTGGTTCACACCCTCATATTATTCAAGGCCTTGAATTTTATAAGGGAAAACTAATCGCCTACAGCCTGGGTAATCTTGTCTTCACCAACAGCTTCAGAGAAACAATGCTTCTCAGTATCAGGCTTTCAAAGCAGGAAATGTTGGAAGCTCATGTGATTCCATGCATGATTAAATCCTCGAAAACAATGCTTGTTAAAGATGAACAGAAAAAGCAGGATTTTATTGATAAGCTGAATTCACTGTCCCCTGGTGTACAGGTGCATAAGGACGGAAGAATAACCCCGGACTGATTTAATCTCCTTTAATTATTTTCCGTTTAATAATCTTGTAAAACTATTCTTCTGAATTGAATAACCTTTACATTATGATATAATATCTATGTATTCAACAAATATCTTGTTTATAATATGCAATGGAGAAAACTAACATGGAATATGTAAATCCGTTAGGTAAAGAAAAAGTTTCAAAGCTATTGGCCGAATATTCGGTACCTGCCATTGTAGGCATGATAGTTAATTCCATATATAATATCGTCGATAGAATTTTTATAGGAAACAGCAGTGATTTAGGAACCTTCGGCTTAGCCGGAATCACTATCGGTTTCCCGATTATGATAATACTCCTCTCAATGGGGCTTCTGTTCGGGGTAGGAGGAGCCACCTTATTCTCAATAAAATTGGGAGAAGGACAGTCCGAAGAAGCTGACCGTGCCCTGGGCAATGCTTTTTCCTTAATGGTTATTGCCGGAGCATTATTCATGATTACAGGTCAGATTTTACTTCGGCCTTTATTAACCTTGTTTGGTGCCAGTGAAGCTGTATTACCTTACTCAATGGAATACATGAGGGTAATTTTCTTTGGGGCGATTTTTCAGGTAATAGGTATGGGCATGAATAATTTTATACGCGCTGACGGAAGCCCCCGGACAGCGATGTTAACAATGTTCCTTGGCGCGGGTCTTAACACTTTGCTGGATCCATTATTCATTTATGTCTTTAGAATGGGTATGACCGGAGCTGCACTTGCCACCATACTGGCTCAATGCATTTCAGCTACTTGGGTAGTTATGTATTTTATCGGCAAACACAGTAAACATAAGCTTAAACGCAAATACATGAAGCTTAAGCTAAATGTTGTATTAACAATTACTTCTTTAGGCATTCCCGGATTTGCATTACAACTGGCCAATAGCCTTCTGAATGCAATACTTAACAAAAGCCTGCTCATATACGGAGGAGATATTGCAGTGTCCGGCATGGGAATAATAAACAGTCTTCAGACTATATTTTACATGCCCATTATTGGCATAAAACAAGGCGTTCAGCCAATTATCAGCTTCAACTACGGGGCAAGAAAATTTGACAGGGTAAAAGAAGCGGTGAAGCTTGCTGTAATTTCCGCAACTGCAATTGTGGTTTTCGGCTATGTTATAACAAGGTTGTTCCCGAGACAAATCATATCCATATTCAATCGTGATCCTGATCTGATAGGGTTTGGAAGCTACGGTATAACAGCCTGGTTCTTATGTATGCCTGTCGTCGGATTCCAGATAATTACTTCACATTTCTTTCAGGCTATCGGAAAATCAAAGGCTGCAATGTTCTTAACGCTTACAAGGCAGGTAATCTTTCTGATTCCCGCCCTTATAATATTCCCTAAATTCTGGGGCATTAGCGGTTTATTGCATGCTGCTCCCTTTGCAGACTTTTTTTCAGCTTTATTGACCGGCATATGGTTTTATTATGGTAATAAAAATTTAGAAAAATATCCATTAGCAACAATCTCAAATAACTCGATTAAATGATCATTCCGAACACATCATCAGAACTTTTCAAAAATACTCGCATCAATACATGGTAAATTCATGGTAAATTCCATTTTTACTTGCCTTTCTTGCCTATCTTGCGCCCTCTTGTCCCCTGAATAGAACTGACAAATTTCCGGCAGAATAATAAATAAGATCAATTTTAAGGATGGTGGCATATATGAGAAATCTATCAGACGCTGAAGTATTATCTCTGACCGCACTGCTGAAAATGGAGCAGGACAGCCTGACGGTATCCAGGGCTCTGCATACTTTAATCAGCAATGATGAATTAAAAAAGCAAAGTGAAGCAGGCATGCTGGCGGCAGAAGGAAGGATCAAGGGCATTCGGCAGTTTATCGTGGAAAATGGCATAACTAATATACAGGAGGTACAGTGATATGGCTTCAATGATTGGAAATATTGTAAAGAACAATACGGACATAACTGATGAAGTTATTCTGACTAGTATGCTCGGCTCTTTAAAAGCAATTGCCGCTGCATATTTTACTGCAACAATGACAGGTACCACACCGGAGCTGAAGTCAATGCTTTCAAGCGCTCTGGTACAAGTAATGAATAGCCATTCCGTACTGACAGAGCTGGCTGTAAAACATGGATGGGAAAGGCCCTACGTTTCACCTGCGGAACAGCTGGCAGACGTATATAAATATTCAATAACAGAAAAGCAATAACCCTTGAGGATACGGGGACGTTTCGGGACACGGGGACGTTTCTCCTGTCCCACTTTCAGTGGGACAGGAGAAACGTCCCCGTGTCCCGAAACGTCCCCGTGTCCTCTTTTTTAAGGGCTCTTCTCCTCCCACGTTCTGAAAATCATAAAAGATTCATTATCACACTCGCAGCACTTCCGCTGAATCCCTTCTCCGTATTTTATTATGCCTCCTACCCACTCCAGCCTGTTCCTGCTGTATTTCTCAAGAATATTATCCGACTTGCATTGACAGCAGACTACCTTGAATTCACCCAAGTTCATTTACCTCCTTTAATCTGCGAAGCAATTTTTTTCTCAGAAGCTGCCAGCCTAAGACCGGTCGAAAGCATTTTTATGACGTCAATATTCGTTCTGTATACTAACGACCTGAGCCCCGGAGCCTTCATAATTGTCATCATCCTGTCAAAATCCTTGTTGTCGGCGGCGTTTAACATCGGTCTCAGGGCGCTGAGTTCCCGGCTCTTTTTGTGAATATCCTTCAACAGCAGGTTAACGTCAATACCTCTTGCAATACTTCTGGCTATCATTACGCCGGATACTACGGCATTGAACTGTCCAAAGCCAAGGAACGGCTCGATTCCGCCCCCTGCAGCACCTGCAAAATAGATCTTCCCCACCCTGTTGGTTGTAACACTTCCTGCACGGTGAGGCAATTTCCATGTTTCCAGCATATCATATTTTTTTAATATATCCCGGGACTGAAGAAAACGGTGCCAATAGCCATTCAATTCCTCCTGTCCGATACTTTGAACTACATGAGCTATAACCCCCTTGTTTTTACTGTAGGGAGCCGAGTATATGTATACCCCTTTTGTCAGCTCATTATCCAGCCACATCTGCAGGGTATCCTCTTCAAAATCACCCTCAAATATCCCTCCCATTACCCATGTCCTCATAACCTCCTGCCAAATGCCGTACCGGGCAGGTACTGACCAATGTCCGTCCGCCACTACGATATAATCAAATTCGTTTTCCAGATCTTCCGGCTGCACAAAACTGTTGAAAATAATCTGTGACTTAACTTGTGAACGGAGCTGGTTTTTTACTGAGTTCTCTTCTTTCCCGCGAATCAGAAAATGACCCAAAGGGCCGGTAACGGCTGCCTGATTGTTGGGCGAGTAGTGAATGACTTTTCTGAATTGGCTCAAAGGCTTCAGTTTGATTCCCAGTACCTTGTCCAAATACTTAACCGGATCTGAGGCCGGACGGGTTATAAGCCCCAAAAGGGCCGATACATGAGGATGATACTCCCCAACGAACTCATTTCGCTCAAAAATAACAGGATATATTCCGTTCCTCTCCAATTCAATTGCACAGGACAATCCCGAGGTTCCTGCCCCTATTATAGCAACTTTCACATACAGCACCCTCATGCGCTAATACTTACAGTGTTATTATGCATAAAAGCAGAACTATCATTCATCGAAAGAAATTTTGCCTCGTTTTTCTTCATTTTCTTTTAATATCATTGTTTACATAATTAATGCATTCGGGGTTTTTATTACAAGTGTATTACATCCTCTCAGATGCTATAATTACTATGTCATAAAATTATAAAGTCTTCTTTTGAAGGAGCTGATTAGGAATGAAAAAAATCAGCGGTAAAAAATCAAGACTTTATATTCCGGTATCTATAAAATTTTGGCTTAGCCATTTATTCGCCATACTATGGACAAGCCTTTCAATTTATATATCTCTTCCCTGGCTTGAAGACTTCTCGGGGGTTGTTACCTTCCCTGCGGCATTGATTATCATTTCGGGAATAGCATACTTTCCGGGCTACCTCAATGCCTTCCTGTTCGCAAGCCTGATGCTTGACCGGCAGCCGCCCTTTAAAAATGAATACCCTGCAAGGGATATTACTGTTCTTATTGCTGCAAGGAATGAAGGCGAGCGAATAGCGGACACAATTTATTATATAGCAAAGCAGGATTATACCGGAAATATTAAGGTCTTGATAATCGATAACGGTTCGGAGGACGATACCGCTGTTAATGCCCTTAAGGCAGGCGAAGCACATAATCTGGATCTATCAGTTATCAGGGAAGAAATTCCCGGAAAATTCAATGCCCTGAATGCCGGGCTTGAGCATACCTCAACCGATTTATTAATTACATTGGATGCAGACACGCTTCTGCATAGGTCTGCCATAAGATACCTGGCAGCAAGAATGGAAAGTGCCCCAAAGGAGGTCTGCGCGGTTGCCGGATCAGTACTGGCCAGGAACAGCAGGAATGCTCTTCTTGCAAAGATCCAGGAATGGGACTATTTTCTTGGTATTGCATCAATCAAAAGACTGCAGGGACTATATCAGGGAACTCTGGTTGCTCAAGGTGCCTACAGCATTTATAAAGCTGAAAGCATCAGGGAGGTAGGGGGATGGCCTGATGCAATAGGTGAGGATATCGTACTGACATGGAATCTGCTAAAAAAAAGCGGGCCCATATACTTTGAACCTCTGGCAGTGGCGTTTACCGATGTGCCGACGACAATTCGCTCCTTTTCAAAGCAGCGCTCCAGATGGGCAAGGGGAATGATTGAGGCTCTAAAGCAGGTGAAACCTTGGCAGCAGCCGCTGCTTTACACCAAATATCTGACAGGTATGAATCTTATTATGCCTTTCCTGGACTTTTGCTACACGTTCTTCTGGCTGCCGGGATTGATACTGGCTTTTTTGGGGTATTACTGGATTGTCGGCCCCATGACATTGCTGGTGATTCCGCTGACCCTCCTGAATTATTCAATATTATACGCTTATCAGTTATACGTATTCAGACGCTTGAACCTAAGGGTAAGAAAAAACATGCGGGGTTTCATATTATTCATAATTGTTTATCAGATGATAATGTCTCCTGTTTCTGTATGGGGATACCTTCAGGAATTCCTGAAGCTGAAGAGAAACTGGAAATAGCAGGATTTCCCGGGCTGCTGCAAAACCACATTTTGCAGCAGCTACATATTTTTTTACAGGTTTGTACAAAATAACAGAAATGAAAATTCTTGATGCCGGGGAGTGGTTCCATGCCTGCAATCAATGAAGAAGACAGCCTCTACAATAAAACTGCCAATGTATCAAGTGATAATATCCGCTCGATTCTCGGAAGCAATGCGGATTATGTATCCCGTGTCATTCTTGTCAGGGATAAACCTGAAATACCCTCTGTTCTTGTATATATGGACGGGCTGGTAGACGGCAAGCTGATAAATGATAATATACTGAAGCCCCTTTCCCAGGAGGAGCAGTTTGATTCCTGCAGCGGGGAAGAAGATGCTGTAAGGCTTATAAGCATGGGAAAGATATATTCCTCCTCAATAAAGGTAAGGACAAATATGAAAGACCTGACTGACGATATACTGACAGGAAGCGCGGCATTGATATTCAATGATGTAAAGACAGCCTTTACCTTTGAAGCCAAAGCTTCTCTAAGCCGAGCCATCTCCGAGCCTACAGGGGAAAATGTTATTAAGGGTGCTAAGGATTCTTTTATTGAGGACTTAAGGACCAATACCGCTCTGTGCCGTAAAAAGCTTACCTCTCCATACCTGACAATTGAACAGATTCGTTTGGGAAAACAGACAAAAAGCAATATTGCGATATTATATGTAAAAAATATAGCAAAAAGCAAATTGATAGATGAAGTGAAACAGAGGCTTGAAGCCATTGATATTGACAGGGTGCTTGACGCAGGTGTTATTGAGGGGGCAATCGTTGATGATAAGTATTCTGCATTCCCTCAGATTCAATATACCGAAAGGATTGACAGATTCTGCGCAAGCCTTGTTGAGGGCCGTGCGGGAATACTGATTGAAGGCCTGCCTACGGCTTATATAGTTCCGGGTACACTGCTTCAATTTCTGCAGGCTCCGGATGACTACTCATTTCAGTTCATTATTGCATCCATTGTCCGATTTATCAGGTTTATGAGCATGTTCATAACACTGATACTTCCCGGCTTCTATATATCCATTACCTCCTTTCACCCGGAAATGCTGCCTGCGGAACTGGCCTTCTCAATAGTTGCATCCAGGGTGGGAGTGCCCTTCCCGATGTTTGTGGAAGTACTGATACTGCTGCTGGCTTTTGAGCTGTTGATTGAAGCCGGCGTAAGGCTGCCAAAGGTCATAGGTCAGACAGTATCTATTGTGGGCGGTCTTGTGGTAGGCCAGGCTGCCGTTGAAGCCAAGCTGGTATCCCCGGCTACCGTGATGATTATTGCAATTACTGCCATCGCAGGTTTCCTTATGCCTAATCAGGATTTCAGCAATGCCATAAGGCTCTGGCGCTTGATACTGGCTATATTCGGCAGCATAACAGGTATGTTTGGGCTCACCTTCGGGTTGATATTCCTTCTCTACCATTGGTGCAGGATTGAGACCTTCGGTGTTCCGTACCTGGACCCCTTTGTCGCCAATGAGGATGAACAGCTTCAGGACACCATTTTCCGGCTTCCCCTCTTCACCATGAAGAAGCGGCCAAGCAGCCTTGATTCTAAAAATAAGAAAAGGATGGAGTGAGACTTTATGCGGAGATATGCGATTCTGACAGCCCTGCTGGCTTTAATTGCAGCTTTGTCCGGCTGTGTGCAGATTGCCATGGGAAGAGCAGAAATTGATAAGCTGTTTATCGTAAGAGTGTTTTCTTTCGATGAAGCAGAGAAGGGCAAGGCCAGGATAACAGTTACTACAAAGGATCTGTCAACGGGAGAAGGCGGAGAAGGTGCAACTCAAAAAGGAGAAAGCGTTGTATCCGAAGGAGATACTGTATTTGATGCTGCACGAAACCTGTCAACATACGCAGACAGAAAGCTGAATGCAGGCCATACGGAGTTCATACTCTTCGGAGAGTCCATTGCCAGGAAAGGCATACTTCCCTATCTTGATTTCATAAGCAGGCATCCGGAATTCCGTTATAATGCAAAACTTTATGTAGTTAAAGGAGGTACCGCAAACTCCCTGGTCGAAAAGGCAAGTACCTCGAGATACTTCGTAGGGGACAGGTTAGCCCGTATAGAAGAACATATAGGCAGAACATCCATATCCGGAATGGTCACGCTTAATGAAGCGCTGCTTATATTTGATGAGAGGAATCTGGATACCTTCATTCCATATATTGAGCCGGTTCCTACAAGGGTATCGGGAGAAAAACCCGGTACTTATGATATGATACTGAACGGCTATGCAATTTTCCGGGAGGATAAGCTTCTCTACCTCGCTTCACGGGAAGAATCCCGGGGAATAAACTGGATGCTGAACCGCATTGGTTCAGGGATAATTGTGTTAAAGGATCAAACGGGGCAAGAAATCTCCATGGTGATAATCCATGGGAATTCCAGGATAAAGCCCAGGATTGAAGGAGGAGAGCTTCACTGTACAGTTGAAGTATCCTTCGTTACCAACATTGGCGAAATAATGGGAGGCACAAACATATTTGACAGAGCTTCATTGGATTACCTTACTAAGCAGCAGGAGAAATCCATAAAACGCGAGGTGGAAAATGCCATAAGAACAGCACAGGAGAAGGATTCCGACCATTTCAGCATACTTTCAAAATTCATAATCAAGTACCCTTTACTTCGGGACTATTTTCAGGAAAATTGGCAGGAGCTGTTTCCCAATATCAAATTTGAAGTCAGTGTTGATTCCAGGATAGACGGAACCTTCATGATAAATGAACCGATTACCGCAAGCGAGGAGGCTGTGGGTGAATGAAGATATTCGTTTTGGTGCCTGTTGTGATAATTGTCGTAATAGCAGACATAATACCAATAATAAGAAAGAAACAGCATAAGGAGGCAGCAGTCCTAATAATGCTTGGGGCTGTAACCCTGGCCTACGGGTATTACTATATTACCCATGAGCACACTGCCAGCCTGGTAAATCTGATGTTTGACATATTCGGCTCAAGGTAAGGAGATTCTTGTATGAAAACAGGCAAAGACAAAATATCGGTAAAGCAGCTTTTTTTTGTATTTACGATAATGATATCCTCTCCCACAACAAGACTGCTTCCCAAATATGCGGCAGCAAAAGCCGAACAGGCAGGCTGGGTGTCCCCGATTGTTAGCACGGTGCCCTTTATTCTGCTGCTGCTGGTTATTGACTCTCTGTTGAAGAAGTACAAAGGGCAGAGCATGTCTGATATTATCAGCAGTATTATAGGAAAATTCCTGGGAAAGCTGGTACTGGTGGTATATTTGCTGTGGGCTCTCTGGCTCACGGCTATGTATAGCCGTTATTATACCGAGCGGCTTACCAGTTCGATTTATGTCAACATCGACATTAATGTATTTATAATATTAGCTCTTATTCCAATAGCATACATACTCCGTTCCGGTTTCACCCCTATTGCACGGATGAGCGAAATACTGCTGCCCTTCATAGGGGCAATGCTTATAATGCTGGCACTCTTTTTATTTCCCAAGGTCAGGGCAGATAATCTGCTTCCGGTCTATTTCAACGACATAGTGCCTATATTCAAAGGGAGTATCTCTATAACAGGGGTGCTGTCCTATCTGTTCCTTATGTTCTTCCTGAGCGACAAGATTGTGAACCTGAAAAGCCTTCGAAAATTCGGCTATATCGCTTCTTGTGTGAATATTTCAAGCATAATGGTGGTAAACTTCATTGTAATAGGCGTACTGGGCAGTTCCCTTGCCAGGAGGGTTTACATGCCCGTTCTGACTGTTGTCAAACAGATTTCCATAATGGATATTATAGAAAATATTGAGGCTGTAGTAGTTGCCATATGGATTTTCGCCGACTTCACACTTATTGCCACTCTGCTTGTTATTGTGCTCAACCTTATTAAGTCAATATTTAACTTATCTGATACAAAACCCCTGATTAATATTCTTGCTGTCTTGGTATATTATCTCTCCCTGGGAATAAGTGCCGGAAGGTTTGAGCTGGAGGATTTCACCAATAAGCTGCTCATGCCGATAAACCTGACCCTGGGCTACGGATTTCCCTTCGTACTGTTCGCTCTATCAACGCTTAAAAAAAAGAAACAGCCTAAAAAAGCGGTCAATCCTTCCCGATAATTTGGGAAGGATTGGATGGCTTACTGCGGATTGTACAAGCCCATACTCTCCATATACTTGAAGACACTCTCTCCATGCTGCTGCTCTTCTTTCTGTATATGGTTCAGGGTTTGGCGGATGTTTGGATCCCTGAATTCAAATATAGCCGTATCGTATGCTCCTGAAACATACTTCTCAGTCATTAGAATATCGTTGCACAGGTCCCCGTCGCTTTTGCTTCCGGTTCCTGCTTTTATGGGCTGCTGGCCCTGTGCCCCCTGCTGGCCTTGCTGCTGATTCTGGTTCATGCTCGGCATCTGTCCGCTTAAAAGCTGGTTGATGGTATTAAGATGCTGCTGCTCATGTTTTGCATGAGAGCTGAAAAGCTGCTTCAGTTGAGGGTCTTGGGCCTTGTTTGCATAATCATTGTATTTCTTAATGCATATCTCCTCATGGGTTTTCTGGTCCTGAAGCAACCCCTTTTCCTTTTGAGTCAGATTGTTCATAAAATCACCTCCGGCTTTAGTATTTTTCATTGTAAGCAAAATATACTAAAAGTCTTCGGTTTCATCTTCCATAACAGTTACAATTACTTTGTACTCAATATAAGAGTCATCATTTGCCGTTATTTTGTAAACAACCTCGCTGCTGAAATCATTAGGTGTTATACCGCTGTGCTGCTGCACTTCCCCAACATATACCGACTTTCCCAGATAAGAGAATGAAGCAATCAAGTTTGACACAATTGTATTAGATGGAACAGATACTCTGATTATATGGTTCTGCTGATCGATACGTCCTCTTGCCTTTGGTTTCAAACCTGCAAATCCAAATCTTAATAATTTTTTTTCATTTTCATCTGCAACTTTGACTGTTACAGTATAGTTCCGGGTTGAGCCGTCCTGTGCTGCAACAGTATATATTACCGGATTGGTAAAATCATTTACTGTCTCTCCGCTCTTCTGCTCTTTGCTTCCAATCAGGACTTTACTGTTTTCCGAACTGACGAATACTGCCGCAAGTCCATTCAGTGAAGTTCCAAAGGGTACAGTAACGTTTATTTGATTCTCTGCTTCATTTATAACTCCTTCCGCTTCGGGAACAGAGAATCCGAATTCCTTAATAAGCTTTTCACTGCTGGGAGCTGCATTGACTGTCACAGTATATTCCCTGACAGTACCGTCCTGTGCTGTTACAATGTACTTTACAGGGTTTGTAAAATCTTGCACTGTCTCTCCGCTAACCTGCTCCGCTCCTTCCACCTTTACAACAGCTTCCGGCGAAACCTTGAAGGATGCAACAAGCTTGGTTCTGTCTGTACCGTAGGGTACTGTAAGTTCTATAGTCTTTTGCTCCTTGCCTACTTCTGCCTTTATAACAGGTTCCAATGCTCTGAATGCGAAAACGGTTATACGGTTTTCTGAGTTTGGTGCTCTTTTCACGATTACGGTATACTCCTTTGTTGTTCCATCCTCAGCTGTTACTATATATACTACCGGTCCACTGAAATCAGGCTCTTTACCTGACTTAACAGATATCCAGGTATTGTCCGGTATATCTATAACAGGCACCAGCTTGCTCAGGTCTGTTCTGTAGGGCACTGTAACAGTAATAATCCTTTTTTCCTCATCTATCTCCCCGATGGCGGACTTAGGCCTTTCAAACCTGAAGGCTTTTATGGATTTGTCAAGCTCCTTTGCAATGGTCACCACTACCTTATAATCCTGTGAAGATCCGTCCTGGGCAATAACGGTATAGGTAACCTCCCCGGAAAAGTCATTGACGGTTTCTCCGCTGATCTGCCTCTTTCCTTTCACCTCTACCACAGCATGCTCCGAACACTTGAAGCTTGCAGCCAGATTCTTCACATCCGTTCCATGGGGCACTGTCAGGCTGATTCTCCTGTCTTTCTTATCAATGTTTCCGTCTATTCCGCTTGCAAGATTCTTGAAGCTGAAGCTGGTGATTTCCTTTAAAGAGGACGCAGCCGGAGGATCCGGCTTATTTTCATCATCAGCTATGCCGCGAAAGCTATATGATACCCCGTCAGCTGTTATTCTGTATTTATCATTCTTATACAGCGGTTCTTTTGATGTTACTCTGAATACGTTATTGCTGATCCTCAAAGTACTGTCAATCAGATTTTCTCCTACGGCATTCCCGTCTCCATCCAGCCTATACAGGCTGCTTACCCTGGATATCCTGCTGCTCTTGTAAACCCTGAGATTGTATTCATTCAGCATATCCACACCCTGGATGTAATCACTGCTCATGATGCTGGATCCCTCAAAGTCTATCTCCAGGCCGTCAATATCCAGTTTGTTTCCTGCAATATCCACCGCAGCAGACTTGGGCTCCAGGATATAATAGTATTCGTCACTCATCTCATCCTTTGTATATATATTTACCTTTGTATTGTCTTCAGGATCAACTTCTACAAAGTCAATACTTATTGTTCTAAGATCTCCGTCATCATCTTCATAAGTTATCTTATAACTCCCCGGCTCTCTTATGGCTTCACTGAATTCCACCTGAACCTTTTTGCAGTTAATGGCTTCAACATCTTCAATATACGGCTCATCATCATCCTCCTCATATGATTCAAGAATGGTGCAGTTTGAATCTCCGTGGTCATCATCTTCATCATATGCGCCTAACCCCGCATAGTCTTCTACCATTTCAGTAAAATTGAATCTGAATTCTTTGTCAGGGGGTATGTTTCTATTTTTTGCTATATAATCCACAGTGCAATAAGCTTCATCATCATCCTCATCATCGGGATTAAGCACTGCTTTCCATTCTATACCTACCCCTCCGGGATTTTGGATTCCTGATATTCCCTCTCCTTTAAGCAGTACCGGCTCCGTGAAAACTACCCGGAATCTTCTTACATCCATCTGATTCCAGCCGTCCACTTTCGGCGGGTCATTCTCATAATCAATTCCGTAGAACTCCAGGCCGTCTTCTAATTCATATTTATTGCCCCTCATGTCCCATATGCCTTTAAGCTCGGTTACTTCGTACACTTCATTATCTTTCAGCACTTTATTTCCATCTATGACCATCACAACTGCAGTTCCGTCTTCCAGCACACTTCCCGCCTGTTTGAATTTAATGCCTGACGCTTTCATCTCAGCGTTTTCTGCATACACTTCCTCCTCAAAATGCATCCAGACCTCTTTCTCATTTACAGCATCTATATAATCCACCTCCGGAGGATCATCATCATAATGACTGCCGCTGTATAGTATGTCTACTTCTACATTGCGCATCATGTTGCCCGACAGGTCCTGAATACTGTTCATCTGTACTGTATGATTCCTGCCTGAGGACAGGGAGCTGACCGTAAGCCTGACGCTTTTTCCGTCTTGCTGCAGCACTGCCTTTGTAACCAGGGCTAATCCGTCTATCCTGTAATTGATTATATTCTCCGCCGATTCCTCATCCAAGGTATCGTCGAAGTGCAACTCCAGAGTTCTGCTGTCTATACACTGAACAGAGGTTATATATGGTGGAGTTCTGTCCTCGCCTATTCCTTTGAATCTGTATGTTTTATCACTGCTTGAAGACTTCATTTCATTTCCGAATTCATCATATATGCCGCTGATTCTAAGTGAATACCTTTCAGATTTTTCCATCTCTTCCGTAATCAGCAGCACTGTCCTGCCCCCCGTTGAATACAAATCATCGGGATTCTTTATTCTTGCGTCCAGAATCTCCAAGCCTTCCTCTATCTCATAGCAGTCAATGTCGCAGGCTGATTCCACATCAAGAGCATTGGAATCCGAAAACTCAACTTCTACCATTGTGTTTGTGACTGCCCTTGGATCATTGGCAACGGTGGGCCCCGATTTATCCTTTGACTTTCCTCTGAATTCCTTTTTTATTTCTCTGGTTATGCTGTTTCCCAATACCGAATCGTCCTTCATATCTTTAATTATCAGAGTATATTTCATTCCTGCTTCCTGGCTTTCAGTCACAAGATACACAGAATCCCACAAACCGTCTTCATCCATGTCTTTGGCCTCAGCCGATTCCACCTCCAGGTCCCCGTCGCTGCCGGTTATACTATAGTTGTCCTCATCCTGAGCTGTGGATTTATCCAATCCGTTGCTGTCCGAAAACTCAAGAAGCAGCCTTACATTGTTCAAAACCGTAAGCTTACTCAGCTTTGGAGCGCTTGTATCCCTTCTCCCTGAGAACCTTTTCGTGATTGACTTTGTTACCGCTCCGTCGCCATTCTTTATATTGCGTATTTTAAGCTCGTAGGATTCTCCTGATTCAATGCCGCTGGTAGTAAGCCTCACCTTGGTATTTGTACTGTCCAGCTCCGCCGACCTTATGCTTGCTCCTGAAATCGTATAAGTATCCGTATCCTGGGCTGTTTCATTATCCAATACTCTGTCAAAGGTAAGCTCCAGCAGGTCTGTATCCCTGCATTCGATCTTAATGAGTTTTGGAGAAGTCTTATCCTTTTTCAGGCCCCTGAAGCTATAGTCCTTATCATTGAATTCCAATGTGTAGGAAGTGTTTTCCTTCATTGCCGAGGTATCTATTATTACAGCATATTCATTCTTCATACTTACTTTGTTTATGTCAAGATGCTTAATTTCATACAGATCCTCATCTTCCGCATCGGTACCGTCAATGGACTCCTTAAAAACAACCTCCACCTTGCTGTTTGAAATAGCCCTTACGTCTTTTACCTCTGCCTCCAATTCCTTGGAGTACAAGCCTGCTGATATTGCATCCCACTTATCCACATCCCCTATATCCACCAGGTATTCTATAAGTGTCCTGCGCTCTCCCTTCATTTTGGTATTGAGAGCCTCAACCGTGGCAATCGCAAGGCTTCTTACCGTAAAGTTCTTGGTACCGGCTACCTTCTCCAGGCCCTTTTTTTCTGCAAATTCAAGCACTTCCTCCCAATCAAAATCCCCGTCGCCGTCAATTTTCTGCTTATAGCCCAGACTTTCCAGGAGTACCTTGTAATATGCCCTCGAATCTATCAGGCTGTAAGGTATGAAGTTCACTCCGTCGCCAATCCACCCAAGCTCCGGGTGATTTTTCAGGTAACTCAGCACATTTCTGCCTTCTTCCCAGGCAATTACACCGGCATCCTTGAAGTTCTTTCCTCCGTAATAGTCCAACGCATCCTGTTCCAAACCCTTAAGCCTCAGGAACATTATTGCCGCCTGCAGCCTGCTGGGGCGCGTTTCAAGGTATGCTTCGTCTACAATTCCGGTATGCCCCTTCAGTATACCCAAATCTCTGCATATACGCCCCTCATAGCCGATATCATCATCGGCAATAACCTGCACCGGCAGTATTGCGCTTAGAACCAGCGCAAAAATTGTAAGAACAGTTACAAACTTTCTGACCATCAAACGTACCTCCTTAAAAATATCAGTGCTTACCGACAAAACTGTCAATGGTGCACCCCTTTGATGTTTAAATGGCAGATACTCGCCTAATAATTAGATATGACTCTTTTCATGCAAACTGTACTGCTTTGATGATTTGTAATATACTCTTAACAGCTCTGTAATATTTGGCGGCACCATCTATATTCTCCTTATTTTATAGTACAACCCATATTCTTTCAATAATTACAGTTCGTCCCATTTCTACTATATTTTCGGCCGACAGTCAATTGCCGTATAATGCTGTAACTTTTCGCAGGCTATGAGATTAAATTTGATTGATCCGGTAATAATATGGAAAGAAAACAATCCGGTGCGGTTGAAATAATACAAGACTGGCCAGGCTGTAGTATATGGCGGGCATACTTGCAATTACCGATCATTTGATGTACAATTTCAATACAATATAAAAATATGGTAGAGTAGGCTTACATGCGTAAAGTGCTGGTTGTACGGGAAGTTGACACCAGACGAAAAGCCCGCCAGGGCTTGCGGTATGTATGCTGCATTCCGCTGCCACTTAGGAGCCATCCCTCTTTAAGTGGTCTATTTGCCATTTAAAGAGAGGAGGTGATTGTATGAGTAAAGCTAAGACAATTGCTTTTGTCGGTTTACTCGTATCAATGGAAATCATATTTACCCGTTTTCTATCCATTCAGACTCCAATAATAAGAATTGGCTTCGGGTTTATACCTATTGCTTTTACTGCCATACTGTTTGGTCCGCTTATAGGTGGAACGGCTGCTGCAATTGCTGATATCACAGGCATGATGATTTTTCCCAAGTTTCCGTTTTTCCCCGGATTCACATTGAGCGCATTTTTAACCGGCGCAATATATGGCCTGTTTTTATACAGGAAACCGATTACAATAGTCAATATAGGAAAGAGCGTTTTGCTGATTACTATTCTTGTTGATCTCGGACTGACTTCACTTTGGGTATATATGACTACGGGAAACGCTGCATCTGTATTCCTGATGCCGAGGATTCTGAAGAGTGCCATTATGCTTCCCATTCAAATAGTGACAATTAATGTACTGTGGAAATATATCGGAAGCCATATCGACAAAGCGAGCTATGCAAAAGAACATTAAAAAGGCTTGGAGCCGGTCGGCTCCGAGCCTTTTTCGCAGGGGACATGGGGACGCGGGGACACGGGGACGTTTCGCGTGTCCCACTTCCAGTGGGACACGCGAAACGTCCCCGTGTCCCCCGAAACGTCCCCGTGTCCCCGCGTCCCCGTGTCCTCAACATATTGTAACCTTCAAATGAATATATTATATTACCCGGCATTTTTAGGGTATATAATATTTCAAAGAGGTGAGCGTAATGCCTTGTCAGCATTTGGAGCATTGCCCGGCCCCCGCCGAACAAAACTGGTACATAGTGCAGGAAGGAGATACTCTATATTCAATATCAAGATTCTACAATATTTCCCTGGATGATTTGATAGAAGTCAATCCTAATCTGGAGCCCGACCGTTTGCTGCCGGAACTGGAAATATGCATACCGCTGGCGGCGCAGCCTGCAGACTCTCCCTTTGGGGCCACAACCTACACCGTGCAAAGAAACGATACCTTTTATTCCATTGCCAAAAAGTTTAAAATGCGATTGTCGGAATTGCTTAAATCAAATCCCGATCTCAATCCTGATGCGCTGCTAATCGGGCAAATAATATGCCTGCCTAAGATATCATCAAGCTATTCCAATGAGGCCTATAGGGTCAGGTTCAGCTACCCTTACCTCTGGAGCAGGTTTGACAGCAAGCGGCATGAAGGAATAGACGGATTCTTTCAGATATCTGCCATTTCCGATGATGCAGCACCGGAAGAGATATGTAAAAAAGAAGCATACCATAAGCTGAAACCTTACGGTACGCATCCGACAATAAGCAGAACTGAGTTACGCGGCCGGCAAGCCTTCTTTATTATACCCTCTTCCGACCAGCCCAAGGAGATGCGGGGCCAGTCTGCTATGATAGTTGAGTATTCGGAACCGGTCGAGATTGAAGGCAATAACTGCAGGTACTTCATTCTCCGGACAGACAAGGAGCATCTGCACGATATTGCCGATACATTGGAATTTTTCTAGATTGTCTTTGCTATTACATCCCATATTACGGGCTTTTCAAGGCCATATTTCCATGAAGCTATACCCGCAAGCCTGTACTTGTTCACTAATTCAGCCCTCAGCTTTATGGATTTTTCGTCTTCCAGCCATATCTTATAGGTTACATTGCCCTTCTTGTATTCTGCATAGTATTGACCGCTTGCAGGATCCCAGATTTTTGCAGCTTTGTTTTCTGCGACGGTTTTTTCAGCTTCCTCCATGGAAATTGCCTTGGAGGTTACAACCGGTTTGCTGCTTCCGCTCACATACTCTTCCTTCCAGAGCCTTGTATAGAAGGGTACTCCCAGCAGAAGCTTTTCATGCGGTACTTCCGCAAGTACCCTCTTCAGGCTCTGCTCAACCCAGGACAGCTGTGCGACAGAGCCGCTTACAGGGCTTCCTCCCCAATGCTGGTCATAGGTCATTAGCGCCACATAATCAACATACTCCGACAGCGCAGCCCTGTCAAAGCTTTCAGACCAGTTGGAGTTTACGGCGATTATAGACACGTCAACGGATAGCACCAAATTATTGGCTTTTGTCTGTTTGGAAAGCTCCTTTATAAACTGTGTAAAAGCATTCTTATCCTTTATATACATATTTTCAAAATCGATATTTAATCCGTCAAGCTTATATTTCTTTGCACAGCTTATAAGGGAACTTATGAATTTTGCTCTTGCGCTTGCATTTCCAAGCAGTTTGCTTGTCAAATCGGAGTTAAACTGATTGTCTACCAAAGCCCAGACCTTATACCCGTTTTTATGGGCCCAATTGCTGTAGCTCAAGCTTCCCCTGTCTTCCAGATCGCCTTTTTCGTTTGCCAGTGTAAACCATGTTGGTGAGACTACATTAAGGCCTTCAATTTTCTTGACACTTGACATATCGGGGGTATCTTTCCAGATATAATGCCAGGTAAGATTTATCTTTGTTCCCGAGGCAAAATCTGCGCCGAATTCCGGAATGCTGTTATATACTGCCCACTTGTCTCCTATGTTCTTCAAAAATATGCTTTTCCTGACTGAATACCTGTCCCCGTTCTCAAGGACCAGTTCATAAGCAGCTTCAACTTCAGCCAGGTACCTGGATTTGCTTAATACCGAAAAGCTCTCATTGGCCATATGCTTGCTGCTTGTAAGCCCTCTGGGGTATTGTATTTTTAGCTGTTCAGACCTCTTGGCATTAATTCTGGCTTCTTTTCCCGCTGAAAGGGATATGGGAGTATCAAAGCCCAAATCGCCTTCGCTCAGGGATCCTAAAACAGTTCTTTCATAATCTGCCGCAAAAGCCTTCAGGTATTCATCTTCAGCCTCTCCCGAAGCCTCCCTGGTTCTCAGTACTCTTCCTATTACCGCCGCGGCTTGTGCTCTTGTTGCTTTTCCTTTAGGGCCGAAGCTCCCGCCGGGCAGCCCCTTGATTATTCCCAATGCCGTTACCAGGTCTATACTCTCCTTATGCCTGTAATATTGCGGAATATCCTTGAAGCTAAGCTTTTCTCCGTTAATGTCAGCATTTTGTACGGCTTTTGCCGTTATTACCGCCATTTCCTCCCTGGTTATTTCCCTGTAGGGATAAAAATAATAACCGCTGAAAACGGACAGCAAACCATACTCCTTGGCCGCTGCTACATACTTATGGCTCCAGTGCTTGTCCGTAACATCGGTGTAGCTTTGGTCAAACTCATCATCAGTAGGAATGCCTATTGCTCTTACAAGCATAGCTACATACTCTTCCCTGGATATGCTCTTTTCCGGCAGCATTGTGGTACTGTTGTAACCCTTTAAAATATCCATATAGCTCAGTTCAAGTATTTCGTCCCTTGCCCAGTGTTTGGCTATATCCTTAAAGTTATAGGAATTGTCTTCAAAAAAAAGCAATTCGCCTTCAGCAGTCTGCTTGTCCAAAAGAGGCGCATCATCATATGTATCCTCATTTTCGGCAGCAAAAACAGGCAAACAGGCACTCAACACAAAAGCTGCAATCAATAAAAATAAAAAATAACTTATGGCTCTTTTTTTCATAACTTCACACTCCCCATAATATTATATCAATTATGTAAACTTGATTTGTTACAGGGAGATTTCAAAAAACTTGTATTAAATAGAAAAAGAGACACGGGTGAGACATGGGGACGTTTCTCCTGTCCCGCTGAAAGCGGGACAGGAGAAACGTCCCCGTATCCCGAAACGTCTCATCGGCTGTCTTGCCAGAACCTGTTATTTATTGAAATAGCCGCTCCTTTTTATGGCTGCTATTATTACAAAGGCTATTGCCGCACCGGCACCGGCCTGTATGACATTGCCCAATAGGCTGAATAACGGCTGTGTGATATTCCATGTTATAATTGCTTCCGCAGCATAATATCCGAATATCATCCAAATTCCTGCCGCCAGCATTCCCAATCCATTCTTAACCGCACTGCTGCCCTTTGAATCTCCAAGGTTCGCCAGGCTGCCGGCAATCAAACCCATTACCGCTTTAATCACAAAAGTATATGGTGCCCATACGGAGAAACCCGAAAATATATCAAACATAGTCATACCTATTGCTCCGGATATTGCAGCATATCTTCTGCCAAAGACCACCGCCGTAAGGAATATCATACTGTCTCCCAGATGTATGACTCCGCCGTTTCCGTAGGGTATGTGAATAGCCCAGGCAGCTACAAAAGTCAATGCGGATAAAAGGCTTATCTGTACTAAATCTCTTATTTTCAAACTGGTGCTGCTGTAATTTGAATTTTTTGTTTCCATTTTGCCGACTCCCCCAAAATTATGTATTGCTGTTGCTGCTTCTCTGATTTCATTATACAGGAGCCGCCGGAGGGAACAATACGGAATCAGCAATTTTATGCACAGTTTATTTAGTTTCTGCTTGATTGTATCGATACAATCTCTTCTTTCTTTTCCACCTTTACATAATCAATATAATCAAGCCCTGCAAGGCCCAAATGTGTTGCAACCTGCTCTATGGTATACAAAGCAACGATTTCTGTTATTTGGAGCTTTAGAATCCTTTCTTCTATTGGTGTAAGCACGGCTGCAAGCTGTTGTTTTATTGCAAGATCAAGGCTGAAAGGTTTTCCATAGGCTGCGGAAAGCCGAAAAAACAGCAGCGGATCTATCTCCACATCACAGAGCCAATCATTGAAAAATTTATTTAATTCTTCATTAATCTCATTGAACAACGCCTTTTTGGACTGATTATCAATAATTACGCTCTTGAAATTCTTCGTATGCTTTTTTAAAGGATTAATGAACAATGCGCAAACAATGACAGGATAAAAATCCTTTGCCTCATATAAAAGCCTTTTATACTCTGCAGAGCTTATTATCTTCTTTTCATTAATATATCTCATCAGTGCCTCGATATTCTCCGAGACATAATAGTTCAAAAAAATTGTCCTCAAGGTACTGATAACGCCCCGCAATACAATGCTGTAAATCTCTGAAGGAGTCTTACTGTCGTCTGCAATTTTCAGATTTCCTTTGCCGTCTGCACTTTTTCTCATGTTCACACCTCCACAAGACTTTCAAGGAAATTTAATGAACCCCTGAGCCCTTTTTCCTCTATATCTAATTATTTACAAATTCTTTTTATCTATTCAGCAATTTGATATACATTAATTGATTAATTTACCGTATATAAGTAAAATATAAATATAGGCACGGGGTTACGGGGTTTCGAGGTTACGGGGCAAGGACGACAGGCGCTCGTCCCTATTTGGTTATCAGGCAGAAATTTGAAAGGACATTTTGTTATGAAAAGCGTAGAACATGATGATAGCATTCGGATAAATAAATACATAAGTGAAAAGGGCTTGTGCTCCCGCAGGGAGGCTGATGAGCTTATCAGGCAGGGAAGGGTCACAATAAACGGCAAGAAGGCTTCCATTGGCAGCAAGGTATATCCCGGGGATATTGTAAAGCTCGGAGGAAAAAGCCTCTCTCCCAAAGCTCCTCCGGTATATATTGCCTTCAATAAGCCTCCCGGAATTGTGTGTACTACGGACAGAAGGGAAAAAGACAATATTATCGACTTTATCAACTACCCTAAAAGAATATTCCCCGTAGGAAGGCTTGATAAAGAATCGGAAGGCCTGATTTTCCTCACAAGTGACGGTGATATAGTAAATAAGATACTCCGGGCAGGCAACAATCATGAGAAAGAATACATAGTGACGGTAGACAAACCTGTTACTGAAGATTTTATCGAATCCATGTCAAAGGGTGTACGGATTCTGGGAACTGTAACAAAAAAGTGCAGGGTATCCCGGATATCCAGGTATGTGTTCAGGATAATACTTACGGAAGGAATGAACAGGCAGATCAGAAGGATGTGTGAGGTGTTCGGATATGAAGTTGTGAAGCTGAGGCGGGTACGGATTATGAACGTTAATCTGGGTTCACTTCCGGAAGGAAGATGGAGATATCTTACAAGCCACGAGCTTAATACAATTAACAAGCTTGTTGCAGAATCAGTGAAGACCGAAGAGGCCTCCAGATAAATGTTCCTCCGGAATCATCGTTTTGCCGGAACTTTTATTAATTATTGGCAGTCAAAGTTGTATAAATTCAAATAAGCTATGAAAGGGAGATAAATTATGAAAAGGATGGTATCCATTATTACACTGGCTGCAGTACTCTTAGGCATCCTGCTTGCAGGGCCGGTAGCCGCTGCAGAGAATGGTAATCTGGATCTTAAAGAGGCATTGGAAATTGCCAAAACAGCTTTTGACTTTGATACCACAAATCATGACTTCAGCAGCAGCTATTCAGAAACAAAATTCGGAAGAAAGCTGTGGTATCTGAACTGGAATTCCAATGATGGAAGAGGCTCAAGCATGAGTGTTACCGTTGATGCGGCAACAGGGGAAATAATAAACATGTACCAATGGAAGAACATGCCGCAGCCTTTAAACAGAATCCCAAAACACACCAGGGAAGAAGCTTTGGAGGTAGCCGAGGCTCTGGCCGGAAGGCTTCATCCTGACAAATTCAAAGATACGGAGCTTATGAACGAATACTGGGACAATATCTATCGATCCTATTACAGCAGCGATTCATACAACTTCAATTTCATAAGAAAGATAAAGGGAATAGACTTTCAGGATAATATGATACAGGTACAGGTAGACAAAAACACCCTCGAGGTAAGAAGCTTCAACCTGGATTGGGATACGGTAATACCTATTCCCGACTCTGCAAAAGCAATAAGCGCGGATGCGGCGAAGAAGATATTTGAAGAAAAGCTCGGTATTGAGCTGGCATATCAGATGATATATCCGAACAATTCAAGGGATTCCAAACTGATACTGGTATACAATCAGAAGAATGCAAACCATCGTATTGATGCCATTACCGGCGAGATAATGACCCAGCCTTATTACGGATTAATGGAAAAGTCCGCCATGGGCGGCGGCGATGCCGGTGCGGCAGGTGTTGCGATTACTCCCGAGGAGCAGAAGGTGATTGACGATTCCAGCAAGTATATAAGCAAGGAAAAAGCCCTGGAATCTTTTACAAAACTTGTACCTGTCGACAGCAGGTATAAAATGGATAACTCAAGCCTCTACGGCGGTTATAACAATGAAAACGCAGCCTGGAGCTTCAGCTGGAGCTATAATGACAGTGCGAACAATACTTACAGCTATATATACGGCACGGTAGATGCTGTTACCGGTGAAGTCAAAAGCTTTAACATCAGCAACAGCGAGAATGAATACAAAGCCGGACGCGCTCAAAAGTATACAAAGGAACAATGCAGGGAAATAGCGGAAAAATTCCTTAAAGAAATACAGCCTGACAAATTCAGCACCTCTGAATACAGGGAGCTGTACTATGAAATATATGCAGATCCTCAGAATGTACCCAGCTACAATATGAACTATATCAGGAAGGAGAACGGCATCTCTGTTCCCTTCAACAATTTGAGCGTAGTGGTAAACACATATACCGGAGAAATAACAAACTTCTCCATGAACTGGCAGGACCTGGACTTCCCTGACACAGCGGGTGTAATAAGCCTGGAAGACGCTTATAAGCTGCTGTATGCAAAACATGACCTTATGCTTAAGTATATAAGGATATATAATTATAACAGGTTTGAAGACAATACGGAAATAAAGCTTGCTTACATGCCGGATAACTATTACGGCATGATTGATGCCAAGAGCGGCCAGTTTATAGACTATAGCGGAAGACCTGTCAGAGAATTCAACGAGGTATCCTTCACCGACATTGAAGGACATAAATTTGAAAATGATATCAAGCTTCTTGTTGAACTGGGAATAATTGATTCCGCCGAAAACAAGTTCAATCCGGATACAAAAATAACCCAGAAAGAATTTGTTAAGCTTCTGATGAAAGCAACCCAGCCGGATTACTATCCTATCCCCTATGCAGCAAGCGACAGCAGTGAATACGACAGGTACTATGAAAATGCCATAAATCAGAACATACTGTCCAGAAATGAAAAAAATCCCGAAGCCTGCGTCACAAGAATGGAAGCGTCAAAAATGACAGTAAAGGCACTGGGTGTAGGCTTTGTTGCGGACTTGGGAAGTATATTCAACCTCAATCTCAAGGATGCCGCAAGTATTGCCGCAGAAAACAAAGGCTATGCCGCCATTGCAGCAGCTTTAGGAATCGTTGACACTTCTTCAGGCAGCTTCGTGCCGGGTCTGGAGCTTACAAAAGCTGAAACAGCAGGGATGCTCATAAACTATCTTAAAGTGGATAAGACCCCAAAATCATCGGAACCAACCGTAGGGACACCAGCAATAATGCCGACGGCAGAATAAAGCCGAAAAAAAGGACATGGGGACGTTTCTCCTGTCCCGCTGAAAGCGGGACAGGAGAAACGTCCCCATGTCCTTTTTTATGTAAATTAGATTACAAGCCCTCCGTCTACCGAAAGTACAGTTCCTGTTATAAAGCTTGCTTCATCTGATGCCAGGAACAGATATGCATTTGCAATATCCTCCGGTTTACCAAGCCTCTGCATGGGGGTTTTTTCCCTGAGTGAATCCAGAACCTTTTCAGGAACAGTCTCAAGCATTGGAGTCATTACAAAGCCGGGGGCAACGGCATTAACCCTTATACCCTTTCTTCCAAGCTCCTTGGCCCAGGTCTTTGTCATACCTATAACTCCCCACTTGGCAGCTGCATAGTTTGTCTGGCCTATGTTCCCATATACCCCTACTATGGAGGAAGCATTGAGTATTACGCCGCTTCCCTGCTCCGTCATTGTGTCAAGTACAGCCTGAGCACAGTTGTATACGCCCTTCAGGTTGATATTGATAACTTTGTCGAACTGCTCTTCCGTCATCTTCCTAAGCATTGCATCCGCTGTTATGCCCGCATTGTTAACAAGTATGTCTATTCTGCCCCAAACCTTCTTTACTTCCGCAACCATTTCATCAACCTGTGCCCTGTTGCCTACGTCTACCTTGAAGCCAAGAGCCTCTGCTCCCATTGACTTAATCTCTTCTGTGACTTCTTTAATTGCGTTTTCGCGTGTACCGCAGATTACCACCTTTGCGCCTTCCCGGGCAAAGACCATTGCGGTCTCCTTGCCTATCCCTTTTGTAGAACCTGTGACTATGGCTACTTTATCCTTAAGCCTCATATACTTTCCTCCTTTTTTGTATACTACATTTCCACTACAAGTGCGGTACCCATACCTCCGCCTATACATAAGGTTGCAAGTCCTTTTTTCACGTTTCTTTTCTTCATCTCATAAAGAAGTGTTATAAGTATCCTTGCGCCGCTGGCTCCCACCGGATGTCCAAGTGCAATTGCGCCTCCGTTGACATTCACCTTGTTCATGTCAAAACCCAAATCCCTTGCCACTGCAATAGACTGAGCTGCAAAAGCCTCATTGGCTTCGATAAGGTCTATATCCTCCAACTTGAGGTTCGCTCTTTCCAAAGCTTTCTTTACTGCCTTAACCGGCCCTATACCCATTATGCTTGGATCCACTCCGGCAGATGCATAACCTGCTATTCTGGCAAGAGGCTTTATGCCGAGTTCTTCCGCTTTATCCGCAGCCATTACAACCAATGCCGCGGCACCGTCATTTATACCTGAAGCATTTCCGGCTGTAACAGTACCATCCTTTTTAAACGCAGGCCTCAGCTTCGCCAAGGCTTCTGCAGTAACTCCCGCTCTTGGGAATTCGTCGGTATCAACCACAATATCACCCTTTTTTGAAGGAATGACCACCGGAACTATCTCGTCCTTGAATTTGCCTTCCTTAATAGCTGCTTCGGCTTTGTTCTGGCTGGAAGCAGCAAAAGCATCCTGCTCTTCTCTGGTTATATTGTATTGTTCCGCCAGGTTTTCGGCAGTAATGCCCATATGGTAATTGTTAAATACATCAGTGAGGGAGTCGTATATCATTGAATCTATTATTTCTCCGTGACCCATTCTGTAGCCCGTTCTGGCATTTCTGAGCAAATAAGGAGCTGCGCTCATGTTCTCAGTTCCGCCTGCAACAACAATGTCGCACTCTCCGGATATTATCTGCTGGGCAGCAACCTGTACAGCCCTCAGACCCGAACCGCATATCATGTTTATTGTATAAGCAGGCTTTTCAACCGGTATCCCTGACTTCACAGCTACCTGACGTGCCACTCCCTGGCCAAGGCCTGCCTGAAGAATACATCCCATGATGGTATCATCCACCATTTCAGGAGTAATCCCTGCTCTTTTAATTGCCTCCTTGACTGCAGTCACCCCAAGGTCTACTGCGGAAACTCCCGCCAGGCTGCCGTTGAAATTGCCTATTGCTGTTCTTGCCCCACTTACGATAACAACTTCTCTCATCGTGTTTAATACCTCCTCAAAGAATTAATTACTATTCGTATAAAAGCAATGCAACTTTTATGCCAAATTCCCTTCAGCCCTATGTGACATAGAAAACGAGCAACACGGAACATTTATATATTGTGCAGCTACATCAGAAAACTTCGATAATCACTTCATTGCCGTTCATTATTCATGATTCAAAAATTATCGCCCTCCGTGCATTCAGTGGTTTTCTGTGTTTTCAGTGTTATCCGTATCTAGTTCCCTTTTCGCCTAAAATTGGGCATATATTACGCTTTCAAAAGAGTAAACCAAAATGTTGTTCCCACTTCCGGTATACTTTCTACTCCATAGCTGCTATTATGTGCTTCCATGATTTCTTTGGCTATTGAAAGCCCCAGTCCTTTTCCTTTGTCATCCTTGGATGCCTTATAGAATCTATCCCAAATATATGGAAGTTCTTCTGATGGTATGCCATGACCGTTATCTGATACTTCAATTTTTACGTTATCTTCATTCGTCGAAATTGAAATTTTTATCCAGCCTCCGGAAGCTGTATGATTGAATGCATTATTTACAAAATTGTATATTACCTGCTCAATACGCGGCTCGTCTCCCAACACAACAACGCTGGCCTTATCCCACTGCATATCCAGGGTTATCCCCTTTTCCTCCGACATATGTGCAAACCTGCTCATAATGCTGTTTACTGTCGCAAAAATATCAAAAGGAACCATGTCCGGCCTAAAATCCTCCGACTGAATTTGGGACAGATTCAAAGTATCATCTACCAGACTCTTTAACCTGTCAGTCTCTTCCAATATAATGCTTAACTGACTGTTTCTTTTTTCCTTCATATCTCCCGTAACATCCCTTATTGTTTCTGCATATCCCTTGATCAGGCTAAGGGGAGTCCTGAATTCGTGGGACACATTTGCTATAAGATCCTTCCTCAGCTGCTCAATTTTCTGAAGCTGCGCTGAAAGGTTATTTATTGTATCTGAAAGCATCCCAAGCTCATCTGAGCTTTCTACGTCAACCCTGACGGATAGATTGCCTTTAGCCATTTTTGCTGCAGCTTCATTGATTTTCAGTATAGGTTTTGTAAAGGCTTTTGATGAATAGTATGTAAGCAGCAGAGATATCAGAATAAGTATGACTGTAATTATAAATAGCTGCTCCTTAATAATTTCCTTAGTCTCTTTAATCGCAGCAAGGGGCGCACCGACAATCATCACTCCCTTTATCTCAGGCCCTTCTCCTATCGGGATTCCGACCAGCAAAATATTGCTGTTGAGCCTGTTGTGCTTTAGCTGTCTGACTATTGCTTCACCTTTAGCAGCTTCCAAAAATACTTCCTGCTTATATACAGCCCTGCCCATCATCATTGGCATGAGAGAAAATCCAAATACCCGCTCTCCATTTATGGAGTATATTTCTACGCCAGCATTAAACTTAAGATTTAATTCCTCAGCCTTTTCTGTAAGCAGTTCTTCATTCATTCCTTCTTCATAAGCCTTTGCCAGTGCAATTCCCTCCTGCTTGATATTTCTGGTCTGGCTGTACAAGTAGTACTGTTCCAGCATAACAACCTGAAGAACCCAAAGTAATCCGAGGGTAATCCCAATAAGCAGCAGCATCTGAACCCATAACCTGTAAGATATCTTTTTCATTTTGTATCCTCCGCCTCAAACTTATACCCTACTCCCCAGACCGTTACCAAAAGGTTCCTGTACTCTCCCAGGCTCTCTCTCAGCATTTTGATATGGGTATCTACCGTCCTGTAATCTCCCCCGAACTCATAGCCCCATACTTTGTTCAAAAGCTGCTCTCTTGTAAAAACCCTATCCCTGTTTTTTATAAAAAAGCTCATCAGGTCAAATTCTCTTGGTGTCATGTCTATATTCCTTTCATCTATTGTAACCTTTCTGGAACTCATATTCACCAAAAGCCCTTTATATTCGAACAGCTCAGCGGAATAAGCGTTACTCCCGGAATTACTGCTGCGTCTCAGTACTGCCTTAATTCTGGCAACAAGTTCCTTAGGGCTGAATGGTTTTACAATGTAATCATCAACACCAAGTTCAAATCCAAACAGCTTGTCATATTCTTCCCCTCTGGCTGTCAGCATCAATATAGGTATGGAGGAGGCGCGTCTTATTTCCCTGCATACGCTCCAGCCATCCACCTTGGGAATCATTACATCAAGCACCAGCATATCATATTCTGAATTTCCGAACTTATCCAGGGCTTCTGCCCCGTCTGCGGCTTCATCAATAACGAACCCCTCATTCTCCAGGTATTCCTTTACCATTTCCCTGATTCTATTCTCATCCTCCACCAGAAGAATCCTTACACCTGACATAACAGCACCACCTTACTTGGTTTGTATCCCACTCCGGTATTATTTAATGATATTATTACACAAATTGACATTCAATGTCACTACATAATCCTGTGGTTTTTCAATTTTCATAAATCCAACACAATTTCATCATTATATAGACAAATCTATAATGTAGAATAAAATCAAGGCAATAATATGAAGCCTGAAACTATTAAAGAAAGGGTGAAAAAAATGAAAAAAGCGCTATTAGCTACTGTATTGGTTCTTACGTTGGTATTAACATCATTTTCAGTTTTTGCAGATGGTGATCAAAGCATACTATCAAAAGTCACAGGATTGAGCGATGATGAAATATCAGAGCTGAGAACTCAGAGAATCGGTTATGGACAGCTTATACCGGCATCTGTGCTTTCAGAAATGCTTGGCATGGACATTAAAGATGTAATAGGACTGAGGAAGGCAGGAAAGTCATACTATCAGATAGCTGTTGACAAAGGAGTAACTGCCGGGGATTACAAAAAAAGCCTGCTTGAAAAGAGAAATGCTTATATTGATGAGCAGGTTAAGTCGGGAAGCATCACAGAAGATCAGGGCAACCTCATAAAGGAAAGAATGAGCGTAAACATTGACGGCTGTACCGGTCAGACTCCAGGGGCAGGCAGATTCGGCGGTGGATGCGGTATGGGCGGAGGCTTCGGCAGAGGCTTCGACAGAGGATTCGGCCGCGGCTCCCTATAACTTCAAAAAGGATAAATGGCCCTTGCCATTTATCCTTTTTGTGGTTCTGAACTTATCTGACACAGCTTAGCATTGGGAAGGACCGTGATTGTCTTCCTCAGCCACTGCATTAACATTGATTATCACAACATTGTTCAAAACAAATATGAACTTAATCTTTTTGGGGCAGCAGATATCATCGTCATGACAGCCACCGTTATAGCTTGCTTGTTCCCTTGCAACCATCATTTCTTTTACAGCATCCATATTTCCGGCAAGCACCCTTGCTGCTTCAGCTGACAGTAATTCCGGCATCTTTACATATTCCATAAATTCACCTCCTTTCATTTTCTGGGCGGAGAATTTGAACCGGTTCGTCTTCTTCCAATAGCATTATATGACTTGTACATTTTATTGCTACTGATTGTACAATAAACTCTATCAACATTTTCTCACAATATCCCATACTCCATAAACCAAGTTACAGCTCCATCCTTTTAGCTGACAATTGCTCCTCTATTTCGAGTATCTCTCTTTTACACCGGGCAACCAGTTTCCTGTTAAATATCTGTCGGGGTATCAGTTTCAGGATTTTTTCAATTTCGTTTTTTCTTGCTTCAAGTATTTCCATCTCCATCCATATCTGTTTATGTCTGCCTGAAATGTCTCCCCAGTCGTCATGCCCTTTCTCATGGCCCCTGTCACCTATCTTTATATGACAGCCTTCAATATGCTCTTCCGCCTTTTCCCTGCAGCGGCCTTTATTGCAATCATCTGATGCATTATCCAGACCAATAGTAACGTTGCAAAACACAAGCTTGACATTCGTCGGATTACCTCCGCATTCCATACTACAGTTCTGCCCGACGATAACCTGCTCCCCCGGCTGAGGATCGGTAATCGCTTTCAGCACTTCAGGATTTTCAGCTATCACTTCTGCAAACTTCGGTGTTATTAATTCAGGCATAATAACTTGATCCATGTTTTCATCACCTCCCTTGCTGGATTCTGCTATGTATAGTAAAGCATAGGTACAATAATTGAATTATGTACCTATGCATTTCATATTATCTTTAGCCCGGAGTGTTATTTTCTTCAGCCAATGCGTTGACATTAATCACTACTGCATTATTCAACAGAAATATGAACTTGACTTTTTTAGGACAGCAGATTTCATCATCGTCTATTACCCTTCTTGCTTTATGCTTTGGCTGTGCACATTCATTGTCTTCATATTTTCTTTCCTTCTTGTCTGCTTTGAAAAAATCTTTCAAGGCTGCCGCCATTTCATCTTTGGGGCTTGGTTCTTCTTTAACAGTGTGCACATTGCCTGCCAATGCTTTTACCAATTCAGGCGAAAGCATACCCGGCATTTTTACATATCCCATGGATTCACCTCCCCTCATTAAATTGACAGAGATTCAGAACCGGTTTGTCTTCTTCCAATAGCATTATATGACTTGTACATTCTATTGCTACAATTCATAAAAAAAAACGCCTCACGGCGTCAAAACTTGTATTGTTTGCCTTGTTTCACATTACTTCGATGATTTCGTTATTAATACGGAGGAATAAACCTGTTTTCAGCAGCTGATAATCATCTTCAGAAATACTTATGATGGGCAGATTCAATCCATACATTTTCTCTGCTACAATAGAACCAATGGCTAAAATTTTTTCACTATTAATATTAATTATTGCCCGGGGGGCGATCCCTTTTCTTAAAGCCTCAAGAAGCACACCGGCTGTACTGCTTGATCCCTTTCCACAGGGAAAGGCAAAAATTTTGCCTTTTAATACCTCTTGATAAACATCGCTTCTGGTATCTACAATACTGCCTGTCTTAAAACTAAAACCGCCGAAAAAGCTAAAGGGTTCATGGGAAACAATGAGAGTTCCTTCCGTACTGCCTCCCACAAGGCTTTTTCCTTTAATAATTGTTTTCATTTCATTTCTCCCGTATAATTATTTTAATCAGATCCGGGGCTGACCCTTGGATTGAAGAGCCGTATTAATACATTCACCCAAATTTGCAAATACAACCTCCCTACCGGTTAATGCCTTCATATAATGGGCATATTTGGCTGAGTTTGTCATAACTGTTTTCATATTCCAACCGCTAAGATCAGTATTTAAAAAGCAGGTATCCCGGATAATTCTCACACCGCTTTTTATCAAATTATCGATAATAAGGGTTGATTCCAACAGGGAATATACTTCTCTATTGGTATAAATCCAAAATTCCATCTCTTCAGGAATAAACCTGCCATTAAGTAAATCTGCAATTTCCATTAGCTCCGCTGCGGAAGCATGAGGGCACC
This sequence comes from Bacillota bacterium, assembly GCA_022706825.1. GTDB lineage: Bacteria > Bacillota > Clostridia > Lutisporales > Lutisporaceae > BRH-c25. The sequence goes on from JAKJBU010000006.1 coordinate 37,122, forward strand.
CAATTAAAATGGCATCTGCACTTTCGGGAGTCGCGCTGCTTAAAGATTTCCTGGAATCTAAATACATTTCTTTTGTAATCTCTATAGTTTCAATATTGGAAGGATCATCTGATATTGTATTTAAATCCGGTGCTTCCGGCGTGATCCCAATCATATGAAACATAGCTACTGCCCCTGATGAAGCAATAGCCGCGGAAAATGCTTTCAGCTGATCTGATGTTACCCATTGTGGAATTCCGGTTATAGCGGGGATTTTATCCTTGGCAAGCTTACCCACAAGATACCCCAATACAGCAAAGTCATCAGTGCTTGATTTTAAGGGTAACCCCTCACAATTTATAATGATCTGAGCCAGGCGGTTTTTCTTGATATGTAGTCCAAATTTGGGTGCCCGGCCGGTTAATGCACAACAAAGGTCGGTGTAATCTCCATATCGTTCGGTTCTGGCACCAATGACAGAATTTACATATACTATGGCATTCGATTCTGCCCAAGCCACTTGCTCCCCGAATCGAGGTGCACAAACCCCTTGGTAAGGAGCGCAAGTCCAGGTAGGGATAGCGCCCATTCCTAAATAAGCTTTTTCCATCCTGGCATTTTTCTCCGCAAACTCTGCATTCATTCTATGGTTTACCCAGCAATTAATGTCCCTGGAATTGGCATTAAGGGTTGTAGGTACCGCGACACGCCCCCCCATTTGCCGCATTTTTTCAGCAAACTCCAAGCCAGCCTCACCAACGGCGCCATAAAGGCAGCCGTCAATATGCGCCTTAGAAACAGGAATCAGTTCCGCAGCCCCATACAATTCACCCAACTCAATGATGATTTCAAGAGCAATTTTTGCTGCTTCGCCTCTCTTACCGGATAAAATTTCCTGTTCATCTTGCGTTAATTTCAAATTTTTCACCTCTGTTAATAATTCTATCATCATTATTATTGGTCTTTTCATTGGTCTTTTCGCTATTCTCTATTTCTTTCCCTCATTCTAGTAATTATTAACACAACAACTTTCTATTCTTTCATAGTGTTAATAATCACCACATTGATTCAGTGCCTCGCATGCTCAAGAAGGGATATACGTTACGAGGCACTAGTATGTATGTTCCAACAAAGGTCTTGCCGTTAACTTCGGGAGAACAGTTATTTCCGGTAAAGAAGTGGGCATATGGTGTGGTGCCAGGCACCTATTACTTATTGAACAGCGCCTTTCATCGCTCCTTATTTTTTATATCCTGCCAAGTAATGCAAGCAGGTCGCTGTATACACCATATGCAGTCTGCCGTATCTCCGGATCATGCTCCACGATACTTATTTCACCCATCAGATCCGTAGTTACCGACAGTACCGATGAGGTTGCATCTATCTTGCTGTATATGCTGCTTTCATCAATCTCCTTTGGATATACCCGTCCAACTGAGATACCATTCTCAAAAAAGCCTTCACATATAAGCTTTATGCAGCTCCCCTCCTGCTTTACTCTCAGCACATCTGCTGCTATGACGCCTGATATGCCTTCCCTCTTTATATCAAGAGGCGTCACCTCTGCATCCATCAGCACATTCATGAGAGCAGCAGTTTTGGCAGCCGCATCCCAGCCATCCACATCAAGGCTGGGGTCTGCTTCCGCAAAGCCTCTCCTCTGCGCTTCCTTCACAGCTTCTTCAAAGCTGTTGCCTTTTTCCATCTCGCAAAGGATATAGTTCGTTGTGGTATTGAGTATGCCCCTAAAGGATAGCACCCTGCAGCCCTGCAATGTATTCCTGACTAGATTGAATATTGGAGTACCATCCATGACAACAGTCTCGTACAAAAATACCACATTTTCCTCTTTTGCCCTGGTATCAAGCTTTTTGAAGCGCCATGCTATAGGCCCTTTATTTGCAGTTATTACATGCATATTTCTATCAAAAGCAGTTTCAATATGCTTTATGGCAGGCTGACCGTCCATTACCGACAAAGTGCTGAGTTCCAGCAGCGCATCAGCAGTAGTACTTTTTATTACTTCTTCAGAATTCAAGTTGATATAATCCTCATGTCCTTTAAAGCTGCCTTTTTTCTCTATCCAGTCCAATGCTCCGTCAGTATCGATACCATTTACATTTCTTAATATTCCTCTGCTTTTTGTTGCAATTTCGGTGATAATGACTCTGCAATTATTATTTTCCAACAGCGCCGCCTTCTTTTCCTCCAGCAGCCTGCAGAACTCTCCCCCGACATTGCCGAAGCCTATCATGCATAGCTTAAGTGTTTTCATATACAGCGCTCTCCTCCTTACTCTATTATATTTCATACAGCAGCTATTCACAATCTTCACCCTGGCACCTATTATTTTAAGAGCCTTCATCCTGTGTTGATTATCTGTTTTTTCACATTATGGAACACTTCTGGAGAAGCTACTTTACAAATTGGAATTTGTAAGCACGTGAAGTCAAATCATCACCGTTTATAGCATCTTTTACCAGACAAGATCATCATGTTTTCCTTCTTAGGATCAATCTCAGTCTTGACAATCTTCTCCTCCCAATCCGCCGGTGTGATATCTTCAATTGAAATGGTGATTGCTTCCTGCGGGCAGCCCCAGACCTCCAAAAAAATCTCGTTGATTTTCTCGGCAACCGCTTCCTTCGTCGCCTGATCCTTGGGGAATGACTTAATCGCAATATAAGGCATACTAAAATCTCCTTTCAAATTTAATGAAGCAGCGGGGAAGCAGCGGGGACGGTTCTTTCTGCTTTTCTTTCTGCTTTTTCAAATATCATATTACCTTGTTTGAATAAAGAAAAGTAAAAGGAACCGTCCCTTTTGCTTTCCCATGGGCATTACTACAGTATTCTTGCCCTGGTTTGCTTGAGTCTTAGCATGAAATATGCTGAAACACCGACATCATTATACCGCATTTAATCAAGCTTTTCAAAAAAAAACAAGGGAAGCCATGTCAGCCTCCCTTGTCATATACACTGGCTTTATGAATTTCTCTTACTTCTGGCTGTATTCACCCATTTTATCCTTAATGGTTGCCTGTGCTGCTGCTAACCTTGCTATCGGCACTCTGAAAGGTGAACAGGATACATAATTAAGCCCAACCCTATGGCAGAATTCAACGGATGCAGGGTCCCCGCCGTGCTCACCGCAGATACCCAGCTTAATATCCGGCCTGGTCTTCCTGCCAAGGTCTACCGCCATCTTTACCAGCTTTCCAACTCCATTCTGATCGAGAGTCTGGAATGGATCCTGGTCGAATATGCCTTTTTTTAGATACTCCTCTATGAACTTGCCTGCATCGTCCCTTGAGAAGCCATAGGCCATCTGTGTAAGGTCATTTGTACCGAAGGAGAAGAATTCGGCTGTCTTTGCTATTTCATCAGCAGTCACAGCTCCTCTGGGTACCTCAATCATTGTTCCGTACAGATACTCAAGCTTGATTCCAGATTCGGCTATAACCTTATCGGCAGTCTGCCTTACAACCTTCTCAATATACTCAAGCTCTTTCAGTTCACCTACCAAAGGTATCATTATTTCAGGATGGACATCTATGCCCTTATTCTTTTTAACCTCAACTGCAGCTTCAATTATTGCCCTTGCCTGCATTTCAGCCAGTTCGGGATATGTTACCGCCAATCGGCAGCCCCTGTGCCCCAGCATCGGGTTGACTTCATGAAGGCTTTCAACCCTTGCTTTAAGCTTTCCAAATTCGATATCCATTGTCTTTGCCAGTTCTTTGATATCTTCGTCTTCCTGGGGAAGGAACTCATGGAGCGGCGGATCCAAAAGCCTTATGGTAACAGGCCTTTCTTCCATTGCTTCAAATATTCCGATGAAATCCTCTCTCTGCATTGGAAGAAGCTTTGCCAATGCGACTTTTCTTTGCTCCACTGTCTCGGATATAATCATTTCTCTTACCGCTGCTATTCTGTCTTCACTGAAGAACATATGCTCAGTACGGCAAAGGCCGATTCCTTCTGCTCCGAATTTCACAGCCTGCTCCGCATCCTTCGGTGTATCTGCATTAGTCCTCACCTTAAGCCTTCTTACTTCATCAGCCCAGGACATAAGAGTTGCGAAATGTCCTGACATTTCCGGCTCTTTTGTCGGGATAACCCCCTCATAGACATAACCGGTGCTGCCGTTTAAGGATATGTAGTCTCCTTCTTTGTATACCTTGCCGTTAGCCACAAACTGCTTCAATTCTTCACTTACCTTTAAACCTTCGCAGCCCGCTACGCAGCACTTGCCCATTCCTCTTGCCACAACAGCTGCATGAGAGGTCATTCCTCCTCTTGCAGTCAGTATTCCCTTAGCCATTGCCATTCCTTCAATATCTTCAGGAGATGTTTCAAGCCTTACAAGTATTACTTTTTCGCCGTTTTTTGATGCTTCAACTGCATCGGCCGCTGTGAAGTATGCTTTCCCCGAAGCAGCTCCCGGTGAAGCCGGAAGTCCTTTTGCTATTGATAATGCCTTTTTGAGTGCAGCTGAGTCAAAGTTTGGATGCAACAGTTGGTCAAGCTGTGCCGGCTCTACTCTCAATACCGCTTCTTCCTTGGTTATTTTGCCTTCCTCAACAAGCTCAACGGCGACTCTGAGAGCTGCAGCAGTTGTCCTCTTCCCGTTTCGTGTCTGAAGCATGAAAAGCTTGCCCTTTTCTATAGTGAATTCTATATCCTGCATATCTCTGTAATGATTCTCCAGGAGATTTGCCACACTTATGAACTGGTCATAAACCTCCTGATTTATTTCGCTGAGCTTTTCAATGGTCTGAGGTGTCCTTATCCCTGCGACAACGTCTTCACCCTGTGCATTCATCAAAAATTCTCCGAATATCTTCTTTTCTCCCGTTGCAGGATTTCTTGTGAAAGCAACACCTGTTCCGCAGTCATTCCCCATATTTCCAAATACCATTGACTGTACATTAACAGCCGTACCCAGGTTCCCGGGTATGTTGTTCATGGCCCTGTATATTATTGCTCTTTCATTATTCCAGGACCTAAAAACTGCTGTTACAGCCAGCAGCAGCTGATCCTTCGGATTCTGAGGAAATCCCTCGCCCTTCTCCGCCTTGTAGATACTCTTGAACTTCTCTACTACTTCCTTCAAGTCGGAAGCTGTAAGGTCGGTATCGTATTTTGCACCCTTTTCTTCCTTTATTTCATCAAGTACTCTTTCGAATTTTGACTTGGGAATCTCCATTACAACATCGCTGAACATCTGTATGAACCTTCTGTAGCTATCCATTGCAAATCTTTCATTGTCAGTGATGTCTTTTACAGTCTTGACAACCTCATCATTCAAACCAAGATTGAGAATTGTATCCATCATGCCGGGCATTGAAAACTTCGCACCGGATCTTACCGATACAAGCAGAGGATTGCTTCCTCCGCCGAAAGTCTTTCCCGTTGTGGCTTCAAGATCTGTAAGCTTTTCCATTATCTCATCAATAAGTTCGCTCCAAAGCTGCTCCCCTTTGTTGTAATACTCATTGCAAGCCTCTGTAGTTATAGTAAACCCCGGAGGTACCGGCAGCCCTATATTGCTCATTTCCGCCAAATTGGCACCCTTGCCTCCCAAGAGGTCTTTCATTGAAGCTTTTCCTTCTTTAAAATTATAAACATACTTCTTCATTCCTGTTCTGCCTCCTTTAATATTTGAAGTATTGTATTTGCTGTCTCCTCAATTGCCTTATCGGTTACGTCAACTATTCTGCAACCAATTTTGTTCATGATTTCCTCAGCATATTTATGCTCATAGGCTATTCTTTCCTTGCTGGCATAATTCGCCTGGTCGCTTAGCCCATGAGATTTCAACCTTTCCAGTCGTATAGGATTAAGTTGGTCTGTACTTATTACCAAACCAATTATTTTCTTCGGCGATATTTCAAAAAGCTCCTTGGGCGGCTTTACTTCCGGCATCAGCGGTATATTTGCCACTTTTAAATTCTTGGTTGCCAAAAACATACCCAGAGGGGTTTTGGAAGTCCTGGAAATACCCAGCAGCACCAGGTCTGCCTTCTTGATGCCTCTCGGATCCTTGCAGTCATCATATTTTACCGCAAATTCCACGGCTTCTATCTTGCTGAAGTATTCATCATCAAGCTTTCTTGCCGCGCCCGGGATATCAGTCGGATGCTGTCCTGTAACTTTGGCGATTGCCTCTACAGCCGGCCCCATTATGTCAACACAGATAATATTATGCATAGCCGCCTGTTCAGTAAGATACTTCCTGAGCTCAGGCACAACAAGAGTGAACATTATTATACTGTCCAGGTCTTTGGCCTCACTGATAACTTCCTGTATGCTCTCTATCTCGGTAACATACGGTATCCATCTGATCCTGATTTCACATTCGGGATACTGGGCGGATGCGGCTTTTGCCACTTGTTCCGCAGTCTCACCTATTGAATCTGATATCACAAATATTACTGCCCTGTTTTTATTCATAATATCCCCCTAACCTATTGCTTATATAAATCATATAGCAGTTTAGTC
>JAKJBU010000070.1 GCA_022706825.1 Bacillota bacterium
GTTATCTTTATATCTCCTTGTATACTTACTAACTCCAAATCTTCCGGAAGATTAACATATTCAAGGTCTTTAACAATAATCTCGCTGGTTGCAATTTTCTCTATATTCACCGATACCTTTACAATTTCATCGGCATTAACGATTTCCAAACCTTCCGGTATTACCAGCCTTACTTCCTTTGATACAGAGGCTTTTCCTTCAGAAATATCAATTTTCTCAGTTTTTATGGAAGTTATGCCTTCAAGAATCTGCTGCTTTCCGGTTACAAGCACTTCCTCAGGCTGTACCGAGGCACCGCTTACAACGAATCCTGCTGCCGGCTGTCCCGATATATCCATACTCAGGCTTACCCACTTTGTATTCTCTATAGGGATGCTGACTTCCACATTACCTGGTTCTACGGTAATATCCTGAATATCCTTTCCGGTTTTATCCAGCACTCTTACCGGAAGTACTTTTCTTACTTCAGCATTGGCGCTGGCAATATCCACATCCACCCTGACCTCATGAATCATGGCTATTTTCGATTCCGCTCCCGTAATTACAACATCGCTGGGAGTCAATGAAGGCATCATAATCGCCATACCGTGGGTCGGATTACCCATGATGTTCAGTTTAACGCTTCTTTGAACGCTGATCTTTGATTCAAGCATAATCTTAAGGCTGTCCATGGATCTCGTTATTATGTTTACGCCTTCAGGTATGCCGTCGACATTTATCTTAAGGAAGTTCTCCCCCTTCAGGTTATGGCCTGCCAAATCCGCATAGGCATCTACAGTGTTGGCATTCAGCTTATCTAAAACATCCTTCTTTCCCTTTATTCTCATGGTCAGTGCAAAATTGTCAGTATCGTTGACAATTACCATATTGCTTTTCTCAAGGAATACAGTGTTTATGAGCCTTATGGGGACTGTAACATCCTTTGTTATCTCAGGGTTCTGCTCGGTTATCACATAGAACCACAAAAGCAGTGCCAGCATGACCGAGAGTATCCTTATTGTATGATCCTTATTAATCAGCTTATTATTCATTCTTAACACCCCATTTCATCCATATGGGCTGTTTGTTTTCCCTGGCCTTGATGCTGTTTTTGATTATTTCCCTGAGGGATTTTGTATCCAAATACCTTGAAAGCCTGCCCATCTTGGCAAAGGATATCACTCCCGTCTCCTCAGATACTATTATTACCATTGAATCTGAAATTTCAGTTATACCTATTGCCGCCCTATGCCTTGTTCCCAGCTCCTTGCTCAGATTCTGGCTCTGGGTAAGAGGCAGGAAGCAGCCTGCCGCAGCAATCCTGTTTCTTCTGATTATCACAGCACCGTCATGAAGAGGGGTATTGGGGACAAACAGGTTTATCAATATCTCATTGTTCACTACGGAATCCAGCTTGGTGCCGGTCTCAATGTATTCGTTCAAACCGGTTTCCTGCTCTATTACTATGATAGCACCCGTCTTGCTTTTTGAAAGCTGCGCAACGGCAACACATACTTCGTCAAGCATGCTGTCTATTTCATGTTCCAATAATTCTCCCTTTATAAAGAACCTGCCTCTTCCGATATGCTCCAGTGCCCGTCTAAGTTCGGGCTGGAATATGATTAAAATTGCAATAACCCCTACCGTCATTGCGTTTTTCAACAGCCAGTAGACAGTATGAAGGCCCAGAACCTCACTGAGCTTGGTTGCGATAAGAAGCATTGCTATACCCTTAATCAGCTGCTCCGCCCTGGTTTCTCTTATTAAATTCATTGCTTTATAAATAATTATGGCGATAATTCCAATATCTACATATGTGTTCCACATTTTGAGATACGGGAGCAGTTCCTTAAACTCATCCAATCTATTCACCTCTTATGCATGCAATTTCTTTCATACTTCAATTATATAATAAATTCCATAATGAAATATTACAAGTTTGTTTCAATTTTTTTCCGGATATTCCTTCATGGTATGGCTGTGCGCGGTTTCTAACTAAAAGAACAGGTGGGTTATGTATTGGTCAATTATAACCAATGCCCCTATTATAAACACATAATAGGAAAAATACTTCATGCTGCCCTTCTTTACAAGCATAATCATGAATCTTACCGAAAAATAGCCTGCCGCTGCCGCGGCAATGGTGCCTGCAGCGATTGGAGCATTTATGATTCCGGAGCTTCCCGCCTCCAGAATGTCCTTTGCCTGGAATAGGGCAGCTCCCAATATGGCAGGTATCGACAGAAGGAAAGAAAACTTGGCTGCGAACTCCCTGTCCAGATTCCTCATAAGGGCACCTGAAATAGTAAGCCCTGATCTTGAAATTGCAGGCATTATTGCGGCCCCCTGCATAATTCCTATAAATGCGGCATCCAAAAAAGTTGTCTCCTCTATATGCTTTCCTCCGTTGTTAAGCTTTCCGGCAAAAAGAATAATAATACCGGTGGCAAGAAATTCAAAACCCAGTGTGCTGCCGCTTTGAAACATTGCTTCAAAGGAATCCTTGAAAGCTATTCCGATAATTCCTGTTGGTATCGTACCTGCGATGAGCAGCCAGGTAAGTCTTTGAAAAGGCCTTTTCAGAAGGGATAATATCTCCTTCCGCAGCACCGTCATCACAGCTGCCAAGGTTCCTACATGAACCATTGTGTCAAACACCAATGTCGGTTCGTTAATACCAAATATTTTCTGAAACAATACCAGATGCCCTGAACTGCTTATGGGCAGAAACTCCGTCAGCCCCTGAACCAGCCCCAGTATGATTGCCTGAATAATGTTCATCGTTAAACCCCCTATACAAATATCCATATATTATTATGATATATTTTACGCAATGATTCAATGCCGTAAAATAAAATGAATGCGTTGCAGTGCAAAGCATCCATTCACAACATATATTAATACGTATTATAGCCCCTTGCAACGTCAAAAAGCTGCATCCAACATTTGATGCTACAAGTACTAAGCTAAAACTTCCTTTCAAGCTGCTCATCAATTATTTCCATTATTATATCCCTGCCTATGGATTCCGGCAGTTCTCCCGCTATCTTCATAGCTTTGCCTATGAATTTTTCTGCAATATTTTTTGACCTTTCAATTGCTTTGGAAGCATCCAAAACCTCATACAAATTTGCGCCCTTTTCCTCTTGGGTTTTGTTGATGGCCTTTATTGCTTCCTCTCTATATTCTGAATGAAGCGCATACAGTACCGGCAAAGTATATATCCCCTGAGCAGCATCTCTTAGAAGCGGCTTGCCGACTTTTGCCTGATTGCCGGTAAAATCCAGAATATCATCGACTATCTGGAAAGCCATACCAATATTATTGCCAAGAACGCCCAGTCTATTCACCAGTTTCCTGGGACAGCCCGCTTTATAAGCTCCCATATACAAACTTATGCCAAAAAGCGCCGCAGTTTTTCCCCCTATCCTTTTAAGATACTGTTTGACGCTGACGTTGGTATCAAACTTCTGCTCATTCTGGGCTATTTCACTGTCACATATATATGCTGAAGCTTTTGCAATCTGTTTCAGCATATCGATATCCGCATAATCGGCTACCAGCATGAAGGCCCTGGTAAGCAGGAAATCACCGCTGTATACAGCCACATCCTTTCCCAGAACCGAGTGCACCGTTTCATTTCCCCGCCTCAGCTTTGCATCATCAATTATATCATCATGAATAAGAGTTGCCATATGGATAATCTCCAGAGCAGCTGCAATAGGCACTATAGTATTGCTGTCATATTGGCCAAATGTGCCTCCAAGTATTGTAAAAGCAGGCCTCAGCCTCTTGCCGCCGCTTTCTGCAAACCTGACCAATGCTTCCTTTACTGTTTTGTTTCTTGTTCTTAAAGAATTTTTTATAGTATATTCTACAGCATCCATTTCCTTTTTTAAGAAACTGTTATCATTCCACATTAGTATCACTTCCTATTCCAAGTATATGGCTCATTGGTTTCAGGGTATATTGAACTGCAAATCCAATAAATAAACCTGTAATCACAGCTGAAACCAACAGCGCAGGCAAGTAATAAAAAAGCTTTGCATTCTCAATTATCAGACTGGCAACCAGTATTTGCCCGGTGTTATGGAATACCGCGCCAATGACACTTATTGCAGGCAGACTGAACAGTGTCCTGAATTTCCTGTACATGATTGCCATGGCCATGGTGCTTATTGTACCGCCGATAAAGCTGTATATAAAGGAAGATATCCCTCCTCCGAATACAGAACCTAAAAAAGTTCTCATACCTACAACTGCCAGGGCTTCCTTCGGCCCGAAAAGTATTATGGCAATAAGTGAAATGGCATTTGCCAGCCCCAGCTTTATTCCCGGAACCGGTACAGGCACCGGTATCAGTCTTTCCACTAAATTAAGTATTAATGCCTGAGAGACCAGTATCCCCAAAAGCACCATTTTTTTTGTCCTGCTCATATTCATTCCTCCGCCTGTTATCAGAACGATATACCGTCGATTTCGGATTCTGCTCTTCCTTCTATATATACAACGACCCTGTTGGGCAGGCATACTATACTCTGTCCCACTCTGCTTACCAATCCTGTTTTCTGGCATACCTTGTCCGGGCATATCACGTCCTTGACATATGCGCCGTTTTCATCAACGATTATGTCAATGTACTTGCCGTTCTCAAACTGTATATGGATTTCCTGCTGCTCCATTCCCGTTTCTACGGGTATTTCCTTATAAATATCCCCGTTTGTTTCTATAACAATCAATCTCTCGTCCTCCGGCTTGCCCGGATTATTTATGACAAGCCATGAAATTAACGCAGCAACAAGAATTACAATTATTATCAGGTCTCCCTTTTTTAACTTCATAAAAAACCCTCTCTTATATTACATGTTCAGCGCAAAACATATTGTATATTATACAACCGACAATGTCTATAGTAATAGTATGGTATAATTAATAATATATACTGAATTTAATTATCATTATTAAAATTATAGTTGCAATAATACTAATGTATCATATAGAATTGAATATGTAAATTTATTTGCATTTTTTAATATGATTATTCTTTTTCACTATATTTTGGAGGTGCCCATTTTGATTCTTGATGCAAAACTGAGGCTGACAGCTCTTGCTTTATTATCAGTGCTCCTTTTGTCCGGATGTCAGAAACCCTTTCCAAGTGCTTCTGCCAAGCCTCTGTCCAAAACCGGCTTCCTTCTCGGAACAATTGTAGAGATAACGGTATATGATAAAAAGGATGAAGCATTACTGGATAAGGCATTTGAAAGAATACAGGAAATTGAGGGCAGAATGACTATAAATAATGCAGAAAACAGCGAAATCATATCCCTTAATCAAGCTTCGGGCAAAAATGAAGTCAAGCTTAGCCCCGATACCTACTATGTTGTAGAAAGAGGCAAGGAGTATTCCCATAAGTCCGGGGGATTATTTGATATAACAATAGGCCCGGTGGTTAAGCTCTGGAATATTGGTACTGACTATGCTGCAGTCCCCGAAAAAAACAAGCTGGAGGAAGCTGCAGGACTGGTGGATTACAGTAAGCTGAGCCTGAACCCCGGGAACCATACGGCCTTCCTTGAGGAACCGGGCATGCAAGTGGATCTTGGGTCAATTGCAAAAGGCTATGCAGCTGACGAAGCTGCCCGCATATTGAAGGAAAGCGGAGTAGAGCATGCAATCATTAATCTTGGCGGCAATGTTATAACAATAGGCGGTAATCCAAATGGCAACCCTTGGAGAATAGGAATCCAGACTCCCTCAAATCCAAGAGGAGACTTTCTTGGGATAGTGCAGATTCAGGATCAGGCGGTAGTAACCTCCGGAACATATGAAAGATACTTTGAAGAAAACGGCAAGATATATCATCATATATTGAACCCCTTTACAGGTTATCCCGTTGAGAATAACCTGAGCAGCGTATCAATAATTACCGGCAAATCCATAGATGGCGACGGAATTTCAACTACTGTACTTCTTATGGGACTGGAGGAAGGAATGAAGCTGGTTGAGAGCCTTGAAAACGTGGAAGCCGTTTTCATAACCAATGACAAAGGGGTTTATATTTCCTCCGGTTTAAAGAATAATTTTAAAATAACAAATTCCGACTACAAGTATAGAAATAACGGCGAATAATCAAAAAAGGCGCAATACGCCTTTTTTTAATGCCTGTCATCTCCTTCATCCCTAAGGTAATCCCTCAGGAACTCAATAAGCTCTACTTCATCCTTGCTCAAAAATTCAAGACTTCTGGACTCATCGATTATGTATTTTTTAAGGAGCAGTGCACTCTGGTTCCAGAGTTCGGGAATATGCTTCTTCATAAGAATAATACAGTTGGCCACTCTGTCATCATCCATTGTATTAAGGCATTCCATGATTTCTTCATATTTATCCTTAGAGGACTCGTCTCCTGATTCTGCCCTGCGTTTCAGTCTTTTAACATATTTATGCATTTTTTCACCTGCCTGCCAAGGTTTATCCTCACATCTCCATGCATTTTAGGATAGGCATCAGCTTAATTCTCATTTATATTTATATCTGCATTTATTACACCCTTGAATTCCCCATTCACAATTATGGGCGTGGAAACCGAAATATTGTAGTTGCCGGAAGCGCATGAGATATATTCCTTTGATACGTAGGTATTACCCTTCATCGCATTTGTAAAATACGGTTTTGAGCTGCAATCCTTGACAAATTCAGCCAGCTCGGTTGTTGCTCCCGTAATGTATCCCCTGTTGTCAATAATTACTATAAGTTCTATGTATTCTAATTTTTTCTGCTGTTCTTTAATATATCTCTCTGCTGAATTTTTATCCAATGCCATTATGTTTTCTTTTTGTATCATTTCCCTTAATAATTCCTGAGTCTTATTGATCTTTTCTTTTATTGCATCGGTAAGAACGAAACCCTTCATAAAATTGCCTATTATTGCGTTGGATTCTTCAAGCCTTTCCAGAAGCATAACAATATGTCCATGCACCGCTTCTATGGTAGCCAGCTGTTCTTCAGTAGATGCTCCAATCTCCTCCGATACCGCCGCATTCTGCTGTGTTACATCGTTGACCTTTTGAATCTCCTTCTCTATGCTTCCAATATTCTTCATCTGCTCCTTTGTAAGCATCGTTATCTTCTCGGCAGCCTTCATGTTATCCGTTAAAGTACTGTTTATTACGTCAGATTTACTGAGTACCTCTTCCGCAAACTTAAGATTCTTGTCTATAGCGGATGCCTCGTCCTTTATGTTCACCGACAGCTCCCCTATCTGGCTTGTAATGCCGTCTACCAGCTGCTTTATCTCTTTCGCCGATTGTGAAGAGTCATCTGCAAGCTTCCCTACTTCTCCGGCAACCACCGCAAA
>JAKJBU010000071.1:0-380 GCA_022706825.1 Bacillota bacterium
TTTCTTCCTCTGAAGGTAACAAGATATTTAAACAATTTGAACAGCTTATAGGATCTGCCTGATTCTTTTAATATTGAATTGCCTCCGTATGTAATATCGAAGTCTCCAAGTGTATATATATTTAATTTCATAAACTTCCCTCCTGGAAACTACAATATTCACAAATCCTTAAAAACTATAACAATAAATATTATACAACATAATATATAAATTGTGAATAATTTTTTCCATTTTTGGATTTTGTTGGATTCTGTCGAAAGATGCATTTATTTCGCCCGTACAACTTTTTGCAGTAATTCTGATTCATTGCACGAAAAAACCTGATACTTTCGTATCAGGTTTATGCTCATAATAAATGGTGGGCCTTCAGGGACTCGAAC
>JAKJBU010000071.1:390-7299 GCA_022706825.1 Bacillota bacterium
CCGGTTGCTCTAACCAACTGAGCTAAAGGCCCGAAAATGGCTCCCCAAGTTGGACTCGAACCAACGACCCTGCGGTTAACAGCCGCATGCTCTACCGACTGAGCTATTGAGGAACTTTAAACTGACAAATATTATTTTACTAACTTTCATTATGAAAGTCAACAGTAAATTTTGTTTATTCAAGGAAATCCTTAAGTTTTTTACTTCTGCTTGGATGCCTGAGTTTTCTCAATGCTTTTGCCTCAATCTGCCTTATGCGTTCTCTGGTGACATTAAACTCTTTGCCAACCTCCTCCAGGGTTCTGGCTCTTCCATCCTCCAGCCCGAACCTCAGCTTCAGCACCTTTTCCTCCCTCGGAGTCAAAGTATCAAGCACCTCCATAAGCTGCTCCTTAAGCAGTGTAAATGCTGCCGATTCGGCCGGTGCGGGAGCGTCTTCATCAGGTATGAAGTCCCCCAAATGGCTGTCTTCCTCTTCACCAATAGGAGTTTCGAGAGAAACGGGCTCTTGGGCAATTTTCATAATCTCCCTTACCTTATCCTCCGACATTCCCATTTCAGCGGCAATCTCCTCGGGGATAGGATCTCTGCCAAGCTGCTGCAGGAGCTGTCTTGAAACCCTTATAAGCTTATTTATTGTTTCAACCATATGCACGGGTATTCTGATTGTCCTTGCCTGGTCGGCAATAGCTCTGGTAATTGCCTGTCTAATCCACCAGGTAGCGTAAGTACTGAATTTAAATCCCTTTGTATAGTCAAACTTTTCAACAGCCTTAATAAGCCCCAGATTACCTTCCTGGATAAGGTCCAGGAACAGCATTCCTCTTCCTACATATCGTTTTGCAATGCTGACTACCAGCCTAAGGTTTGCTTCGGTAAGTTTCTTTTTGGCTTCGGAATCATTTTTCTTTATTCTATTTGCCAAATCGATCTCTTCCTCAGGGCTCAGCAGGGGCACTTTCCCTATTTCCTTCAGATACATTCTGACAGGATCATCTATACTAATACCTTCCGGAATGCTTATATCAAGATCGACTTCCTCCACATCCTCATCAAGAGGCGGAATATCCATATCGTTATCTATTGCTCCTACCACATCTATGCCTTTAGTCTCAAGATATTCATACAGCTTATCTATCTGTTCAGGATCCATTTCCACTTCTTCAAAAGTGTCCATTATTTCCTTATATGTCAGCGATCCGTTTTTCTTTCCTTTATCAACCAATTCTTTTACATATGTCATTCTAAGTTCTTCTGTTTTCACCGTATCCCCTCCCTTCCGGATATTACCTCTTCTTCTTCTGCAGCTCTTTAATTTCAACAAAGATTTTATTGGCTTCTTCCTTTTTTCCTGCGTGATACATTTCATTCATTTTTTCTGTCATTTCCTGAATCGTTCTATCCAATTTCGATTGTCTGATCTTTTCCAAGCTTGACTTAATCAGCCCGTCCACATCCGAATCCGGTAGTTTTTGGCTGAAGATTCCCGCGACTCTTGACTTTTCATCATCATTATCAAAGTAACTGATGATTTCACCTGCAGTTATTGCCTTATCCTCCTTATATGCCCTTTGGATGATTTCTGCAATCCTGACATGTATATCATTGGAAAAATCGGCCGGTTTCAAAATCTCAAAAATATTTTTTACTTTCTTGAAATAATAAATACATATATTAAGAAGATAAATCTCTGCTGTTATTTCTCCTTTTTTTAATTCCGGCTCGGTTTTTATACTATTTAATATATTATGTTTATTATTTCCATTTTTATTCTTTTTCCTGAGCCTGTTCAGCTCCGCATACAGAGCCTCCTCATTTACCTTCATAATACCGGAATACTTTCTGATATAGGCATCTACTTCAACGTTGCTTACAACGTTCTTCAAAATCTCGGAAAACCCTTTTGTAAATTTTATTCTGTCCTGTATGTTATTTATGTCCAAACCTCTTTTTAAATTTTCAATCTGATATTCAATAAGGGAAACACTCTTCCTTATTCTGTCTCTAAAAGCATCAATGCCTTCTTTCCTTATATACTCGTCGGGATCCTTCCCTGAAGGCAGGCTTAGTACCTTTACCACACAGCCTTCCTTCTCAAGGATTGCCAATCCCTTCAATGTCGCAGCCTGTCCTGCCAGATCCGAATCATATGCTATTATGATTTCATTTGAAAAACGCTTCAAAAGCTTAGCTTGATTTTCAGTAAAGGCTGTTCCTAAAGAAGCGACGGCATTCTCCACTCCAAATTGATGCAAAGCAATTGCATCCATGTAGCCTTCGACTACTACTATATTTTCCAGGTTCTGCACCTTTTTAACAATATTTAAACCGTAAATATTGTAGCCCTTGTTAAAAACAAGCGTATCAGGTGAGTTGAGATACTTGGGCTTTGAATCATCTATTACCCTTCCTCCAAAAGCAATAACATTTCCCTTGAGATCTATTATGGGAAACATTATCCTGTTTCTGAACTTGTCGCGAAATTTCTCACCATCGTTATTCCTGACAATAAGCCCTGCCTTAAAAAGAAGCTCGGTATCAATATCCTTCCTTTTCATATGGTTCATCAGCCCGTACCACTCATCCGGTGCATATCCCAAGCCGAACCTTTTGATGATTGCATCACTCAGGCCTCTTCTTCGGAGGTACTCCAAAGCTTTGGATCCGGCATTCAGATTGCTGTAGAAAAACCTTGCAGCTTCAGCATTTACCCTGTACAATGCCTTTTTTTGCTTAGCTCTTTCCAACTGTTTGGGATCCTTGTCCTCCTCCAGCTTTACCCCGGCTTTTTCAGCAAGCATTTTCACTGCTTCCACAAATTCAATTCTTTCGATTTTCTGGATAAATGTTATTACGTTGCCTCCGACACCGCAGCCAAAACAATTAAATATCTGCTTCGATGGTGACACGCTAAAGGACGGTGTCTTCTCCGAATGGAAAGGGCACAAAGCCATATAATTGCTGCCGCTCCTCTTTAATGTCATATATTCTGAAATAACATCCACTATATCGTTTTTCTCAATTATCTCAGAAATCTTATCTTCTGAGAAAAACATCTTTTTTTCCACCTTTTACTTTAATCAAACGGTAAAATATGATATCATGAATTATTTATATAATAGTTCTCCATTTATCTTAAATATCCTTCATAATTTGTGAAATTAGAAAGCTGAGTGATTTTTCAAAGTTCCTGTCGTCACTGTCTGTACGCCTTGCGGGGCCTTTGGTTCTGCCGCCGCTCCTCCTGATTACTCCGGATACATGTCTTTCGAAAAGAAGCCGGTCAATATTGGATTCGTCAAATATCATACCGCTGAAAGATATAGCTTTCGCTCCCTTCCCAAGGGCCAGAGATGCAAGTCCAAAGTCTCCTGTCACTACAATATCTCCCTTTACTGCTTTATTAATTATTGCCATATCTACTGCCTGTGATTCATTATCAACCATTATTTTTTCCGCAGCCGCATTTGAATTGTTGCTGTAATGACATGTGCTGTGAAAAAAAACAACACCGACCCCACATCGTGCTGCTGTTTTCTCAATCAAATGCGTAACAGGGCAGGCGTCCCCGTCTATCAATATTCTCATACATATACCTCTAATTAATAATTAACGTAACAAGATAATTTTTATTCGACAAATAATCCTAATATCCTTCAAAAGAAAATAAATTTTATGGATATTATTTCCCTGCTATACTCGCCAGGGGGATGGAATAAACAGCTCGGTAAATTTGTTTATGGCAAAACGGTCGGACATTCCTGCGATATAATCACATGCAAGTCTTTCTATATCTATATTATCCGCATCCCTATTCTCCCTGATATTCTCAATGGGCATTTCCTCAGGGTTTTGCACATAGTATTCATACAAGCAGCTTATTATATTCCTGGTTTTCTTCTCTTCCGCCTTGGCCTCCGAACCGATATATACATTCTCAAACATGAATTCCCTAAGCTCATCAGTAGCCTGCCTTACCATACTGCTCATCATAATCTCATTTTTATCCATGCTTTGGGTTATTATGTCGGTTATCATTGTATTAATCCTTTTCTTGTGGGTATCTCCAAGTATTGCAATACACTTCTCGGGAAGTGAGGACATTTCCAATATGCCCCCTCTAAGTGCATCATCAATGTCATGGTTTATATATGCAATCCGGTCGGAAAAGCTGACAATATTTCCTTCAAGCGTTTCAGGCCTGATATCTCCCGTATGCCTCAAAATACCGTCTCTGACCTCATAAGTCAGGTTAAGGCCTTTTCCTCCCTCAAGTATATCTACAACCCTGAGGCTTTGTTCATTATGCTTGAACCCGGCCGGATGTATTTCATTCAATACCTTCTCTCCGGCATGTCCGAAGGGTGTATGCCCCAGGTCGTGTCCGAGAGCTATTGCCTCGGTGAGGTCTTCATTCAGTCTGAGGCCTCTTGCTATGGTCCGCGCTATCTGGGATACCTCCAGAGTATGGGTCAGCCTTGTCCTGTAATGATCCCCTTCGGGAGATATGAATACCTGCGTCTTGTGCTTAAGCCTCCTGAATGCCTTCGAATGCAGTATCCTGTCCCTGTCCCTCTGATAATCGGTTCTTATATCGCATTTTTCCTCCAAGGCCTGCCTCCCTTTTGAGTTTACACTTAAAGAGGCGTACTTGGAGAGGTTATTTTTTTCCATGTTTTCGGTTATTTCTCTGATTTTCATAAACACGACTCCCTCTGCAATATCTCAGAAAAATTGCATAATACATTAGTTTAATATACAACAAAAACTTGAAATCTCCTTTTTCACGGAAAAAATTTTACAATAAATAATCGGCCGTGCAAATTCGCACAGCCGATTTCCCTACTCTGCCCCAAAGAAATACTTGTTTATATCATCCACTACTTTTTTTAGTTTATCCTTGTCCGCATAGAAATATTTGATATTTCTAATTTTTTCTTCCTTGATTAATCCGGCCTGCTTTAAAATGTCCAAATGATGGGATACAGTGGGAGTTGACAGGCCCACCAGGTCGGAAAGAGCCTTCCCGTAGCTTTTATTGTTCATAAGTATCCGTAATATCTCCATTCTCGACTTATCATCAATTATCTTTAATACTGAAGACAGCTCTTCCAATAAAGCCTCACGCTTGTCCCTGGTCACTCTGCAGTCAAAAACCACATATATCCTATCACCGGAGTATATTCTCAGGCTTTTCTGGGGTGATATGAAATATGAAGGAATTATATAGTATTCTTTAAACCCGCTGAACAATTTCCTTGATCTTCCGGAGATTTTTTCAAGCACGGATTCCACGCTGTCTTTCCCTATAAAGCTTTCTACATACTGTATCCCGGCTTCCATTTTTTCCTTGCACCGGTCCAGCTTTGCCATAAAATCATGAGCATAAACTTTTTTAAATAAATTTATAGTATCTCTTTTTATCTTCTCAGGAAATTCAAAAAATTCCATAAGCTCGCTTTCTTCTACTGCCCACTTTGTTTTTTCCTGTATCCTGCTCCGCTCCTTCTTATCTGCAAATGCCTTCTGAATCTTGGTTCTCTCAACTTCCTCATTTAAGAAGAAATAAAAAAAGTCCAGCAAATCGAGCCGTTCAATGTACCCTATGAATTCCGGTATTGATGTAAGTATGCCGCTTTCCAGTATTAGATTCAACATATTCATCCAGCCTGACGAAAACAGCTTAATGGTATTCAAAGCCTCCAGCTCTTCCTGCTTGAATCCGGACAGAACCTCCTCCGCCCACCTTAACTCATACTGATGATGAGCAGCGTCGGTAAGCAGGTGAACAGCGCATATAAGTTCGACAACCGGAGAATTCACAATCCTTACTAAAGGCTCGTCGGACTCTCCGTATATTTCCATTGCCATTTGCAGCACCCCTTTAAAAAAAGCTTATTATATAAGTAATTCGATATATATCTAATTAATTATATTATCAATAATCTGACAAACATGCAACCTCAAGTTTAAATAAATCAGGACAGTATTCTCAGTTCCTCTTCATTCAGCTCCCTGTATTCTCCGGGTTCAAGAGTCTCATCCAGCTTCAGCTCCCCCATGGAAATGCGCTTCAAAAATATCACTTCCTTGCCGACTGCCTGAAACATCCTTTTGACTTGGTGGTACTTGCCCTCATATATAGTAACCTCAACATGAGAGATGCTTCCTCTTACAAGTATTTGAAGCTTTGATGCCATGGTTTTGTACCCGTCCTCCAGGATTACTCCCTTGCCGAAAGCTTCCGCATCCTCCTGGCTTACCCTCCCTGCAACCTTTGCTATGTATGTCTTCGGAACATGCTTCTTCGGAGACAGCAGCCTGTGTGCCATCTGTCCGTCATTGGTAAGCAAAAGCAGGCCTTCGGTATCTTTGTCAAGCCTTCCCACGGGAAAAGGCTTAAAGGCCTTGCATTCGTCCGGCAGCAAGTCAATAACCGTCTTCTCCCTGCTGTCGACCGTGGCGGATATGACTCCTTGGGGCTTGTTCATCATTATATATATGAAATCCTTGTACAAGAGCTTACGGCCCCCTACCTTTATTTCCTGAGAATCAGCCGTCACCTGCTGCCCCGGCTCCTTCACAACAATCCCGTCTATTTCGACAAGCCCGCCCGAAATCAGTTCTTTTACTTCTTTTCTGGTGCCATACCCCATATTGGATAGTATCTTGTCAATTCTCTGATTTTTGCCCATTACTGTATCTCCTTATAGGAAGAATGCGACACAACTATAAGTTTGCATAACCCGCCGCAAGAGCAGTATATGAGACACGGGGACGTTTCTCCTGTCTCGCTTTCAGTGAGACAGGAGAAACGTCCCCATGTCTCATATACTGATATGCCTTTGGAAAAGTTCTGACGGTGTCAAAAGGCCCTCCATGGCCCGAGACACCTAAGCCGGCGTCCAT
>JAKJBU010000072.1 GCA_022706825.1 Bacillota bacterium
ATACAAATCACTCCTGTCGATGTTTTCTTGACAATTACATTCTACAGTTTGATTTGTATGACGGGAAGAGGTTTTTGTCTCTTCCCTTTATTTTGTCATTTATTTTGCCAATTAAAATTATACTCTAAGATGAAAATTTTGCTATTTACGACGCGAGCCGCACCCATGTTCAGTTAATAATTTCGCCCTTATTTTTAGCTAAATTTTCGCGCCATTCACTTCGCTCCGCAGTTGTCAGTTTCACCCACTCTGTTTCTTCACCGATAATTCTTAAAGGCTCTTGAGAGCGATAAGAACGTGTCAAGTTACCGGGAAATTTTTTGTCAGTAACATTTGGATCGTTCTCAAATTCACCTGTTGGTTCTATTATATAAACGCGTTCTCTTCCTTCTCCTTTTGCTAATGCTGCTGCAAGTCCTGCGCCATTGGCATTTGCAGTGAAATAAATGTGGTTCATTTTAAGCTCAGGTTTGTAATTTGAATTTCCGCCCGGTGTCAGTAAATCACCAACCTGCATATCTGCCTTTGTCCCATGATAAAATGGTCCTTCATCAGAAGGCGCACCCCTATATGAATTTGACAATTCATAATTTCTTTTTGCATTATCAGAATCACACAACTCCGCATAACATTCGGCAATGTTTAAATATAACGTTGGATATGCACTCTTAACATTATCATCATTTATATTTAGTGCACACTGTAAAGATGTTTCCATCCATTTCAATTTGTCCGCAGTATTCTTTTGTCGGCGAGCTAAAAAATAAGCTGCAATAAATCTTTCATAGTCGTCTGTTGATTCATGCCATGCTTTATGAAACATTGTGGCTGCGTCTTCAATGTTTCCGCCATCTTCTAAATTCATCCCGCTCATACAGAGCTTAATAACGACGTTATTTGGATCAAATCTTATATTCATCTGATCTTGCCTCCCTACCCGCTCAATGCTTTCGTAAAAAGCCGTGAAGCTATATAAAGTGCTTTAAGATTATTACTCAGCATAGTATGCTGCCAGGTGCCCTCCGCTAGTTTTTTCCGTGCTTTCTCGGATTTGTTAATCAGGGAAGATATTGGCGCAAGCGCTTTTTCTAAATCTTCCTTGGTATAATGTTTCATTGCATTACTATCCGCCAGTTCTTTTGATATCAATAATGAAGCTGTATTCAGCGCTTCAAGCCTGTTCTTCTGCAATGTATGCTGAGAAGTACCCTGTGCAAATTTCTCTCCTGCTTTCTCGGTCCTGCCAATCATTGAGGCTATGGCTCGGAGTGCTTCTTCCATATCTTTCTTTGTGAAATCGTCCATTACTAAACCTCATCTCTTCAAATATTACTTGTCTCAAAACTCCGCAAGCTTTGCTTCAATAATCCGTACCGCCTTTTCTATTTCCTGGTCTTCCGCATTGCATACACACAGCCTCAACCCTTCCGGATGTTCAAAGCCGTTTAAATAGCTTTGGCTGGTACTGCTGACCAAAACCTTGCTGTCCAGAAGGCTTCGTTCAAGTAACTGCGAAGAAATTCTTCCTGTTTCCAGATAAGCATAGAGTCCTGTCTGAGGTATATGCCAGGTGCCGCAGCCTTGCGGCTCTTTGCAATACTCCTGCAGCCTGCTCATCTTGTTTTTATAATGCTCCTTCGTACGCTTCCCATGAAAACGATACATGCTGCTTCTCAAAAATATCTCCAATGCCGCTTGGGTGAGTATGGAAGTATTCAGATCCATACTGCTTTTGAAATCCAGGAAATGTTTTTGTAAAGACTCCGGAAGGACTGCCATTCCAAGCCTCAAACCCGGCAATAATGTCTTTGAAAAGCTTCTTATGTAGACGATTCGGTCCTTATTTCCCAAAGTGTGCAGCGTCTCTGCCTTCTGATCCACCTCAAGGTCCGCCAGATAATCATCTTCTACAATAAACACGCCATATTGCTCTGCAAGCTTCAGAATCTCCCTTTTCTGCGTGTTGCCGTAACTGAACCCTGTTGGGTTGTGATATCTCGGAATCATGTAAAAAAACTTGATATCCCCCTGCTGAAACAGCTTTTTCAGCTGCCCCAAATCAATTCCGTCCCGGGTCCTCCGGATTCCTAAAGCAGGTATTCTTGCGTTTTCCAATATTCGCAGCATCAATGAATAAGTAGGCTGTTCAACAAGCACCCTGGTACCGCCTTGCGGAAACTGCATTGCACTCAGAATATACAGAGCCTGTTGTGAGCCATTTGTAATGCATATGTTCTCAGCCTTCGCAAAAACCTGAAGACCAAGCAGATGCTTCGGCAGTACTTGAATCAGTTCAGTTAACCCCTTGGGTGACCCATATTCAAATAGCCTTTGCCCATAAATCGCCATCGCCTGTTCAATGCAAAGCTGAAAGTCTTTATACGGATTGATTCCCTCCGGCAAGTATACATTTTTCATGTCAATGATGCTGCCACCGGTGCCAAGCTTATTTTTTGCGACATAAAAGCCGCTTTTAGGGACAGCATATGCGATGTGCTCCTGTACCAGCTCCTTATAGGCCTTTACTATCGTATCGCTGTTGAGGCCCGTCTCCTTTGACAGCTTTTGAATCGAGGGAAGCTTTGAACCGGGCTTGTAATTTCCTGAATATATCTCCTTCTTGAGCAAATCCGCTATATTCCTGTATTTATACATAATACGGCCACCCATCTATACCGGTATACTCATGTATTTCTATACTGGCTTTTATATCGGTATTTTATATATAATTATTATATCACATAAAAAAAGGAGTAATAAAAGATGAAAACTATTCCGTTTTCCAAATCAGAACTGGAACACATTGCCTCAACTTTTCATACGCCTTTCTATATATATGATGAAACTGCCATTAGAAACAATGTTCGCCGACTGAAGAATGCCTTTCAGTGGAATCCGGGTTTCAAGGAATATTTCGCAGTCAAATCCACACCCACACCCGGAATTTTAAAGCTTTTTAAGCAGGAAGGCTGCGGCGCCGAATGCGCTTCCCTGACTGAGCTGATGCTTGCAGAGCGTTGCGGCTTTGAAGGCCGTGACATCATGTTCACCTCAAATGTCACAACTGTTGAAGAGTATCAGTATGCCTCCCGGCTTGGCGCCATTATTAACCTGGATGATGCAGCACATATTCTCATTTTGGAGGCTTGCACCGGTATCCCGGAAACCATCTGTTTCAGGCTGAATTTTGGTGATCAGCTAAAATATGGTGAGTCAGTCCTTATCGATTTTACAAACAGCAAGTTCGGCTCCGCAAAGCCTCAGCTGGAAGCTGCCTACCCCGCAGTGCGCAATTTAGGAGCGAAGCACTTTGGTATTCATGCACAATTCGGATGTCATAAGCGAAATCCTGAGTTTTTTGGCATAAATGCCCGCAAGGTATTTGCCTTTGCTGTGGAGTTGTTTGAGAAGACAGGCATAGCCATTGATTTTGTAAATCTGGCCGGAGGCATCGGCATCCCTTACCATGCTGAGGATGAGCCTGCAGACATTGAAGCAATCAGCTTGCAAATAAAGGCAGCTTATGACGAAACCATCGGCAAAAGTACTCTCCCTCCTGTTTCTCTTTACACCGAGCTGGGGATTTTCATGACCGGGCCATACGGGTATTTTGTTTCAAGAGTCCTTCATGTGAAGCAAGCCTATAAAACTTTTATTGGCTTGGATGCTTCCACCAACAGCTTTATGAGCCCGTTAAGATACAACAACTACCATCATATCACCATCATGGGAAAGGAATCGGCAGAGCCTGTTCAGCACTATGAAATTACCGGAGCGCTTTGCGAGGACCGGGATCGCTTCGCAACCGACAGGCTTCTCCCCAAAATAACTGAAGGTGACCTGCTGGTGTTTCATGACGCAGGTGCCTATGGCTACAGCCACGGCAATAACTTCAACGGAAGGCTGCGGCCTGCAGAGCTTCTTCTTCAATGTAATGGCGATGTCAGCCTCATCAGGCGGCATGAAACCCCCGACGACTATTTTTCGACTATGATTTTTTAGCCAAGTGATGCCTGGCACCTGAGCTGAAGGAAACTCACTGAATAATAGAATGGCTGTGAATATAGAATTCTTCCTGACTTGGCTGGAATTTCTTCTCCATTTTTTCCAAACTCTCATCAAAGCGCCCGGCTTCTTCTTCGTCTATCATCATCACAGGGCTGTCATAGTAAACCCATTTCCTCCCATCCAGAGCTTTCGGCTTCAGTTCTTTTACCATCATTGCTGCTGGGTAAGTTCCATTCTCAAGACAAATATTGTACTTTTTGCAGCTCTTAAAGCCACGGCTTACATAATTGTTTGGGTTTCCAAATATAACAATCACATCATAGCCAAGTGCAACCGCTTGTTCAAAAGAATGCTCCATAAGCATTTTCCCGTAACCCATTCTTTGGTATTCCGGCATAATGCAAGTCGGACCGAAGGTAAGGATTTCTTTTTCCTCCCCAGACTCATCAACCAGTTTTGCTTTTGTGTACATGATATTCCCGATGATTTGATTATCAACTTCAATCACCAGATCCAACTCCGGCAGAAAGTCTTTGTGGGATCGCATAACATGAACTAAATAGTGTTCAATGCACCCCGGAATATATAAATTCCAAAAAGCTTTCCTTGTGATTTCTTCTACTCTCTCATAATCTGTTTCTTCTTCATTCCTAATCTTAATCATTTTGTTCATTTATAAACCCCCGATAATTTATTTAATATTAAATTTTTGTGCCTTAAGTATATCATATCAATCACCCAAAGAATTCTCTTAAATATTTCAGAAATAAAAAGGGCCATGAGGTTTTGGCTCATAGCACCGTTTTAATAATTATTCGTTTTAATATCAGCAATAATTTTATAGATAGTTTTACCTGACAAATAATAGATATTTTCTAATTCTTTCACAGAAACTCCACTTTGATACTTCACATAAAGCTCAATGTGTCATATCACTGTCAAGGAAAAGCCCCGATCATAGGATGAAGCAGTTCCCAACATCATTAAGCAAGTAAAGCATAAAGGTTGTAAAAATATATGGGCTATCTTGCTTCATTCTAAGAAGTCAGTTCCTCCATCTGGTCAAGAAGGCTGCCGAACAGCTTAAGGGCATTGTCCACCGGCTCTTTCGTCGACATGTCCACATTGGCAATCTTCAAAAGCTCTATGGGATAATCCGAGCCGCCGCTTTTCAGGAATTCCATATAGCGGTCCACCGCAGGCCTGCCCTCTTTCAGCATCTGCTGTGATATGGACATGGCTGCCGAAAAACCCGTTGCATATTTGTATACGTAGAAGCTGCTGTAAAAATGCGGAATTCTTGCCCACTCCATGTCAATAAGGCCGTCCGCAACAATATCCGGCCCATAATAAAGTATATTCAAATCCCTGTATACGGAGCACAGCAGCTCTGCGGTCAATGCTTCTCCGGACTCGGCCTTTTCATGGATAATCTTTTCAAATTCAGCAAACATGGCCTGCCTGTATACGATGGTCCTGAACTGCTCCATATAGTAGTTCAGGAGGTACATTTTCTTTTTTTGGTCATTGGTGGTATTCAGAAGATAGTTCATTACCAGGGATTCATTAACAATCGAAGCCACCTCTGCCACGAATATCTTATACTGAGCATAAATATACGGTTGATTGCTGTCGGAATAATAGCTGTGCAGCGCATGGCCCATTTCGTGGGCCAGGGTGAACATATTATTCAAAGTGCCGTTATGATTCAAAAGCACATAGGGATGCGAGTCATAACAGCCCCAGGAGTATGCACCGCTTCTCTTCCCTTCATTCTCAAATACATCTATCCAGCCTGAGTTCAAGCCCTTTTCAAGGTTTTTGCCGTAATCCTCTCCAAGTATCTCCAGGCCTTTCCTGACAATCTTCTTTGCTTCCTCAAAAGGTATTTCCATTTTTACTTCCTTTATCATCGGAACATACAGATCATACATATGCAGCTCTTCAAGCCCCATTATCCTTTTCCTGAGCTTTACATACCTGTGCATCAGGTTCATATTGTCATGCATGGCTGCAATAAGGTTGTCATATACCGCTGCCGGCACATTGTCCTCAAAAAGGGATTCCTCTCGCGCTGAGCCGTACTTTCTCACCCTTGCGCTGAACATATTCGCCTTTACATTTGCATTGAGAAGTGCTGCCAGAGTATTCTTCTGCTTTGAATAAGTGATGTACATCCCCTCAAATGCATCCTTCCTTACTCTCCTGTCGCTGCTTTCCATTAACTGAATATACCTGCCCTTTGTAAGCTCCAGCTCATTTCCCTTTTCATCCTTGATATGCGGGAACTTTATGTCCGCGTTATTAAGCATACCAAAAATCGTCTCCGGTGCCCGGGCCATTTCCCCGGCCAAGGCCAGAATCTGCTCCTCGGACGCATTCAGAATATGGGGCTTCTTTCTCCTTATTTCATCCAGAAATCTTTTATAAAACCTTAAGCCTTCACTTTCCGCCAGATATGCTTCCAGCTTCCCATCGGGCACAGCAAGGATACCCGGTACAATAAAAGAACCGGCGCTGCTTACTGTTACCCCCAGGGAATCCGCTCTGTCGGCAAGCCCCTGATAAAAAGAATCGGTGCTGTCTTCATGGCTTCTCATATGTGCATACACATATACCTTCTCGAAAAGCCTGTTCATTTCGGTACTCATATTAAGGCATTCCAGCAGCTTATCGGCGCTTTCAGCCATGATTTCTTTATAAGGCAGCAGGAAATCCGCCATTTGCTTTACTCTTTGGAAGTCCTTCTCCCACAAATCATTTGAGGCATATATGTCTTCAAGCCTC
>JAKJBU010000073.1 GCA_022706825.1 Bacillota bacterium
AGATGATGGAGTTCACAAAGAACAACATCCTCAACCAGGCAGCCACAGCTATGCTGGCACAGGCTAATCAGGCTCCCCAAAGTGTACTTGCACTGCTTAGATAGGTTGATACTTATGAAACCCTGGAATTTCCGGGGTTTCTTTTTTATAAAGAATTAGCGTCACCTGCCGATATAATATATAGCTAAACTAAGTTGGAGGTATAAGGGATGATTAAAGTAGAAATGATGGACAGGGTGTTTCAATATGACAGCTCTGAGAAGGGAGCTGAAGATATTATACAGTCTGTTTCAGATATAACCTCACAATCCGGTTTGATTCTGGATTGTATGGATATTGACGGGAACAGAATATATACGGGGTATGATGAATATATAAGAGAGAATATTGGGAGCATTAAGGATATTATTGTACGGTTGATTACGGAAGATGAATTTGTTATGGATATAATTCAAACAACCTATTCTTATATTCAAGGAGCTTTACCGGAGGTGCAGCCAATAATTGACAGCCTTTATACAGGAAATAAGGATGCAGGTCATATAGACAATCTGGGAGATCTGATGGAAGGCATTTCATGGATATTTTCAGTCAATCGGGAGATCATTGAAAAATATCCCGGCAACAAATCATTATCATCCCTGCTGAGCCTGAATTATGGAGAAAATATCCAAAGGCTTGAAGAAGTATTCAATGAGTTGAAGGCTGCAATAATGAACATGGATTATATACTTATCGCAGATATATTGAATTATGAAATATCGGATATTTTCAGCAGCATTTTAGCTGTTGTGCAAAAATCAGGAATAGGCAGGGAAGCAGCGGGGAATATGCAGTAGGAGCGAATTCTTGGATGGGAGTGGTATTTTGTACCTTAATGAAAATATTGAAAAATTAAAGCTTAAATTTCCGGGCATTATGTGGGATATGCTGTTATTGCAGAATGCCACGGAAGGCCAGGTGTATATTGAGCCTTCTCAAAAGGGCGCCGATACCCTAAAAGTTTATATTAACGGAACTGATATATATATGCACAGCAAATATGATCCATTATCGGAAGCTAAAAGGATTGTCGAATCCTTTGAGCCCAAATCCGAAAACCAGCATTTACTTTTTTACGGCATAGGGTTGGGATATGTTTTGGATATAATGAAAAAAAGGGATCCGGGCATGGTATATTCCATATATGAGCCGAATCCTTTGATATTTCTGAAATTTTTGAGTTCAAGAAAATTATCACGTGAATTTGTTGGAGCATTAAAGAGTATATATATTAAAGGGCTTGCCCACGATGAGGAGTTGGAGCTTAGTGTTTTTTTCCAGAACCTGGGCTTTTATGTGAGACCTATAACCTTACCCAGCTATGAGCGGGTTTATGCGGAAGATTATAACTACTTTTGCCGTAAATTCAAGGATTCTATTACTGATAAAAGATTCAAAGTAGGGACCAGACATCTGTTTGAGAAGAGATGGATGAACAACATGATGCAAAACTTCCCATATACAATCAAGTCTGAAAACATACTCAACCTTTCGGAAAAGGTTTTTAGGGGCAAACCTGCGGTACTCGCAGCGTCAGGGCCATCACTGGACGAAGAGATAGAAAACCTTAAAAAAATAAAGAGGGAAGGACTGGCTTATATATTCTCTGCGGGTTCTGCAGTGTACAAGCTGTATAAGCACGGAATCATTCCGGATGCAGTCTGTGCTATAGACGGAAAAGAAATAAATTATGATCTTTACAGAGTTTTGTTTGAAGATCCGCAAAATAAGACCCCTCTTATTTATGCAGATATGGTATTCAGTGAGGTAGTGAGCAGCTATAATGCCGGACTTTTCAGCATAATTATGGCGAATGATACATTGGCATCATATTACTTAAAGAATAAATCGGGTATAAAGGAAAAGACGGTAAGGGTTGCACCATCAGTAGCCTTAGTAACACTTCAGGTTTTGCATTACTTGCAATGCGATCCGATAATACTTGTGGGGCAAAATCTTGCACTAAAAAATGATTACTATTATGCTGCCGGGATAGATTATCATAAAGACAGGAAAGCCAAGGAAAGGATTACCGAAAATGACAGGGCCAATTCTTTTCAGGTTGAAGATGTACATGGCAATATGGTTTATACATTGAAGGATCTGGATTTAATGAGAAGAAGTATGGAGGCATTGATAAAGCTTGATTCTATAAATAACGTAATTAACACTACAAAAGGCGGTGCCAGGATAAGCGGTACAAAATACATACCCTTGGAGGATATTCTGAGAGAAAGGCTGAATGTACGTGTTGTAGACCCGGACTGGTATAAAATCAGGTCTGAGGGTTATGATATTGAGTATTTGGGGGCTCAGCACGAGCTAATACTGGAAAAGAAAAGCACAATACAGGATACAATCGGAAAAATAGAAAAAGAGATAGAGAAAATAGAAAAGGCTGTCCTTAATAAAAATGAGAACAAACTGAATAAGCTGTTGTCCGATTTTTCCGCAAAAATAAAAGAATTGACAAGAAATGAATACTACAAGACTTTCATTCATCCCATGAATACTTTACGGATGGAGATACTGGCAGACAACCTGACGCAAATAGCAAGGGAAGGTAATGTAATCAAGAAAGGCAGAGAAGCTTTAACAATTTATAAAGATTTTATATCTGAATCCAAGAAACTTATTATAGAGATGGGACCGTCCTTTAAAGAGTTTGACGAAAAAATACAAGCTATAGTACAAAACGGATAAGGAGGTAAGAAGGTAATGAATTATCAGAAGGCAAGACTGGTTGCGGAAGTCGGCTGCAATCATAAGGGTGAGATGGAAATTGCTAAGGAAATGATAAAAATAGCTGCAATTTTCTGTAAAGCAGATATTGTTAAATTCCAGAAGAGGAATAACAGGGAGCTGCTTACAGAAGAACAGTATAATGCTCCTCATCCCAATCCTGAAAATTCATACGGCGAAACATACGGTGCCCATAGGGAATACCTGGAATTTGATGTTGATCAGCACAGACAGCTTATGAAGTGGTGTGATGAGTTTGGAGTCATTTACAGCACTTCGGTCTGGGATTTGACGTCTGCAAAAGAGATTGCATCACTGGAGCCGGAATTGATAAAAATTCCTTCTGCCTGCAATAACCATTACAAGATGCTTAAATGGCTGTGTGACAACTATAAAGGTGAAATTCACCTGTCCCTCGGAATGACTACTCATGAGGAAGAAGATAAGATTATTCAGCTATTTGAGGATAGCGGACGTAATAAAGACCTGGTAATTTACAGCTGCACTTCCGGATACCCCGTACCATTTAATGATATTGCCCTGCTGGAAATCAAACGTCTGAAGGAGAAGTTTGGGTCAAGAGTCAAAGAAATAGGGTTTTCAGGACATCATAAAGGTATTTCCGTAGATATTGCCGCTTATACCCTTGGAGCGACAGTAATTGAACGGCATTATACACTGGACAGGACATGGAAAGGAACCGATCATGCTGCTTCGTTGGAGCCGGACGGAATCAGAAGGCTGAAAAGGGATCTTGAAGCAGTTCATTTGGCTTTAAACTATAAGGAAAAAGAAATACTGGATATTGAAATGGTACAGAGAAATAAGCTGAAATATAGGGAGAGATAGCCTTGGAGAACAGAATCGGAAGCATTGTTGCATTTATTCCCGTAAGAGGCGGCAGCAAATCAATACCTCTGAAGAATATCAGGCTGATTAACGGGAGGCCGCTGGTCTATTGGACTTTGGATGCTGCGGCCGGATGCAGAGAAGTTGATAAGGTTGTTGTGTCAACTGACAGTGATGAAATAAGAAAAGTTGTTGAGAAGTATGATTCGGATAAAATCATTATAATTGACCGGTCCGAAGAGGTATCCACGGATATTGCATCAACTGAATCCGTGATGCTTGAATTTGCCGGAAAATACGATTTTGAAAACATCATTTTAGTACAGGCTACATCTCCGCTGTTAACCGAAGGTGATATTTCCGGAGGTATCGAAAAGTTCAGGCAGGAGGGAATTGACAGTGTATTGTCCGTAGTACGTCAAAAAAGGTTTATCTGGTCGGAATCATCCGATAAAGCCTATGCAGCAAACTATGACCCGCTGAAACGTCCCAGACGTCAGGAATTTGAAGGCTTTCTGGTAGAAAACGGTGCTTTTTATATTACTTCCAGGAAGAGATTGTTGGATACCCGCTGCAGAATTTCCGGCAATATCGGTTTGTATGAAATGCCTGAAGAAACATATTTTGAGATTGATGAGCCTTCAGATTGGATTATAGCAGAAGGATTGTTAAAAAACTCAAGAAAAGACAAGCCCGGGTTAAAAGATAAGGTGCAGAAAATCAAATGCCTGCTGACCGACAGCGACGGCGTGCTGACCGACGGTGGCATGTACTATTCCGAAAATGGGGATGAACTGAAAAAGTTTAATACAAAAGACGGAATGGGCTTCAAGCTTATAAAAGAGAAAGGGTTCATAACCGGGATAATAACCGGCGAGAATGTTGAAATAGTCAGGCGGAGAGCGCAAAAAATGAAATTGGACCTGGTCTATTTAGGCGTTCACGATAAAATGAAAGCCATAGATGAGATATGTACAAAGCTTAATCTGAAATACGATGAGATCGCATACATCGGTGATGACATTAACGATCTGGAAGTCATAAAAAACGTGGGGTTCGGATGTACTGTAAGCGATGCCATGCAATGTGTGAAAGAGGCGGCTGATTATGTTGCCCGGCTGAATGGAGGGCAGGGGGCCGTCAGGGAAGTGGTGGAGCTGATATTGAATGTGAGGAGCAGCGGATATGGATTGTAAAAGATTTGCAGTGAAGACAAGCCAAACCATACTTGATGCCTTAAGACAGATGGAAGGAAACAATAAAGGGTATCTTGCAGTTATTGATGAAGAGAATAAAGTTGTTGGAACTGTAACGGACGGAGATATCCGAAGGTCGTTTATAAAAGGCCATGGCTTGAATGATAAAATAGATGTCGCGTATTATAAAAATTTTGAAAAGATTTATATTCATGACAATTTCAGCAAGGTTGTTGAATTATTCAAGCAGCCCCGCATAAAATTCATACCCATAATAGATGAAAATCAATATCTCAGGAATATCATTACCAAAAGCAATATGCACGTGCTGCTTTTACAAGGTATTAATTTTGATTTGGAGTATGATTTTTTATCCCTTGACGACAGCTTGCTTGAGCATGAGATATATGACAGGCCCTGGGGGTTTTACAAAACAACATTTCTTAATGATTATTCACAGTCAAAAATTATTAAGGTTAACCCAAGCGGTGCACTAAGCCTGCAAGAACATAAAAAGAGAGAAGAGTATTGGATAGTAATTACGGGGATAGGGGAAGTTATCCTTGGAGAGTCGAAGAAAAGAATTGAGTCGGGAGATTTCATCTATATTCCTAAAGGGTGCAAGCATAGATTAACAAATACATCAGACAGCGAATCATTAATGATAGCTGAAGTTCAGATTGGAAACTATTTCGGGGAAGATGATATAATACGGTATGAGGATATTTACGGCAGACTTCAGGACGATGGCCATCTCTAAGACATCTGTTTATCAATTCCCGCTAATAATGGCATAATTACATCGATGTCTTTTATGCAGGCATTAACAAAATCAATGAACCTGTCAAACAAGGAAACGGGAAAGGCATCAGAACCTTTGCCATTCTTCGCCTTAATGTCTTTTACAAGCAATCTGCATTCATAGACATTCATTGAATAAAGAAAGGCATGAAAAAATTCATTACCCAAAATATCATTGATTATTCTATAAAACAAAGCAGCTGATTTTTCAGAAAGGCTTGTTTTATTTTCATCATGTACTTTAACCGATAATGCTCTAAGTTCCTTTACTGTTACATAGAACTTTTTCATTTCAGGGTTTAATGCATCGGATCGTTTTCTGATAAGCTCCCTGCTGTAACTGCTGTGCAGGTTAAGCTCCCATTCGGGGTCAACAACCCTGTCCTTTAGAGAATCCCGCAGCAATTCATCCAATGGTATGTATGAAGTGCCTTTTATCATTGCACCGCCCCGGGTGGTATTGATGACACCTGTTATCCCGTAATCCCGTATGAATGCTTCCATATCTTTTCTGAAACAATTCAGGGAATCATCAGTATACACATAATTTCCATCCGTGCTCGGTACCTTGTATAAATAATTAAAATAAGCGCTGTGGATCTCTTTGGAACCGTAACTATAATCAATGCCGTCTGAATAGTATCGCTGGTCTTTATATGCCAGATTCTGCCCCACCAGAATGACGGGAGAGGCGCCCAGCTTATACAATGCCAGCAATGTGACAACTGCAACGGAGCTTGCCATGCCGACAATTTCATCACTTCTGAGGGAGCTATCCAGAAAGTATTGTGAAACAAGATCCTTTGCGGTAATAAAATGATAAAGATTCCCGGGATACGATTCTACTATAGCCGATGCGGTTGTTGAGCCGAAAATCAAAGGTATTGATTTTATGCCAAGGGAAATTATTTTTTTGTATACCGCCCGGCTATGCGCATTTGGCTCGATACTCCAGCAGGCATGGGGATATATATCGTTCTCTATCAGGGTATTTACTGCAGAACCGGCGGAAAAGATGTATGCCAGGCCTTTTTCTTTTATATATCTTAAATTTTCAATTTCATATTCAAGGGATGGTCCGGCGGATACAATTATAGCGGGC
>JAKJBU010000074.1 GCA_022706825.1 Bacillota bacterium
TCCTCAGCTATTGGCTTTTCTGCTGCTTCTTCTGCTTCCTGCTTTACTTCTTCAATAACTGACTTCTCAGCTTCTTCAGCTTCCTCAGCTATTGGCTTTTCTGCTGCTTCTTCTGCTTCCTGCTTTACTTCTTCAATAACTGACTTCTCAGCTTCTTCAGCTTCCTCAGCTATTGGCTTTTCTGCTGCTTCTTCTGCTTCCTGCTTTACTTCTTCAATAACTGACTTCTCAGCTTCTTCTTTAGCTTCCTCAACAGCCGGTTTTTCGGCTTCTTCCTTAACTTCTTCAACTATTGGCTTTTCTGCTGCTTCTTCCTTAGCTTCCTCAATAACCGGCTTTTCAGCCTCTTCCTTAGCTTCCTCAATAACCGGCTTTTCAGCTTCTTCTTTAGCCTCTTCTCCAATTGCTTCTATTAGTTCTCTTATACTCAAGCTTATTTTCTTTTCTTCAGGCTTTATATCAACTATTTTTGCTTTGACAATTTCTCCTATTTTCAGAGCATCTGAAGGCTTTGCAATTCTTTTGTCAGATATCTGTGAAATGTGAATAAGACCGTCTATACCCGGCTCAAGCTCTACAAAGGCTCCGAAGTTCGAAAACCTCAATACTTTAACATCAAGAACATCGCCCGGCTTATACTTTTCTCCCGCAGCAGACCAGGGCTCCGGAACAGTCTGCTTAAGCCCAAGGGAAATCTTTTTCTTTTCCTTGTCAACGGATAATACTATTACT
This sequence comes from Bacillota bacterium, assembly GCA_022706825.1. GTDB lineage: Bacteria > Bacillota > Clostridia > Lutisporales > Lutisporaceae > BRH-c25. The sequence continues at coordinate 733 of JAKJBU010000074.1, forward strand.
TCCACCTTATCGCCGGGTTTTACAATGTCAGAAGGATGTTTGACTCTTGACCAGGAAAGTTCAGATATATGAATGAGTCCGTCTACTCCGCCAATATCCGCAAAGGCGCCAAAATCAGCAAGGCGCTTAATCTCACCGGTTAATTTCTGTCCGACTTCGATGTTTTCCCATAACGCTTTTTCTTTAATTTCATTTTGCTTTTTCAAAAGCGACTTTCTTGATACAACAACTTTTCTTTTCTGCGGATCAAGTTCAATAATCTCAACATTAACTTTCTTATTTACAAAACTGCTAAGATCCTCTGAATACCGCACATCAAACTGGGATGCGGGCATAAACGCCCTGACGCCCATAAGTTCGACTATTCCTCCGCCTTTAACTATTTCCTTTACAAAACCCTCCAGAGGGGTTTTTTCATTAAATGCCGCTTCTATTTTATTAAAGTTCTTTTCGGCATCCAGAAGCTTCTTGGAAAGCACGACATTACCTTCACCGTCATTTATGCTTACCACCATTACTTCCAATTCGTCTCCGGCTTTTATTATATCCTTCAGGCTAACATCAGTATCCCAGGTATAGTCTTCCTTCTTTATTATTCCGTCGGATTTATATCCAATGTTAACCATGACCTCATCATCGGTAACCATGATTACTGTTCCTTTTACTTTGTCTCCGGGATATACCGGCCTCATGGTCTTTTCATATTCTTCCATCATATTTCCCTGGTCTTCTGTCGTATCTTCCTGCTTCTCCATTTCTTCCCTATCATCCACTACGCTTTCCTGATTCTCCATTATTTCTACCGGATCCCCCATAATATTGCCGTTGTCCTGCATTTTTTCGATAACCTCCTTAATTAACCAATCAGGTGTGGATGCACCCGCCGTAATACCAACCGTCTCAAATCCCTTCAGCATTCCTGCCGGCAAATCCTCCGCTTTCTCAATATGATAAGCATTATCGCAATTCTCCAGGCATATCTGATAAAGCTTATTAGTATTAGAACTCTTTCTGCTTCCAATTACAATCATACAATCAACTTTTTTTGAAAGCTGTTCAGCCGATTCCTGCCTTTTCTCAGTTGCGCTGCAAATGGTATTAAATATTATTGCATTTTTATATTTCTTATTAATAGCATCCACTACGCTGTCCCAGATTTTTTTTGTAATTGTAGTTTGTGCAACTAAACATATTTTATCATATATAGGAAGTTTGTCTACTGTTTTTTCATCCTCAATTACATGGGCGGAATTGTCACACCACCCATTTATGCCTATTACTTCGGGATGCGCTTTATCTCCCGCAATAAATATTTTATAGCCCTTCTTATAATATTCCTGCACCTTTTTATGTATTGCCGATACATAAGGACAGGTGCAGTCAATATATCCGAATCCCTTTTCTTCAATTTGCCTGTACTCTTCCTCACCTATTCCGTGTGAACGAATAATAAGCTCGGCACCTTCACAATTTATCTCATCAATGCTGTCCGCAGATTTTATACCCAATTCTTCAAGCTTGCCTGTCACCTGATCATTATGAATAAGGGGGCCAAAAGTAAAAATCTTTCTGTCCTTCTTTTTATCCGCTTCTTCAAAGGCTTTATCCACAGCTCTTTTTACACCGAAACAGAATCCCGCATATTTATCAATAATTATTTTCATTTTCCCTATCCTTCTTTAGCTCATTAATTCTTTTCATGATATCGACACTTATTTTAATATACTCGTCATTCAAAAGCTTCTTATCATAGAATTCTGCAAGCTCAATAGGCTCCCCTATAATTATATTTGTCCTTTTGAAAAACTTATAGCTGCTGATAATTGCCACCGGTACAATCGGAACTTTTGACTTTATTGCAAGCATTGCAATACCGGGCTCAGCAGTAATTCCATCACTTTTCTTCCTTGTTCCTTCCGGAAAAAGAGCAAGAATTTTTCCGCTGTTCAACAGTTTAAGAGAGGTTTTTATGCTCTTAATATCCGCTTCCCCTCTTTTTATCGGAAATGCGCCCAGGGCGTTCATCAATGCCCTAAGCAGTCTATTTCTGAATAATTCAACCTTTGCCATGAAGTACATCCTGTTTGGTATCGAAATTCCCACAAGTATCGGATCTACTGCACTTACATGGTTTCCACAGACTATATATGGGCCGTCCTTTGGAATGTTTTCACGGCCGGTTATTCTGTAATTATAAAATAATAAAAATACCGGTATCAGTAATGCCCTGGCAAACCTATAAAACATCAGCGCCTCCCCCTTTGATTAAATATATGAAACTACTTCATTCAAAACCTCATCTATACCTTTACCCGTCGTATCGATTATTATGGCATCAGAGGCTGCTTTCAGCGGAGAATCACTTCTTGTAGAATCAATATAATCCCTTTTTTCTATCTGTGACCTGATATCCTGAATCTCAGCTTCATAGCCTTTCTGCTTCAGCTCTTTATATCTTCTGTCAGCTCTTTCCTCAACAGAAGCTGTAATATAAAACTTTACATCGGCCTCCGGAAAAATGACTGTGCCTACATCACGTCCATCCATTACCACATTCTTGTTCATGGATATCTTCCTCTGAATATCGACTAAAAGCTTCCTTATCTCAGGTATTGCCGCAATATATGATACATTTCTGTTTACATCCTCTTCTCTTATTTCTGTATTGACAGCTCTGCCGTCAAGATATATGCTGTTATCCCGAAAATCTATATCAGTTTTTTCAGCCATGCTGATCAGCATATCTGTTTTTTTCAAAGGAATATTCTCTCTCAGCACCTTCAACGTTAATGCCCTGTACATTGCCCCAGAATCTATGTAAGTATAGCCTATCATATCTGCAAGCTTTTTTGCTATGGTGCTCTTGCCCGCTCCGGCAGGCCCGTCTATGGCTATTACTTTATAACCGCTCATGGATAATCCCCCCAATACTTTGCCATTTCAATTACGCCTTCACTGATGATACCATTTTACCAGAAAGGATTTCAAAATAAAAGATTATTGGTCACAGATACGATTCTACTTTATTCTTATCCTGTCTACCATCACAAGATTATCTTTCACATATACAAGCTTTCCCGGTTCGGGCACCGTTATGCTGTCGGATACAGCCGTAACCTTAAGAACTGCCGTATCATTCAAGGGGCCGCCTCCTACCTCAATAATATCACTGTCCTTTACTTTCAGCCTTATTGATCTTCCGTTCGGAGTGTCAATGCTTTTTCCGTTTATATAAAAAACCAGCGGCTTTAGGGTTGAATAATTCTCTATGGATATCTCAAGCTCTCCCCTTTTAATAAAAAGCTGACTGTCGGCTATGGACCTGCCTTCCAGCTTGTCTATCCTGCTTATAATGTTTTTTATTGTCTGGCTTAACAGCAATGCTTGTGAAATTATGAGAGCTGCAAATAAAAGAAGCAGAACTTTTCTGATTAAACCGTCAATCCTGTCCCACCAGCTTTGGAAACTGCTGTTCACTATCTTTATCCTCCCTCATATGTATTTATTTAGATAATTCCTCTTTCGGGAGGCATTTATTCAGTTATGCATAAAAACCCGCCGCATAGCCGGTGGAAAATGCAATCTGCAGATTGAAGCCTCCGGTAAAAGCATCCAGATCAATTATTTCACCTGCAAAATGCAATCCTTTAAGAAGCTTTGACTCCATTGTCCTGGGGTTAATCTCCTTCAGATTGATACCTCCTGAAGTGACTATAGCTTCTTCTATAGGCCTTGTACCTGATACGGTGACTGTAAACCCCTTAAGCAGCTTTACCATGTCCTTCCTTTCCTGCTTGGTTATCTGGTGAACCTCTTTTGACTCGTCTATTCCCGATCGGGATATTACAACCGGTATGAGTTTTTGCGGCAGCAATTGGTCCAATGAGTTTTTGAACTGTTTGTTTATATTTTTTTCAAAATCCCGGATTATTCTTTTGTCAAGCTCCTCCTCGGAAAGAGCCGGTTTCAGGTCAATGCTAATCCTAATTTCCTGCTTCCTTCTGAGATAATCCGAAATGAAAAAGCTGGCAGACAAAATTATTGGGCCTGACAATCCATAGTGGGTAAAAAGCATTTCTCCGAAATCCTCATATAAAAGCTTCCCACCGGCGTAAGCTTTAATTGCAACATTTTTCAGGGACAGTCCCTGCAGTTCCTTAACAAATGCATCATCTGACACCAGCGGCACCAATGACGGCCTGGGCTCTATTATGCTGTGTCCTGCCTTTACGGCAATTTTATATCCGTCTCCCGTTGACCCTGTATTAGGATACGATAGTCCTCCCGTGCAAATGATTATAGAGCTGCATTCCACAACCCGGCCGTTGTCAAATAAAGCGCCTGTTACAGCACCGTTTTCCTGTCTTATTTCCAGGAGCTTACTGTTGAGCCTTACATCAACCTTATTCCTATTCAAATATCTTTCCAGGGCTTTTATAACATCATTGGACTTGTCGGATTCGGGGAAAACCCTCCCGCCTCTCTCTACCTTTGTTTTAAGTCCCAGGGATTCCAAAAGCAAAATAAGATCATTGTTTGAAAAGCTGCTGAAGGAGCTGAAGAAGAATTTTGAATTCTTCGGAATATTCTTCATGAATTCATCAAAATCCGCGGTATTTGTAACATTACATCTTCCTTTGCCCGTGATAAACAGCTTTTTGCCCAGCTTCTCATTCTTTTCCGCCAGCATAGTCCTTTTTCCTTTTGAGGCAGCCGTACCGGCAGCAATCATTCCTGCGGGGCCTCCTCCGACAACTATTACATCATATATCAAGAAAAACATCCTTTCAACCATATTATCTCAAACGCAGAATTATAATATGTTTAATTCTGCTATAGATTTTCTTCCTCCAAGTGACCGGTATCATTCAGGCATATTACTACAGGCTTTCCTGAGCTATTCTCAGGGAATTCCAGTATTGATAGTGATGCGTTGTCTATCATGAATTTTTTAAAGTCAGCAATGTCTAATCCCAGTATTCTGATTATCACTGCTTTAATAGCTGTGCCATGGGATACCAGCAGTATATTGCTGCCTTTATTACGGCTGACTATATCCATAACCGCGCCATATGTACGCTCTGTCAGATCTATGAGGGTTTCTGCCCCGGGCAGCTTGAAATTAACGGGATCCTCTTTATATACCCTGAAATGTTCACCGTATTTGTCCTTGATTTCATTTATTGTCATGCCCTCCCAAGGGCCGAAACATATCTCGTGATACTTATCGGATTCAATGATTTCGCATTGCTTATATTCTGCAATAATTTCCGCGGTTTTCAAAGCTCTCTTCAGGCTGCTGGAATATATCACGTCAATATCTTCCCTTGCCAGCCTTCTTGCAAGCAGCTTCGCCTGTATTACACCTTCGGTGCTGAGATCTGTGTCTGTTCTTCCCTGAACCTTGCCGTTTTTATTCCATTCAGTTTCTCCATGTCTTACAAGATAAAGCCTGGTCATCAAATCCCTCCTTGAATAGCCATATTAATTATATCATAAAAATTGAATAATGCGCCGTAACTATAAGTTTGTAGTCATACTCCCAGAGCACTAGCCTTGTATACCGACTCGCACGATATTAGCTTTGGACAGAATCAGAGCTTGATGCTTGTAAAATCCTGACGCACATAACCCCAACCTCCTGTTGGTATGTGCTGGATTTACCTCACGTAAATCCCACGGATTTTACTGCGCATCTTCACTCGATTC
>JAKJBU010000075.1 GCA_022706825.1 Bacillota bacterium
GTGCAAATAACTTTGGTATCACCCATCTCTATAAGCACTGAGCCTTCCGCATGCTTTAAGTAATTCCTTATTATTTTTACAGGCCTTATTTGTTCGTTGTTTCTCCCGTCAATTCTCTGCATCTGTCTTCCTTCCCTTCAAAAGTATTGTTTTGTGTTTAGTAATCCCTTACAGAGTTGCATAAATTTTCTGCCTTGATTCAAAAGTTCTGTTATAATATTATTCCATGAGCACGGCAGATTTATTTTTCCCTTTCTTCCCAAGACATCCATAAAAACATACAGCTTGTCAGCTTTTTTTGCGATATGCAGGGACGTTTTGAAACATCCCCATATCGCTTGTTTTATGTAATTCTTATTCATAAAAATTAACAAAAACCGGAACCGATATATATTCGTCCGCACCCACACCAGCAGTATTTTCAACGATCTTGCCATTTACAAATATCTTGGCTTTTGAAATCGCAGGAAATTCCTTAAGCGTAAGCGCTACCGCCTTTTTCACAGCATTCTCCGCCGCCTTGTCTCCCTGATTAGCCAGTATGTGCTCGGAAAAATTCACATAAGCTATACCGCTGTTTACCTGCACATCCAGCAGTTTAGTACCCTCCGGGAAAGGATTTTTCAGGCTGCCGGCCTCCGGGCCTTCCAGCAGTGCGCTTAAGGCGGCTTCCACACTGTTTTCAAAGCCGGATACCACTTTTGTTAATGGAACAAAATATGAATATGCCCCGCTTCCTTTTTTATGATAGTATACCACAACCTTTGATAACTTTTCACCTGCCTTTTCGACAGGCTGAAGATTTATTTCCGTTCTTTTAAGTTCAGACCCTACTTCAGTTCCCTTTGGCATTTCTTCAATTTTTTTGCCATCCACCCTGATTTCCACTGATTTTATGTTTGGAAACTCTGTAAGCGTATATGTCACTGCTTTGATTCCCAGTTCTTCAGCCTTTTTGCTGCTGAAGTTCAGAAATTCCTTTGAAAAATCTATTATAGCCAAACCATTTTCCCGGATGACTGCTCCGTTGATTTTGGTACCCATAGGCAGTGTAGGTGTCAATCCTGCGGCTTTGAGATCCTCTACCGTTTCCGGACTGTAAATGATAGCTGATATTGCTGTTTTTGCTACGCCAAGATCCCCCTTGGGCATATATCGCATAACAGGTATAAGAAAGTCTTCGTTGTCTTTGTAGTAAAGTACCGTTGCTCTGCTGTCTTCCGGTTGGGAAACACTGACTTCACTCATGCTTTGGGTTTCCTCCTGAACTTGCTGCGGACTTTCCTCTACCGTATCAGTCTTTTTGTTAAAGAAATCCCATAAAGAAATCAGCGGGTTACTGCAGCTTGTAAGGACCAATGTACAGCATATAAGTAATGCCAATAATAGTGCAAGATTCCTGTTCATTTATTTCACCCCTTATTTTTTTATCAATATATTATATTAGCCTCATAAGGGGTATATTCGTATAAGTGGAATAATGCGACGGGGACACTGGGACACGGGGACGTTTCTCCTGTCCCGCTTTCAGCGGGACAGGAGAAACGTCCCCGTGTCCCAGTGTCCCCGTCCCCATGTCTCACTCTGTTTCACTGCTTTAAATCAATTGTTTGACGCCAAATCCTGCTCCAAGCTGTACGGATCCTTTGGCGCATCAGCGGCATATATGGCATTAGTATCTATGCCAAGGTTGATATTCTCAATATCCTGAAAGTATTTCACAATTGAAACTGCCAATGCCCGTGCCGCCATTTCCCTGTACTCATCTTTCTTAATCTCCGCAAAGTCCTCACGATTAGTTAGGAATCCCAGTTCCGCAAGTATGGCAGGCATCTTTGTCTTGTTCAATACATGAAGTCCCGGTCTCGGTGTTATTCCCCTGGAGGTTCTGTTTAATGCATCGATAAGCTCGCTGTGGAATATATTAGCTATTTCTCTGTTGTCTAACTGGTATTCATCAGTTACTTCATTAGGGAAATATAATGTTTCTATACCCTTGGCGGTGCTGTTGAAGGCATTAAAGTGGATACTCATGAAAAAGTCAACATAGCTGTTGTTTGCAAGTCCCGATCTGCTGGCAAGATCCACATAGCTGTCATCGGTTCTTGTCATAATTGTTTTGAAGCCTATGCCCTTCAGTATTCTGTTCAATCTCAGTGCGACATCCAGATTGAGGCCCTTTTCATAAGTCTTTTTATCAATAGCTGTTGCTCCCGGGTCCTTCCCTCCGTGTCCGGGGTCAATAAGTACAGTAAGCTGTCCGGATTTTAAAGCCCTATATTTGAACTTCAGGCTTACGAGCTTGGTAACTGCGGGAGAAAGCAGTTCATATTCCACAGAGGGCTTCATTTTGAAAGCTGCTGCAGTGAATATTTGATCTCCGTAAGTTTCCTTGGTAATTGTTACATTTTCCAATACATTGTCATTAATATCATGCACCTTTTCTTCCACGTCAATATCCTTTGGTATCATTATCTTAAGTGTTCTGTTTGCTTTATCTATTATCGGCTGATACTCCACTTCCGCACCGGGGCTTAGATCTACATAAGCCGAATTGTAGTATTTATTATAATCAAAGAAAGAGAAAGGCACGTCGGAAATATATACCTTTGTCAGGCTCCCATTGTTAGTGACGTCATAATATATCCCCGGTTCCACATCAAGTACTACCCGTGCAACTCCCACATCCACCTGGCCTGTCCTTATGGTTTTCACAAAAGGCGTATTGGTTTCAACCGTCTGCCCCTTTTCGCTCAGCACAGACTTTCTTATATCCACTACCAGCCTGTCGGGGTTTTCCAGTGTGAATACATTGGTATCCATTTCCTGGCTTCCCCTTATCATCAGCACATCTCTGCCTTCTTCTCTGACAAAGCTGACAGGAATTATTATGTTTGCATATATCAGGGATATTGTCTTCTTGTCATTGGATTGCACCAGCTTGCACAACTGCTGGTTCTCCAGGTCTATTACCACTCTAACCACATCGGGAGATTTGCTGAACTGTGCCACTCTGGCTCTAATAACTCCGCCTTTTCCTATTTCCTTTGTTTCAAACTCGGTATTCAGAACGGCGTTTTCTATATCCACTACCATTCTGTCCGGATTCACCATGGTAAAGCTTTTGTACTTAACGGGGTTGTCTGCAACTATATTCAACTGGGGAAATCCCCCATTATCATCGTAGATTATTTCTTCTATTTTCGCCTTTTTGTATTCTATAGGCTCTTCCGCTTCTGCTGCAGGCGGTTTCTTCTTATCTATGCTTGCAGCGTTCTTTGCTTTGTCATAAGAAACATCATAGTCGAAGTTGTTCTGAATAAAGGTTATAGGCACATATAACCGTGAATTATACATAATGGGTACCGGACTTATCTTGACATTTTTGCCGTTTACAACACCGAAGCCGTAGCCTACCGTTACCTTGACCAAGTTGTCGCCCAATCTCATTTCCATAGTCTCCGGGCCGGCATACCAACTGACTTTATAGCCCATGCCTTCCCCCGCATGCCTCAAGGGTATGTAAACAGCGTTGTTCTTTATTACCGGGGCATCCGTTCCTATCTTTTTCCCCAGTACATACAAGCCTTGGGTCTGTGCTGCTGTTTTGTCCGCTTCTGTTTTCTTGTCAATTGAGATTATGTTCTTGGTTTTGTCATATGTAGTGGTATAGTTGAAATGCTTCTGCACAAAAGTCAACGGCATGTATGACCTTTCCTTATACATTATGGGAGCGGCATCCAGCTTTACCTTATTTCCGTTGACATAAGCATCTGTACTGCCTACTTTTATCTTCAATGTCTGCTTGGAGTCCTTAAGCTCCATGGTACTGGTTTGGGCGTTCCAAGTGGCTTTGTAGCCTAATGCTTCCCCTACCGCCCTTACAGGAAGAAATATTCTGTTGTTCTTTACAATAGGAGGGCTTGCTGTGCTTACTTTCTTTCCCAGTATCTGCATTGACAGCGGAGGTGCTTTTGCTTCAGATGCTTGTGCGGATACGGTGCCTGCAAAGCTTGTCAATAATAGGCAGAGCACAGTTATAACTACAAATACTTTTTTCATATAATTCCTCCTCGCAGATTATTTTTCAGATATCCTATCCATGCGCAATTCAGCAAGATTTGCGGAATATCTTATACAATGTCAAAATAGACGTATTCTACTATATATTTCGACCATATTCCCCAAATACCTTTACATTAATATTATAATTCTGTTACCATAATGTTTCATTTCTGTTTCAAAGCAAGGAGACATGGGGACGTTTCGGGGGATACAGGGACGTTTCTCCGGGGACACGGGGACGTTTCTCCTGTCCCACTGAAGGTGGGACAGGAGAAACGTCCCCGTGTCCCCCCATGTCCCGCAAAGAAAAAAGATACGATATGCTCGTATCTTTCGACGGGAATTTACATGTTTTGTTCCGGTTTATTTTAAAGCTTTATAAATTTCATCCGTATCAGGAGGGTTCAAAAGAGAAATATTCCCATTTCTTATTATATTTCTGCCGGCCTCGGTTATCCTTCCGATTATTGCAGCCGGTATTCTCTTCTTCTCAAGCAGCTTTGCCAGTTCGGCTCCCTTTGATGCGGTAATAAGCATTGAGCCGCTTGATATCAGTCTATAGGGGTCAATTCCATAAAAACTGCAGATTTTTTTTGTAACCTCCCAGACAGGTATCTTGTCAATATATATGTCTATACCCTTTCCGGAGCTTTCTGCAATCTCCCAGGCAGCCCCTAATATTCCCCCCTCCGTAACATCATGCATGCTGTTGGCACCGAATTCCCCCGCAGTCACTCCTTCTTCAACTACACTGATATTATCGATAAAAGACCTGGCAGACTCTATCTCCTCCGGTGTCAGAACGGCTTCAAGCTCCTTTCCCTTATCCGAGGCTATTATTGATGTGCCCTCCAAGCCTGCCCATTTGGTCATAATCACATCATCCCCTGCCTTTGCTCCCGAAGACCTTACTATTCTGTCCTTCCGCACCTTCCCTAAGGCAGTTGTGGATATAACAATACGGTTTACCGCAGAGGTTACTTCGGTATGCCCTCCGATTATTTCGACTCCCAGCTTTGAGGCTGCTTCTCCCGCCTCCTCCATTACCCTCCTTATATCCCCTTCTGCCGCTTCCGGAGGCGCCAGAATCGTTATCATTATTCCAACCGGCCTTACCCCGCTGGCTGCTACATCATTGCAGGATATATGTATTGCCAGGGCACCGGCATTCTTGACGGCTCCTGTTATCGGATCGGTGGACAAAACGCATGCATGGCTTCCGAAGTCTATGGCAGCACAGTCCTCTCCGATTTCGGGCCGCAATATTACTTCTTCATTTCGTACCTTGATATTATTGAATACCAAGCTTTTCAATAGTTCCGGAGGAATCTTCCCTTCCTTCACATTCAACACCTTCTTCAGCAGTCAATATATAGTTTAATTATAGCATAAATTCGCAAGAATTTATGTTATCCGTCTATGTATCTTATGCCTATTATTAAAGTACCAGCTTTTAGTTTTATCCATCCCTTTTACTGCATAAACATATATAGATATACCAATTGCAATATTTTTTATCGGGTGGTGTTTCAATGATCTTTGAATTCTCATATCCTGACATAATAAAACAATGCAACACAATGACATATCTCAACGTAATATCCTTCTGCCTGCTTTCGGGCTGCGGAAGTATAGAGATGCCTGATGAACAGGAGTTAAGTCATATATACAAGCTTCTAAAAGGGGCAGGCAGCATCAGAATGCCTAAAAATATTACTTTTATGTCTTCCCTTTATAAAAGGTGCATTCCCATATATGCAGCCATTCCGGAAGCTTCCTATGACTTCAAAAGCTTCCGCTGGCTGGAGAAAAAGATGAAGAAATCCGTTGAACCCAATGTACTGGCCCATTCCATATGCAGCATGACTGCCCTCATACCTATTATACAAAATGGGGAAATACAAATGGAGAATAAGGAATTTATTGCCTACTGCCTCGGTGTAAACTCAATTAAACAGGCCCGCTTCCTCATAGACTATCTTAAGCTTGGAGACTTTTATTATTCCGGAGAGGATACGGGGGATAACGTCTATGGTGAATATAGAATTACCATTAACAACGAAAATCCGGATATCAAAACTCAATTTTTTGTTGCGGAAGCCCTTTCTTC
>JAKJBU010000076.1 GCA_022706825.1 Bacillota bacterium
CAGATTAGAAAGGGGGAGGATATTCAATGAAAACTATCGGAATAATCGGCGGAGTAAGTTGGGAATCTACTGTCGAGTATTACAGGATACTGAATGAAACCGTAAATAAAAAACTGGGAGGACTCCATTCCGCCAAGTGCCTCATATATTCTGTAGAATTCCAGGAGATAACAGATCTGATGCAGGCCGGGGACTGGAAGGCTATTTCAGTTCGGATGCAGGAAATAGCAAGTATACTGAAGTCAGGGGGAGCAGACTTCCTTATCATATGCTCAAACACTCTTGCTGCACCGGCTCCGGAAATAGAAAAAAATATCGGTATACCTGTGAACAGCATTGCCGAAGCGACAGCAAAGGAAATACACGGAATGAAGCTTAAAAAAATAGGCTTGCTGGGAACAAAGTATACCATGGAGGGTGATTATTACAAGAACACTCTTTATAAATACGGTATAGAAACCGTAGTACCGGAGAAAGAAGATAGGGAAGCAATTAACTCAATAATATTTGATGAGCTTTGTCTTGGCATATTAAAGGAATCCTCCAGGGAAATATTCAGAAATATCATAAGCAAGCTTCAGTCAAAAGGCGCTGAGGGCATAGTCCTCGGGTGTACTGAAATCCCCTTGCTTGTAAAGCAGGAGGATGTGAGCATACCGGTGTTTGATACCATGACTATCCATGCGGTTTCCGCAGCTGAGCTGGCGCTGGAAGAAGAATAATGAAGTTTGCAAGGACACGGGGACGTTTCTCCTGTCCCGCTGAAAGCGGGACAGGAGAAACGTCCCCGTGTCCTGTTATGCCTTTATACTTTCCCGCACTTGTAGATGTCTTTTCTTCTATGTGCAAGAAGGGGAAGCTCCCTCCTCACCTTTTCCACATAATCCAGATTCAATGTCTCAATAAGCAGCCCTTCTTTTTCATCCAAACGTGCAACCACCTCTCCCCAGGGAGAAACTATAATGGAATTCCCGTAGGAAGTATAACAGGAATCCACATCTCTGGCCGGTGCAGTTCCGATTGTGTACACCTGATTGTCTATAGCTCTGCTCCTGAACATTACTTCCCAATGGGCAGGTCCTGTTGTCATATTAAATGCGGCAGGTGCTATCAACACCTTGGCGCCTTCTTCCACCATCAGCCGCGACAGCTCCGGGAAACGGAAATCATAGCAGACAGCCACGCCCATTTTCCCGAATTCCGTTTCAAACACAGTGACAGTATTCCCTGCCGTCAAGGTTTCGGATTCCTTAAAATGCTGTCCCCCTTCAACTGCTATATCGAACAGGTGCATTTTCCTGTGCTTCCCGATTTTATTTCCCTTACGGTCAAATACATAACAGGTATTGAATACTCTTCCCTTATCGTCCTTTTCCGGCATAGTCCCCGCTATAAGATAAATTTGATATTTTCTTGCCAGCTCCGAAAGCATGCCATAGCATTCTCCGCCCTCTTCCTCTGCATATACGGGGAAGTTGGAGGTTTTGTAAGGGCAGTTGAACATTTCGGGAAGTACTGCAATATCTATATTCTGCTCTGCTGCTTTTCTAATAAAGTCAGATGCATTGACCATATTTCTCAGCTTGTCTTCTTCCACATGCATTTGAATCAGTGCAACCTTGGGCTTGTTCATGCATTCTCCCTCCTTATAATACTTTGACCATTCTATGATTCTTATTATAAGGTTTAAAGAATCCCAGGTCAATTTCTGTCTAACGCTTTATCTATTTTTCTAATGCATTCCGCTGCATATGCATCCTCAAGAAGTACTTCATTATACCATGGCTTATGAATATCCCGGCTGTTTCCGAAGTAACGGGCTTTAATCAGAACCTCCGGCCGGTATTCAAAATGAAGTATATCAAAATGCCCCCATTTTCCGCCCCATATAAAGTTGTTCCTTTCAAAAAGTTCAACAATCTCATTGGGATAGGAGGACAGCCTTTTTTGCCCTTCCTCCCTGGAAGCCCACTGCCAATAGTCCCTCTTATCCCTTGCAAGGTCTATGGCTATTCCGTATGAATGAGGGCTCAGGCGGTTTGTACCTGAAATAACGCGATAATTGTAGGTGCCGCTGCAGGGATATACACAAGCTCTGATTTCTTTTCTGCTTTTTGCTGCCGAAGCAAGTTCATCCATAACATTCTTTAAAGCTTCCCCAGCCTTATTGTTCCTATTGAACTGAAACGCTCCGCATCCGGTATTTACATTTACAAGGTTTCCTTCAATCTGCTGCCTGGAGCCTCCATAAACTTCATTCAGCAGGCTGTATACCCTGGCACGCCCCGGATCATAATTTATGTCCATAAGCTTTTTTACAGGCCCAATAGGGTAAACGGGCTCCATCATATCCTGCAAATCAGGATATGCAATTTTTGCCTCCATGCCCTTTATTTTTTTGTCGTCATATAATATCTTCCTTCCGGACTTCATTGTTACATATACCCGGTCTTCCAGCTTCTCTATACTTGCAATGTGCTCAGGATATGCCATCATCAGGCAAAGAAGATCCTGCTTCATAGTAATGTCGTAGGATGACTCAACCGGTTCAATATAAGCGAAGCACGGCTGCGGGTTGTTTGCGGTATATGCAAATATCGTAATCATACAAAGTATTGAAACTAAAGAAATAACCTTTTTTGTTTTACCGCCGAATCCATATGAAGCAAACAGCAGCCTGAAGATAATAAACATGGACAGTGCCCCGAACAACGGATAAAAGAAGCTTATAAGCCCTTTGAATTCCAGAAAAGCCAGGGGCAGGCAGCAAAGAACAGTGAAGAAACAGGTTTGCTTATATGTAATATGCCTGTTCTTACTCAGCCTTTTTGCTATGCTGAAGGCATTTGATACTGCAGTTGAAAATATTTCACACCATATGCAAAGGGCAACAACACTTTTTATTATCCTTCCGAGGCTTGAGGTTATGCAGTCCATGGGTATCGAATAACTAAACACTTGGGGGCTCTTAAGAGTAAGGCTCATATTGAGCATAAGGGACAAAAGCATAAGCCCCATTGCGCCTAAGAAAACTCCGGTTTTGAGAACCGACAGGTTTTTAACTTTCTCAGGTATTGCAGACAGCACTCCAATAGAAAGAAAAGTATTGTAACTGCAAAAAAACAGAAAATAGAATACCGGCTTGAAAAAGTTGCCGTCATAGTTCTCCGAAAGCCTTAAACCAAAACCCCCGATATCGCCGTTCATAATAGTTGCTGCCAGTACCGCAGTAATGACAGCGAAAAGTATTGGAACTATGACGGAATTAATATTAAGTATTCCTGTCAGTGAATGAAGTATTATGATAAATGTCAGAGCTGCCATGAGTACTACCCCTAAGGTATGGGGCAATCCCAGGCTTTCATGAAAAAGCGCGCCGCTGCCTGCGAACATTATGGAAGTGCCTATGAAAAGAAAGGCAGTTACCAGTATATCATATACAAATCCGATTCTGTTTCCGGCAACTTGATATATGAGTTCCTTGTAATTGTAGGCATTGTAATAGGCTGCAGCCCTTATAACGGCAGCAGCCATTAAATAAAAAAGTATACCTGACAGTAATAGAGTTACAGCGCCTATTTGTCCAAAGCAGGTAAAAAACTGCATGATTTCCTGCCCGGTGGCAAAACCGGCACCGACCACGGTGCCGATAAAAACTGCACCTATCTGGAGCGAAAGCTTAAAATTCTTAATCATAGAAAATCTCCTTTTATGGAATAGTCATATCTATAATTATTTAAGCTTTCACTGTCCTATGAATAAAATCACTCCATCTGTTCCAAGGTTCTTATCATTCTATACAAAGTATCGTTTACGGGTGTCGGTACTCCATACTTCCTTCCCATTTTCCGCAATACACCCGAGAACATCTCCACCTCTGTTTTCCTCCCGGCTTCAATATCCTGCAGCATGGAGGTCCTGCCCTCCGCTGATAGGGTATCCACCAGTTTATGCACCTCTTTCATGCTTTCTTCCTCAAGATTGATGCCGGCTTTTATCGAAACATCGATTACTTCCTTCATAGCTGCATCCACAAGCTCGCGGATTTCCTGAACGGTATTGAACACCCCATATGGTGCTCCGAGAACTGCAGAAACCTGATTCAGGCCCACGTTCACCATATATTTCCACCATAAAGCCTTTATCATATTTTCTGGAATATGATAAGGAATACCCGATTCATCCAACAGAACCTTTACACGTTCCACCCTTTCGGTATGCAGCTTATTTTCCCGCTCACCGAAATGCAGCTTCCCAAAGCTTGTGTAACGAATATTATTGCCTTCCCTTAGCGCATCAATGCCTACACAGGAAGAATACAGAAGCTTTTCCATACCGAAGGCCTCACCTATAATCTCTTCACTGTCAATTCCGTTCATAAGAGACATTATAACGGTATCCGGCCCTACGCGTTTTCTTATTGCATCAACAGCCTGACTGAGATTGTTGTATTTGACCGCTATAAGCACAAGATCCGCAGGGGCCTCATCACTATCCGGCTGTATGAATTTTAAGTCACAGGGCTTTCCGTTTACTGTCAGTTTGTTGGTGTTGTATTTTTCAATCCTGGATCTGTCCGCCACAACAGTAAGATTAACATTATTGTTTTGGTAAAGCCTTTCGGCATAGCTGCCTCCTATGGCTCCCAAGCCTATGATTGAAACATTCGTTATTTTTTTCAAGCTATCATCCCCTTTTCAAACATCCCGGTACAATCTCTTTCCCTTCAGAAAAGAAAAACCTGATATGGAAATTATACCACATCAAGCTCTTTCATTATATATGCATAAGCCGAAAATGCCCCTGTCCCTTTATTATCCAATCTTAAGAAACTCCCTTATAGAGATGGAGTATTGCATTTCCTTCATCAATTCTTTTTCCGGCTTAAATCCCACTGACTTAAATGCCCTTATTGATCGTTCATTCTTTAAGTTAATTTTTGCAATTACCTCATCCATCCTCCACTCAAAAAATGCATGGTGCAAGCCTTCCATAATTGCATGTTTTCCTATGCCCCTGCCCCATTTTTCCTTCTCACCAATTACTATGACCATCTCTGCTGTCTTGCCCTTTGGAACAAGTCTTAAAAAACCTATGGGCTGCTTTTTTTCCATAATCATAAAAAAGCTCCCCTTTTGATTGAATAAATGAGTAAGAATAGGCATGTTTACTCTTTGAATTGCCTGTGTAATGCTCTTTACAACATTCCGTCCCTCGTTTAAATATTTAATCACCTCATAATCATCCAGCCAATCAGCAATCTTCCATGCGTCAGCTTGATAGACCTCCTGCCGCAGCTGGATACTGCCAGCCTTCATTAACACAACCCTCCATAAAAAATTATAAGCCTAAAATAGTAAATCTATTATAGGCTTTCCCTAAGGTTATGGTAATGATAACATCCTGTTACATTTAAGTCAAATGCTGTAAATGGGATTACTTGAGTTTACCTTGCGATATTGACCGGAAGTGGCATTTCCCTGACTTTCTCTGTTTAATATGCAATCCCGACTAACATCCACCAAGGCAAAAATATACACAGCACAGATATAATAATTAATAGAGTAAGCGCTATCCCATATTTTAGAACGATGCTATTGGAATAATATTTTTTGCCTTCACCTATCATAATAATCACACTATGAAAAGGCATGAAATAATGCCCGCAAACAGATACAAAAATTGTGAACAGAAGGATCTCCTTCTGAACAATGCCGGAACTTATCAATGACAATCCTGGTATCACTACTGACAAAGTTGTTATACTGCTGCCTAGCACAGCATGCAATCCGATACATGTACAAATAACAACCAACATATACCAAATCGAAAACGTTTCCGGAAAAAACCGGGTAAGGCTTGAGAAAATAATCTGCGCGATACCGCTGTGTGTCATCACACCGCCGATTGAAAAAGCTGCAGTCAGATAAACTAATAGATTAGTATTTATACATTTAAGATCCGCTTTTTTTAACCACGTTCGGCAAGAAGTCTCCCACCTCTAAGTTACCTTGCTCACGATAGTGAGTGCGTAGGAGGGAGAT
>JAKJBU010000077.1 GCA_022706825.1 Bacillota bacterium
CCGTGGGTTCACCTACGAAAATCGTTCTTGAAATATCTGAGCAGTAGCCTTTATACCTGCAGCCGGTATCGATTATTATTATATCCTGTTCCTGTATGACCCTGCTGTCCCCATTGTAATGAGGCTTCGAAGTATTAGGCCCTGATGCCACGATAGGGTGGAAGGACATGCTTGCACCTTTTTCCGTATAGAGTTCTTCCAGCTTTTTTGCAATATCTCTTTCTGTTAAACCCGGTTTTATAAACTTTATTGTTTCTTCAACCACTTCATCGGCAATTTTTGCCGCTTTTCTCATGCAGTCCTTTTCTTCTTGGGTTTTTCGGATTCTGACATCTTCCAGTATACTATTTCCGTTTATGAATTTTACGTCTAAGAAGTTTCCTATATCCAGCATATTTATAGCTACGATGCCGTCATTTACCGCAATGGTTTTTCCTGCAAGGCCATATTTTTTATCGGCTTTCTCGATTGCTGACAGGAAGCCGTCTGTATCGCTCCATACAAATATGTCTTCCTTTTCTCCCAAGAGTTCCCGGGTTTCTTCATAGTATATTTCCGGAGATATGTAGAAATGCCTCTTATCTTTTAGGATGAACAGCGCTTTGAACCTTTCATCCGGATGAGGATTGATTCCCGTCAGATATTCAAGGCCGGAGGAAGGGCCAATCATATGAATATCCGCATTAATATCTGACATAAGTCCTACAATTTTTTCCAACTGTTTCTCTAATTGCATGATTTCAACCCCTTAAAATTTATTTGTATTGTTCCAATTTTATTATAGTACTCTTTATAGCCGAATTACAATATTCTTCAATATAATTTGGAATGCCGGCAATGGGTTGTCCTTTTGATAATACTAAGATAATATGTTACCAGGAGGACTTTTTTATGAAGGACGGCAAAGAGTATGCCCTTGGGTACAATCAACTTGGAAAACAGGCAAAGGCAGCAGGAATAGATTATGTCGGTGCCGGACACAAAAAGGCAAGCGGATAATTTTGGCGGCCGGCGCTCATAAACGAAAAAATATTGAAAGCAGGTGCATAGCATGGTTCATAGATTTGAATCCCACACTCCCAGTCTGGATACTAAATCTTTTGTGGCGGAAGGTGTTCAGCTTATCGGCAGAGTAGTGATGAAGGAGTATAGCAGCATTTGGTTTAATTCGGTAGCAAGAGGCGATGTCAACGCTATCGAGATTGGCTGCTATAGCAACATCCAGGATAATAGCGTTATTCATGGCACAGATGATTGTGCTTCGATTATAGGCGATTATGTTACCGTCGGACATGGTTGTATTATTCATGGAGCAACCATAGAGGAGCATTGCCTTTTGGGAATGAATTCAGTTATTCTTGCAGGAAGCGTCATTGGCAAGGGAAGTATAGTTGCAGCCGGAAGCGTTATTCTGGAAAACGAGATTATACCGCCGCATTCGCTTGTGGTGGGGGTACCTGGCAAGGTTATTAAACAAATACCCGGATCGTGGGAGCAGATTCATGCTCAGGCTATAAAATACAAAACCTTGTGGACCGAGCGTTATGGACTTTTGCCCAATGCAGGGGGAGAGCGGTACAACGGTGAAAAGATTGTATAATTTGCTTAGGTGCCGGATACAGAATAATAGAACTTAAGCGATGTATCAATTTAGATAAGTTCTTAGATTTTGTGCCTAACACAAAGTTAGGGGGTAATGGGATTGGCAGAACAAAAAGCTTCATCAAAAAAGGTGACCCTCTGGACGAGGCAGGATATAAGGAGCCTGGAGGATTTGAAAAAAGAGGGTGTCCTTCGTATCAAAAGAAAGCATCTGGTAGAAAAGTTTGATCTGATTGCAGACTATATCATCAATTTATACAGTTGGTTTGTTAATGCTGCAGATAGGATGGTTCCCAAGCCGGAGGGAGTGGAGTTTCCGATATGGTGTTCCATTAGTGAGGAATATATGCTGAGGCCCACGGACACTGAGATAGTGTATGTCCTGGAGGTGGATGAATCGGAAATAATATATTTTGACGGCTGTAAATGGGATTATGTGCTGAACCATCATTATGTGCCGAAGGATGATAAGGATTTGGAAGAGTATGAAAGGGATATATCCGATAAAGGCTTCAGGGATTCATATTCTTTCCTTGATGAGAATACTTCACATTTTTATCCGGAGGAAAGAAAAAGGGTAATGGACAGTTGGATAAGAGTATTTGAGACAGATCAATGGGATCCTTTCAGGATACAGGCAAACATGTGGGAGATAAGGCCTGAAATGATTAAAGGCATACTTAAAAAAGATGTGACTATAGACGCCATGTTGTCTCAGATGATTAAATGATATAATAGTTATAAGGGAAATTGACTTAGGGGATAGGAGGAAAAAAATTGAGTACTGCTCCGTTATCAAAGGAAAGGTCCAGAGCAATGCTGCTGCTTGCTGCCACTGCAGCGATGTGGAGTATCGGAGGACTGCTTATCAAAATTGTGGATGCCAGCCCTCTGTCTATTGCAGGAGCAAGGTCTGCCATCACATCAATAGTTCTGCTTATATACCTCAGAAGACCGAAATTTAACTGGTCTCTTCCACAGGTAGGAGCGGCGATTTCCAGTTCAGCTACAGCAATACTCTTTATTACTGCAACAAAGACGACGACTGCAGCCAACGCAATACTGCTGCAATCCACTGCCCCAATATACGTTGCCATTTTTGGGTTTTGGCTGCTTAAGGAAAAGACCACAAAATACGATTGGCTGACAGTTGCCGTGGTAATGGGGGGGATGGGATTATTCTTTGTTGAAAACCTGAGTACCGAAGGACTGTTGGGGAATTTTTGCGCATTGCTGAGTGGTATTAGTTATGCATTTTTTGTGATTTTTATGAGGATGCAAAAAGACGGTTCTCCCTTGGAATCGGCTCTGCTGGCAAATATTATTACCGCTCTTATTGGGCTTCCTTTTCTCTGCCGGTCTGTACCAAGCACTTCAGGTTGGCTTTTCCTGCTGATACTTGGAGTATTTCAACTGGGCATACCCCATATTCTTTATTCTTCAGCTATAAAAAAAGCGACAGCCCTGGAAGCGGTGCTGATTTCCATAGTTGAACCCATACTGAATCCTGTATTGGTGTTTCTGGTGCTGGGGGAGGCTCCCGGTATTTATGCATTGTTAGGGGGTGCTATTGTTTTGGTTTCGATAACCTTAAAATGTGTTCTTACAATTATACCTTTGAAGATAGTGTCCGAAGACAAAAAGGAACAGCCTTTGGAATAAGAGGAGGCTAAGCATGTTATACCTAAATAGACAAGATATTTCTTCACTCATTGATCTTAATGAATGATTGAGGCCTTAGAACACTCTGTGGAAATCTATGACAAGAAGCAATTTATGCAGCCGGATCGCATAAAAGTCAATGTGACCGATACGGAGACATATCTCTATATGCCCTGCTTCACCGAATAGATAAAAGGAACCAGGATCCTTACCCTGTCCCAGGAGAATTCCAAATACAATCTGCCGACGTACAGGGGGTCATGCTGCTCGACAATCCAAAAACCGGCACAATAGATTGTATACGACCTCTTTTACTCCTGTGCTGCCTGATGACGCTGAACTTTTGGAAGGGAAGCATTTTATAGGCATTGGATCTTACAAACCCAATATGCGGGAGTACTCGGAGAGCATTTACAAATTGCTTGAAAAGATTTACATAGATGTTGACTTTGCCAGGGAGGAATCGGGAGATTTGGCGACGCCTTGTGAAAAAGGCTGGTTCAAGGAAGAAAATATCCGGACACTCTATTCAGTTGTCAAAGCTGACAGTATTGACCGCAGCAGGACTACGTTCTGCAAATCTGTCGGAATGGCGCTGTTTGATATTTTTGTTGCCGGAAATATATATAATAAGGCTATAGAGCAGGGTATCGGCCAAAAATTAAATCCGTAACCGCAAAGCAATTCCAATAAATAACGGAGGGTTTTTTATGATGAATTTTTCCCACTATATTACATGTATTGACGCACATACGGCGGGAGAGCCGCTGCGCATTATTACAGCAGGTTTTCCGCCCATACCGGGCAATACAATCCTTGAAAAACGCGACTATGTAAATAAGAACTATGACGGACTGCGCCGTATGCTGATGCTGGAGCCCCGCGGACACTCGGGAATGTATGGATGCATTCTTGTACCTGCTGTTACTCCGGATGGCGATTTCGGAGTGCTGTTTACCCACAATGAGGGGCTCAGTTCCATGTGCGGGCACGGCATTATCGGCGTGACGAAGGTAGTAATTGAAACCGGGATGATAGGCTGCACAGAAGGTGAGAATGTGATAAGAATTGACTCTCCTGCCGGCCGCGTTACAGCGTACGCAGATGTTGAGAAGGGGAAGGTGCTGCGGGTGCGCTTTCATAATGTGCCCTGTTTTGTATATAAGGAGAATATCACTGTACATGTTGACAGCCTGAACAGGGATGTAGTCTGCGACATTGCCTATTGCGGTGCGTTCTATGTGTACATTGACGCCGACAGGGTTGATTTGGAAGTAGAGCCCCAATACGCCGAGCAGCTGGTGAAGATTGGTATGGAGATAAAACACAAAGTGATGGAAGAATATACATTCAAACACCCTACAGAACCCGGTATTGACTGGCTGTATGGCACTATTCTGATGTCGCCGGTCGAACGTATCGGGAATCGGCTGATATCGAACAACATCTGTATTTTTGCCGAGGGACAGATAGACCGGAGCCCTACGGGAACAGGCACCGGAGGACGTACGGCACTCCTGGTGCACAAGAATATCATGCAGGAGGATGACACACTTGTAAACAAAAGTGTAATAGACACTCCTATGGAGTCAAAAGTGATAAGCCGCTGCAAAGTGGGCCAATATGACGCCGTGATTACCGAAGTGTCAGGTACCGCACATATCACCGGCTTCAACAATATTGTGCTTGATCCTGATGATCCGCTGCCGGAAGGGTTTCGTATCATTGGATCTTAGTGCCCGGCACTATTATCCGGCCAATACCCACGGTAGAAGTATTAGTTTTGCAGAACATATGTGATGAGTTATGGAGGTAAACACATGGAGAGAAAGGTTGAACAACAGGTTAGAGGGTTTAGGACACAAGACGGCGCAGGAGTAAATTTGGTTAGAGTATTGGGAAAGGGGACTGCTAGTGAATATGATCCGATTTTAATGCTCGATTCCTTTGACAGTACAAATCCGGATGATTACACAGCGGGATTTCCCATGCATCCCCACAGAGGCATCGAAACAATCAGCTATGTGTATCGTGGGTATATGACCCATAAGGATAGTTTAGGCAATGAGGATACCATCGGCGATGGAGAAGTACAATGGATGACAGCGGGATCAGGTATTCTGCATGAAGAAAAGCTGCCGGCATCCGAAAGATTGCTTGGGGTACAGCTTTGGCTTAATCTTCCTGCGAAGGATAAGATGGTTCCGCCGGCTTACCGCAGCATAAAGAATGCTGAAATTGAAGAAGTTAAGTTGGAGAACGGAAAGCTAAGACTGCTCGCAGGCGAATATGAGGGAAGAAAAGGGTATATGAGCAAATATCTTCCGCTGGATTATTATGACCTTCATCTAAATGCCGATACCTCTGTTTCCGTAAAAACGGAAAGAAGCCGCTCGGTAATGATTTTTACACTCTTGGGGGATGCATATATCGGGGGCGAATCAGTAAAAGAAAAGACGGCGGTAAAGCTTACCTCCGGTGAACATGTGGAGATAATAGCAACAAACAAAAATGCGCAATTGTTGTTTGTAAGTTCGACAATCCTGGCTGAACCGATTGCTTGGGGGGGACCTATAGTTATGAACACAAAGGAAGAATTGGATAAAGCTTTCGATGATTTGAAAAATGGTACTTTTTTGCAGAAAAAGATTTCATACTAACGGAATTTCACCCGAAGATAAACAGATGCCAGGCACCGGACAAAATATTAGGCGTGCCTGGCAATTACTTCATTTTTCTGCTTCATATGTAAGTATATAATTCCCGTCATATTTT
>JAKJBU010000078.1 GCA_022706825.1 Bacillota bacterium
ACACGCGAAACGTCCCCATGTCCCCGTCCCCGTGTCCCCGTCCAGCCTATTTCATTTCGTGTTTTACGTAGTATATCCTGTCCTGGGCCTGTTTGTTGTATAGGGCGTTTCCTCCGCCCCTCCTTATTGCGGCATGGAATTGCCTCACAGCTTGATTGCGGTCGTTTTTCAGCAAATATAGCTCTCCCAATATGAGGCAGCACTGTTGATCCTGTTCGTCGGTCAACTTCGTCAGGGAGCTTCCGTACAATACATCGTAATAGTGCTCAAAAGCTTGATCTGTTGCGATAGCATACATTTTCTCATCTCCGGCGTCCTTATAAAGCCAGGACAGCTGAAGCCATATCCTTGCGCTTTTAAGAGGACCGGCACTAAGAGCTTTTGCACTATGCAGAGCCAGATAGTAAGCCGTAAAAACCTCATCCAGCTTACGGGGCTGGGAATACTTTAAAGCCAGCTTTTTGCGGATGGGGGCTGTTTTTTCCGTGAATGCCTTGCAGAGGTTGTCCATATGCTTATCAAACTCATGGGAATATCCGGCAAAATAACAGAAAGGACATACCAGGACGTTATACCACAGAGGCTCAAATCCATCATATCGATGTCTGAAATCGAAATCAATCGAGTTGAGTCTGAGCTTGGACTGGGATGTAACCGACAGCTCGAATTCCTTGCCGCATATGGGACAGGTTATTTTCTTATCATAGACATAGAAAATATCCGTATCAGGGGATTCCCCTTCGTAAGTTCCATGTTCATCATGATACAGGATGCCTTTCAAATCTTCCGGGTTGGAGGCAGAAATGCAAGGGGCGCTGTCTGATAAAGCATCAGTTGAATCCGCCGGGGGTATGACATATTGACTTCCCTTCTTTAACCGGCTTAACTCTTCATCCAATGCCCTTATTCTCGAGCTTAAGCCTTTTAGCAGCTTAAATGCCATACTTGGCTGTTCAACTACAAATGCTTCAAAGTTATCCTTATTAACTGAAAGGGCTACTGTGTTCTCAATAGCTAAAGCAGTAGCAGTACGGGGCTCCCCCTCAAGCAGGGACATTTCTCCGAAAAAACCTCCTGCGCAAATGTCGCACAGCTTGATTTGGAGATTATCCTTGGATTTGATGAAAATCGACACTCTGCCGGACAGGAGAATATACATATCGTTTCCGGTATCTCCCTCATGGAATATATATTCGTTTTCCTTAAAGGTTCTTACATTACTTATATTCTTCAACTTGTTAAGGTCAGACAAAACCGGCACCCCCTTAAAAGTATTATATGTATTATTATACTATAAAGGGAAATACATATAAATAGAATAATGCGACACGGACACGGGGACGTTTCTCCCGGGGACATGGGGACGTTTCCCCTGTCCCACTTCCAGTGGGACACGCGAAACGTCCCCGTGTCCCCGTGTCGCATTATTCTTCTTTCTGCTTACGACCCGCCTTTTCTGATTGTAAAGTTATCCTCCAACAATACCCAGTTTTGCGGGAAGGGATACCCAAGAGCCCAATAACTGATCCCCCGCAGGTTATAGCTTTTTGCCGTATCAAATTTTGCCTGGGCGCTGCGGGCATCCTCAAACCATACTTCGTGTGCCCTCCCTTGCGCATCCGTATACCTGAAGAAGGGCGATTGGGCTGCTGTATCATACTGTATTGAGGCGCCGTATCTGACAGCCCTTGATACAGCCTCCTGGACGCTGAAGGTTTCTGCTTCCTGCCCCCAGGCGAAAGGAAGCAGCCAGTCTCTTGCATAAATCTGAAAGCCCATAAAAATTTTTTCTCTTGGAATGACTGTGACTGCATAGTCAAGAACACGCCGTATCTGATTCAAAGGCGAAATTGCCTGCGGAGGGCCTTTACGCCAGCCCCATTCATACGTCATCAGAATTACAAAATCAACTATTCTGCCGTGGGCTTCATAATCATGGGCTTCATACAGCAAGCCCGTCTGCACGCCGCTTGTTTTTGGAGCTACTGCAGTAGATACGAAAAAGCCCTCCTTGTGCAAACGGGTTACCGCTTGCTGAAGGAAGCGGTTATAAGGCTCACGGTCAGCCGGAAGCACGTTTTCAAAGTCCACATTCAATCCCGAGTACCCTTTTTCCTTCATGATATTAATGATATTGGCAAGCAGCCGTTCTATGACTGCCGGACTGTTTAATACGACATGGGCAAGGTTTTCCCCCAAAGCAGTTGAAGTAAAATTTGTAATGGACATCATGGGTATGGCGTCATAAGATTTGGCAGCTTGAATTGCAGGGATGTCATTAATGGCCTGCAGGCTTCCGTCCTCTCTTATCAAGTAAGCGAAGGGGCTTAGGTATGTCAGATGCTCACCTGCCTCCTCAACTATCGGAACAGCCTCCTGGCCCAAAATGTAGATATACCCGTTCACATCGATTGGAGGCCTCGGCTTCCGGGGGATTACCAATATAGTACCGGGATAAACAAGATTCACATTTTCAATATTATTTATCTTTATCAGACTGTTCAAAGGAACCCCAAACCTCTGGGCCACAGACCATAATGTATCACCGGGCTGGATACGGTATCGGAGAGCGGGAATATATAATAGCAGGCCGGGATATATATTGTCGGGATTGGCAATCTGGTTATTCTGAAGAATTGCCTGAACAGTGGTTCCATATGCTTGGGCGATTTTCCACAATGTTTCTCCCGGTAATACAGTATGAAAAATATCCTCCGTAGGTATGACCAAAGCCTGACCGACTACCAGCCGATTCGGATCCGGAAGCCCGTTTACTTCCGCTATCGATGCAGTTGAGACACGATAGCGGTTTGCAATTTGCCATAGTGTTTCTGTCGGTTTTACAACATGAATGAGCATAATGCACCTCCTTTCATTCACTAACAATATATGAAGAAATATTTTCATTATGATAGCGGAATGTACCTATGGCTTCTACCTATTCCATGGGAACCAAAGACACATTCACAATGGACGCAGGCAGCTCCGTATCCGGAGTGCTGGAAATGAAGGCAAAATATAGGTGATTATTATTGGATTGCACGGTTTTATTAATGAAATAGTACCTGGTCTTATTATAATTATTTTCGATTTACAAAAGTATGTGTATCAACTATAATAGTACCGTAGCTATTTTTATCAGGCCCATTGGTCAAGTGGTCAAGACATCGCCCTCTCACGGCGGTAACAGGGGTTCGAATCCCCTATGGGTCACCAATAATGAAATAATCTTTAATTAAAAATGCAACTAAGTTGCATTTTTTCATTGTAATTCTTAAAAAGCGATGCTATAATAGTAATATTATAAAACATATTGGAATAGTAGGAGATGCACATGAAGATTTCTACAAAAGGCAGATATGGGCTAAGGGCAATGGTGGATCTTTCCGTATACTCTGCAGGAGATCATATATCATTGAAAAGCATAGCCGAAAGACAGAATATATCAGAGGGCTATCTGGAACAGGTCTTTTCAACCCTGAGAAAAGCAGGCCTGATTAATAGTATAAAGGGGGCACAGGGGGGGTATGCTTTGGCGGATAAACCTGCAAACATAACTGTAGGTGCTGTATTGAGGGCTTTGGAAGGAAATCTTTCAGTTATTGACGAAAAAAGCATGGAAGAAAAAACTAATGACAAGATTGAGGAATGTATAAGGGAAAAGGTATGGAGTGCAATTAACTCAAGTATTGGCAGAGTGATAGACAGCATTACACTGGAGGATTTGACAAACGAGTATAGAAAGATGACAAGCAATGAAGCATATATGTATTACATATAATATTTTAACGCAAAACCTAATATTCAAATAGGACAAATAGTATAAAATGGAGGAATATTGTCATGAAAAAAGTATCAAAAAGCATCACTGAACTCATCGGTAATACACCGCTTCTGGAAACCGTCAACTATAACAGCCAAAACGGCATAAAAGGAAAGCTTATAGCAAAGCTGGAATATTTCAATCCGGGAGGCAGCGTAAAGGACAGGGTAGGATATGCAATGATAAAGGATGCAGAAGATAGAGGGCTTGTTAGCAAGGATACGGTAATAATAGAGCCCACAAGCGGCAATACCGGTATAGCTCTGGCACTTGTTGCGGCAGCAAGGGGTTACAGGCTTATACTTACAATGCCTGAAACAATGAGCATAGAAAGAAGAAGCCTTCTTGCAGCATTGGGAGCAGAACTGGTTCTTACCCCCGGCAGTGATGGGATGAAGGGTGCCATAAAAAAAGCTGAGGAGCTGGTTTCTGAGATTCCGAATGCTTTTATGCCCCAGCAGTTTAACAATCCCGCGAACTCAGCAGCTCACAGGAATACAACAGCAGAAGAAATCTGGAGGGATACCGAGGGGCAGGCAGATATATTTGTTGCCGGAGTCGGTACCGGCGGAACTGTTACAGGAGTCGGAGAGGTGCTGAAAGGAAAGAATCCCGATATCAGGATAATTGCTGTGGAACCTTATGATTCACCGGTATTGTCGGGGGGAACCCCGGGTCCCCACAAGCTGCAGGGTATAGGCGCAGGTTTTATTCCGAATGTATTGAACGCTTCAATTATAGATGAGATTATTAAGGTAAAAAGCGAGGAAGCCTTTGCGGCGGCCAGAAAGCTTGCGGCTGCGGAGGGTATATTGGTCGGTATTTCCTCGGGGGCAGCGCTCCATGCGGCAACGGAAGTCGCAAAGAGGCCTGACAGTGCCGGCAAAAATATTGTAGTACTGCTTCCGGATACGGGAGAAAGGTATATATCCACAGCTCTATTTCAAAACGCATAGCTTCTGTAAGAAAACCCCTGCCAAATCAAAAATAGGCAGGGGTTTTCTTCTAATGATAAGCTTGCTTATAGCTGTCATTATCTGTAGAATGATATTATAGTTTTATATTTATTTTTAATGAGAAAAGTTTGGAGGTGTGCCATGGGGAGCAATATTCGATATATTTCATCCAGACAGCAGCTTATTGACGAAGTAGAAACCCTATTGAACAATAGTCAAAAACTTGATATTATGGTTTCTGGAGTATGGACAAAGTCACTATATGAAGATATAATCGGATTAATTATGGATAAAGAATTCAGCAGTACTTGCAGAGTGATTATACCAAAGCTGATTTTCAAGAGCAGCATTTCCCTGACTTTGCTAAGAAACTTGTGCAAGGCTGAAGGACAGGTGCGGGTAAACAATTCTATGACCAACAATGTGCTGATGATAGGCAGATATGCATTTGTACTTTCCTTCTCCAGCAGACTGAACAGTTTTAATATGTTAAGTACTACTTTTGAGTGCTCAGTAATGACTGACGAGGTTGAGATAGTCAATGAGCTTAAGGAACAATTTGACAACATCTTTGAAAATAGTGTAATTTTTAGGATGTAACGCTGCAAGTAAAAACATTTATATGGGGGCTTAAGGAATGAAAATTATCATTATCGGCGCCGGAAAAGTAGGGTATAATCTGGCGGAAAACTTATCAAAGAGTAATCATGATGTAATTATAATAGACAAGAATTATGCTGCTTTGAGCAAAGCGGAAGAGAACCTTGAAGTGCTTTGCATCAAAGGAAGCGGAGTAAGTACCAATATTCTCATGGAAGCGGGAATAGAGACTGCTGATTTGCTAATTGCCGTGACAAACAGTGATGAAGTAAATATGGTCTGCTGTCTCACCGCCAAGAAATTGGGAGTTAAACATACAATAGCA
>JAKJBU010000079.1 GCA_022706825.1 Bacillota bacterium
AAGAATAAGAGCAAACAAGGCAAAAAGAACATTATTGATACTAAGGTATAGATTAGGATTAATGGAAAATACCGGAGCGCATACAATGAGCCTTGCGCATTTTGAGGTGAGTATTAATGTCGTTTAGAGGATTGAGCATCGGAGTATCCGCAGTCTTTGCAAATCAGAGGGCGCTGGATGTTACCGGTCATAATATAAGCAATGTGAATACTGCCGGATATACCAGGCAGATAATATCCAATTCCACCGCCTTCTATCAGAAGCTGGGACATTCGGGGAACGGTAAGGTGATGCAGGTTGGGTACGGCGTTGATGTGCAGGAAATAAGGCAGTACAGGGATGAATTCCTGGACAACAAGTACAAGAAGGAGAGAACCGGGCTGGGCTATTGGGAAGCAAGATATGCAAGCGTCAAGGAATTGGAGACCATATTCAGCAGCAACTCAGAGGACGGCCTTCAGGCGGTTATGAACAATTTTTGGAACTCATGGGAGCAGCTTTCCAAGCCTACAGGGGGACTGACAGCCAGAGCAATGGTAAAGGAAAACGCCATTGCCTTTGTTGAAACTGTAAAGAATATGGATAATATGCTGGTTAATTTCAGGAAAAGCAAGGATAAGGAAATAATTGAGAATATTGACAGGATTAATGAAATTGCGAAGGAATTTGCGACCCTGAATCTTGAT
This sequence comes from Bacillota bacterium, assembly GCA_022706825.1. GTDB lineage: Bacteria > Bacillota > Clostridia > Lutisporales > Lutisporaceae > BRH-c25. The sequence continues at coordinate 687 of JAKJBU010000079.1, forward strand.
ATAAAAAAGATAGAGGCTCACGGTGTTACAGCAAATGACCTCAGAGACCGGAGGAATTTACTTATTGATGAGCTGAGCGGATTGGCGAAAATACAGGTTATGGAAGGAGATTCCATAAATATTTCTTTGGAAGGGCGCATGCTGGTTGAAGGCAGCAGATACGAACTGATAAAAACGGTACCTGATACGGCAAACAGAGGATTTGTGCGGCTTGTATGGGAAAGCGACAACGGAAGGCTTGAGATATCAGGAGGAAGCATATATTCAAACTTTGAATCAAGAGATGTCTTGGTAAAGGGTTTCCGGGACAGGCTTAATGAGTTTGTCATAGGGGTCGCAAATGAGGTCAATGCCATACATATTACCGGTTACGGCATATCGGATACTACGCAAAGGCCCTTCTTCGTGAATATTCTTGACAATAGTGGGGCAGGCATAGATCTCTCAACAATTGCTTTTAATCCGGAGCTTGACAATTATGACAGGATTGCTGCTGCCGAAGACGCATACAGCAATGAGGACAACAGGGCAGCATTGAAAATTGCAGCCTTGAGGCATAATGATTACTTTACGGAGGACGGTTATACAACAATTGAAGCAGACAGAAGGTACAATTTTGATGAATTCTTTAGAAATTTAATTTCCGATTTGGGAAATATCGGCCAGGAAGCAGCTACTGCAACCGATGCACAAAAACTACTTTTGGATCAGATAGATTTTCGCAGGCAAGCATTGAGTGCTGTATCTATAGATGAAGAGATGACCAATCTTATAAAATATGAGCATTCCTACAATGCAGCAGCCAGAATTGTGAATGTAATAGATGAAATGATTGAAATGATTGTAAACAGAACCGGTTTGGTCGGAAGATAACGAGGTGATTATATGAGAACAACATTTGGCTCATTTAATATCGCAACTTCAGGACTCTTTGCAAGTCAAAGGTCTCTTGATACTACCAGTCACAATATATCCAATGCCAATACGGAAGGATACTCAAGACAGATAACCAAACAAAGGGCTTCCATGCCGACTTATGGGGACCCTACAGGAGTAGTGGGTACAGGAGTCGAGACTTACGATATTATCAGAATCAGAAGCAGTTATCTTGATGCCAAGTACTGGGGCCAGAATAAGACTTACCGGGAGTGGAGTGTCAAGCAGGCCCAGCTTGAGAGTCTCGAGGGAGTGTTTAATGAACCCTCCGATACAGGTATAAGGATTGTTATGGATGAATTTTTTACAGCCCTTGAAGAGCTTTCAAAACAGCCGGGAGACAGTACCTGCCGGGTCAATGTTATAGAGAAGGCCAATATGCTTACCACTACTATAAATAGAAACGGATATGAGCTGATAAACTCAATAAGGGATGTGAACTTTTCCATAAAGAATAAGGTTAGCCAGATAAATTCACTGTCAGAGCAGATAGCTAATCTGAATAAGCATATATTCAGCTTTGAGCTGGGAGGAAATAAGGCCAACGATCTCAGGGACCAGAGGAATTTGCTGCTGGATGAGCTTTCATCCATTGTAAATATTACAGTAACGGAATTGCCGGGGCCTAACGGCAACAATTATATGGATGTAAAACTGGGGGGTATAACCCTTATAAATCATATAAATTACAACAAGCTGGCTACCGTGGATGAACCGGGAGAATTTACAGAATTGGGCAGCGGCAAGATAAGCAGAATAGTTTGGGAGGGATCGGACAATCAGGAGGTAAGTGTAGGAGGCGGAGAGCTTAGAGGTTTGCTGGATATCCGTGACGGCGACGGAGAAAACTACAGCTACAGGGGGATACCATACTATCTTAATAAGCTGAATGAGTACGCAAAGGGATTTACTAAAGCTTTTAATGAACAGCACAATAAGGGGATTGACCTGGAGGGCAATCAGGGACAGGATTTTTTCTATGAACCGGATACCCCGGAAATAAATTGCATAAATTTCAGGGTGAATTCTGATATTATTACAAATCCTAATACTATAGCCGCTTCATCCGAAGGAAACGGGGAGAGCAATAACGATAATGTTAAGCTGCTTATAGAGCTTAGGGATTATAAAGGTATGTTTACAACACTAATAGGTACTCCGGACGATTTTGTAAAGTCTATTCTTTCCGCCCTTGCTGTTGACAGCAATCAGGCAAAGAGAATGGCTACAAACTCACAGGCATTGGCGGATCATACATATAGCAGCCGCCTGTCGGAATCCGGGGTATCTCTGGATGAAGAAATGACAAACATGGTAAAATTTCAGCAGGCTTATAATGCCTCAGCAAGAATGATTACAACCTTGGATGCAATACTGGATACAACTGTGAACAGGTTAGGATTGGTAGGAAGATAATGAGGTGAAGGTATGAGAGTTACAAATTCTATGATAATTAATAACCTGATGAGGAATCTGAACAAGAACCTCAACAGATTGGAAAAGACACAGCGAAACCTGTCATCAGGCAAGAAGTTTGTCAATCCTTCCGATGACCCTATCGGTGTATCGAGAAGCCTGAGGCTCAATACTGAGGTTGCCGCAATGGATCAGTACAAGAGGAATGCGGATGATGCACTGTCGTGGCTTAGTACTACCGAGATGGCTGCAAAAAACATTAATGAAGTTCTGAAGAGGGCTAAGGAATTGACAGTTCAGGCTGCCAGTGAGACAAATTCGATAAATGAGAGATTATCAATAGCTGAAGAAATCAAAGAGCTTCGGAACCAGCTGATACACATAGGGAATACAACCTATGCGGGGAGCTACCTGTTTTCAGGCTTTAAGACGGACAAGCCCCTGCTGACGACGGACGGAAGGTATGATTTGGGGGGAGGCACAAACAAGCTTACTTTTGATGAATTAATTGAAATAAACATCGGTGTGGGAGACAGAATCGGCGAGAATTTTGTGGGCCAGAGGATTTTTGGACTTTATTCGCCGGGTGATGATCTGAATATCACAACAGCCGAAAGCCTTAAGCAGCAGCAAATCATTACAGGAAGCTACTTGGACCTGGACAACAACCCCATTACTGCGGCAACCAGCTTTGATATTACTTATGCTGGTCCTCCTGCAGTTACTGAAACCATAAATCTCGTTAATGTTCCTTATAACGATATTGCTGTTTTACAAAGCGAAATCAATAATGCAATACTGGCTTCCGCAGATTTGAACGGACATGTTTCTGTTTCGGTTGCCAATAACAAGATAGTTTTCGAGGCTGACGGGGAGTTCAGCATTCAATCGGGTGCGGACATTGGAATTAACGAGAATGAAAAATCTGTTTCCAAAGTGACAACCGGTGACAAATCCCAGCTGATAGCTATTTTTGATCAATTGATTGCCGACCTGGAAGCTGACGATACTGAGGGTATAGGCAGTGCATTGACCAGAATTGATAATCAGTTTTACAATGTGAATGCAATAATAGCTGAAATCGGCGTCAAGATGAACAGGGTGGAGCTGACGAGCAACAGGATATTGGATGACACATTAAACTTGAAGGACCTGCTTTCGAAAAACGAAGATGCGGATATAGCTGAAGTGGTTATGAACCTTAAAATGCAGGAATATGTGTATCAGGCTTCATTGTCAGGAGGAGCGAAGATAATTCAGCCCTCACTTGTTGATTTCCTGAGGTAAAATCAATGGGTTCAGCTTTGCTGAACACCGACTTATTAAATAATGAGGTGAAAACATGGTAGTAAAAACTAAATTTTTCGGCGAGCTTGAGATAAGCGAAAAAGATATTATTATTTTTGATGAAGGGCTGCCGGGTTTTCAGGATATGCACCGCTATGCTGTGATTAATGACGAAGATAATCCATACATAAGCTATTTGCAGTCCCTGGAGGAAACAAACATATGCTTTATTCTAATTCCTCCGGTTTTTGCCTATAAGGATTATGACATTGAAATAAGCGATAGTACGGTAAAGAAGCTGGGAATAGAAAAGCCTGAAGATGTAAAGCTATATGCGATTCTTACAATACCCGGCAATTTTAAGGATGCTACAGCCAATCTTAAAGCTCCGATAGTAGTGAACGTGAATAATAACAAGGCTATACAGGAGATACTTGATGATGAAAAGTACAGTATACGCCATAGAATAGTAAAGGAGTCTGATGTCTGATGCTGGTATTGACAAGGAAAAAAGATGAAGCTGTTGTTATCGGAGATGACATTGAAATAATAGTATCCGAAATATCCGAGGATAAGGTAAAAATTGCAATAAAGGCTCCAAGGGATGTGAAGATATTCAGGAAAGAACTGCTTGCAGCCGTTGAGGATGAAAACCTCAAGTCTGCTGATATGTCGGATCTTGATATTGGCAAATTGCGTGAAGCAATCAAAAAATAACAAAATTATAATATAAATAATAAGAAATATCATAAAGTTACAGAATACTCCAGCCGATATACTAATTAGACTATAAGATTAAGAGGCATTATTGGACCCATGGTGCTGATTGATCTTATGGATATATTGCCGGAAAGGAATCCGGCTGAATTAAAAATCAAGGAGGAAAAATTATGAGAATCAACAATAACATTATGGCATTGAATGCCCACAGGCAATTAGGTATTAATGCGACCAACCAGACCAAGGCTTTGGAGAAATTAAGCTCAGGCCTCAGAATAAACAGGGCTGCTGATGATGCAGCAGGGTTGTCCATATCCGAAAAAATGAGAGGCCAGATCAGAGGTCTGCAGCAGGCTCAGAAGAATGCCCAGGATGGCATATCACTTATCCAGACCGCTGAAGGTGCTTTGAATGAAGTAAGCTCGATGCTCGTTCGTATGAAGGAACTGGCAGTTCAGAAGGCAAACGGAACATATAACTCAAACGATACTTCCAATATTGATGAAGAACTGGAAGCATTGATCACTGAAATTGGCAATATAGAGGACAAGACTTCC
>JAKJBU010000007.1 GCA_022706825.1 Bacillota bacterium
CGTACTGATAAGCCCTGTATTTGGAATAAAGGCACAGTATGAGAAAACCACCTTTGATGTCATTAACTATATAAAACCAATTAAAGTTACTACACCTTCAGAACCTAAGAAAAAGAAGCCCTGGACTCCGCCAGACAGTCATTATTACAAATATGGTCACACATTGATGAAAAAGCTTAACTATGAAGAAAGTGACCAGGAAATCCTCAGAATTCTTGAGGACATATTCCTTAAAAAGTATGCTTAACCCCAATCTAAGAGAAAAAATTTTAAGTACGGTTGACAATGAGAGGTTCCTATATGATAGCCTTATTGGCGGCCAGCCAGTATGCCCTTAGCCCAGCTCCAGAGAAAAAGCTACGGGGCATGAAGGCTTAGCCCGCTGGCTTATCATCATATAGGAGAGGCTCGTTGTCAACCGGGATCCTTAAAAATTTTTCTCCTACTGAAAGTGACATTTTCATACGATAATTAAGTCACTTTTAGGGTGACATTTTCACAAAGTATTGACAAACTCTAATTGCTGTTCTTGATTACATTAATCTCTGCCTTAAGATGCATCATATCCTTTTCCAGCAGCTTTTCGCACAGATCCTTAAAAATCCCGTCTATATCGGCAAAGGATCTTTCTGTCTCAGCCATCAGTCTTCCGATTTCTTCCGAAGACTCCTCAAAGCTTGACAGCTTCAGATACTTATTCACTATTTCACCAAAAGCGTCAATATAGTAATAGAAAAACTTCCTGACATGAGCAAGTCCTTCCGGATTTGTCCTAACCTCCCCAATTATCTTCTCCCCTGTACAGCATATGGCTTCAAGCCTTGCCCTTATATCTGCGTCCGGTATCTTTCCAATATCCTTCCTTATCGCAAAGAGCTTTTCAAAAGCATCCTTTATCAGCTTCTCTACCGAATCATCCTCTTCAGCTTCTTCTTCATCCTCACGAGTTCCTTGTGCCGCGGCCTTTTTACTGAAGCTTCCGTATACGGATGCTGTAATCCCAACCAGTATCATAAGCCCAAAGCCTGCTGCCCCTATTATTCCCGCATAATACAGCTTGCCCATTGCCAGAGCCACTATAACAGGAATTATTGTGAGTATGAACAATACCACATAATAATCCTTGTTCTGAACCTCCTCAGAAGCATCACTGCTTTCAGCTTCCGGGGCACCGGCTTGTGCCTTGCTGCTTTCCGGCTTCTTAAATTCTCTTACATTGTTGGGTGCCGCATTTTTCTCCACCGGCTTTTCATACATGTCCGGAGTTTTCCGAGAATTTTTGTAGCCGGGAAAAATAAGGGAAATAAATCCGAACAAAGTCTGAAATACTATCTCAACAATTTTAAATGCTATTTTGATTGTGAGAGCTGTCAATCCAAATATAAGGTTCACCAAAGAGTAAACCGCTCCGCGGCTGCTGTAATCACTTTTCTCTCTCTTATTTCTTCTGCATCCCATAATAATTCGCTCCCGTCAATTGGATTCATTCACCCGTACCTCGAACCGGGTGAATATCTTTTTCAATATTATATACTGCAGTTGTCCTCATTTTGTTTCAAAAAATAAAAAATAATATCGCAAGGGACATGGGGACGTTTCTCCTGTCCCGAACGTCCCCGTGTCCTTTGCGAATAAAAATTCGCAAATAGCTGCAAAATATAGTGTAGCTGAATATCAGATAAAAGGAGTTGATGATTTGAAGCATTCAAAAGGAGTAAATGCCGCCAGCAGCACCGGGGCTGTAGATGAAGGCAGAAATGAGACCACCAGGATTCCATACACCGATTCAATATCGGCCCCCGCTTCTGACAATATCCAAAAAAAGCATAAGAAAAACAAAAAAAAGTGACAGGCTCATGCCTGTTACTTTTAATGTGTTATAGGGTCTTTTAAACACTGTAGCTTTCTTTCAAGTCCAAATAAAAATTAGCTTTAGCCGCCCTGTAATAAGGAAGTGCATATATCATCCCCAAGCCAAAGGTAAAAATGCCCAATAAAAACCATCCGAGAAAACCAAACCACATCTCGGCGAACCTCATCTTATGACCTTCCATCATCTCTTTGCTTCTTCTGATAGCTTCCATAGCTCCGATTTCCGGATTGTCATCAAGTATATAATAGGCCATGGAGTATCTTATTGCAGCGATTATGCCCGGCACAATAAGCAGCAGTGCCCATAGCAGCGTAAAGACCAACATCGCCAAATGCAGGACAAAATTAGTCTTAAACAAGCTGAAGCCTTTAAACATGTCATTGAACTCAGCCGTTTCATATCTTGCAAGCTTTAGAAAATAAGATGCAACTCCGAAATAAACCGGTCCCCCCAATATCAAGCTAACAATAGACATCAAATTTTTAAATGAACTTCCCTCGGCTCTAACCCTTATAAATTCTCCGTTCTCTATTATACACTTATAAGCGGCATTCCCTCCGTTGCTTGATGTAAACGCATCTATCAGCAGCCATGCGACAACAGTTACAGCAATGGCAGTCAGCCATTTGCCATCAAGGTTTTCCTTGGCGGCAATTTTAAGCTCCGAAGGATTTCTAAATCTTTTTGTACTTTCCGTCACAGTATAACCCCCTCTTGAAATTTATCACAAATATTATTTTCTTAAATATTCACTATATCTAAATACTGCTAAATGCACAAAAAAGTTTCAAAAATTTTTAAAAAAACCGGCGTCCTGGTTTGCAATAAATCAGAACGCCCTTATTTTGTTTTGTTCCTCTATATGATTATGCATATTAAGCTGCCCCGGGTGTCATTTACAACCTTCTGCAGCGTAAGCTGCAGCTTGTTCTGAATATCCTCCGGCATCTTGTACAGCTTGCCCTGCAGCTCCTCTTTGACCATATCGTACAAAGACTTTCCGAACATGTTGGATTCCCATATTTTCTGCGGATTATTCTCGAACTCCTCCATAAAGTATTTGATGAATTCTTCGCTTTGTTTCTCTGTTCCGACTATCGGAGCAATTTCAGTTTCTATGTCGGTTTTTATTATATGCAGCGATGGAGCACTGGCTCTCAGCCTTACTCCGAATTTGCTGCCTTGCTTCACAATTACAGGCTCTTCAAGCTTTATTTCCTCCACGGAAGGAGCTACCATGCCATAACCGAATTCCTTGACATCCCCCAAGGCTGACTTGACTTTGTCATATTCGCGCTTTGATTGGGCCAGCTCCTTTACCAATGCGACAAGCTGATAATCTCCTTCCAGGCTATAGCCCGAAACCTCTCCCAAAACCCTATAGAAAAGTCCGTCGTCCAGGCTTATGGTTATATTCACGACTCCTTCTCCAAGGCGCATATCAGATATTTCCACTGCCTGAAGGTTTTCTGCACCGTCAAACTTTCTTATGGCATCGTCAATATCTCTTATTCTGTTTACTTCACTGAGATTTGTTCTAATGCTGTCAACTATGCCCTGTTTAAGCCAATGATCCAGCTCCAGTGTATCCATCCAGCGCGGTATATGGAAGTTTATCTCCCTGGCAGGAAATTCAAAGAGTATTTTCCCCAGAATCCCTTCCAAATCTCCCATTTCCATTTTCAAGGCATCTATTATCATGACCGGAGTATTATATTTCGTCTCGAGAGCTTCTCTGAGTTCAATCGTCTCCTGTGCCTTCGGCCTTGCGGAATTCAGAGCCACTATAAATGGTTTTTCAAGCTCCTTCAGTTCTTTAATGACTCTTTCCTCCGCTTCTATATAACTCCTTCTCGGAAGATCAGTTATGGATCCGTCGGTAGTCACAACAAGGCCTATTGTGGAATGATCCGCAATAACCTTTCTTGTTCCGATCTCCGCCGCCTCTTCAAAGGGTATGCGGTCTTCAAACCATGGAGTATTAACCATCCTTGGGCTGTTATCCTCCAAATGGCCCATTGCACCTTCCACAAGATATCCTACACAATCTACCAGCCTGACTTTAAATTTTGCATTCTCTCTTAAAGTCAGCTCAATAGGTTCATTAGGCACAAATTTAGGTTCGGTTGTCATAATTGTCTTGCCGTTGGCACTCTGGGGAAGCTCATCCCGGGTTCTTTCTCTTTTGAACTCATTGTCCATATTAGGAAGCACAAGCAAATCCATAAATCTCTTTATAAATGTTGATTTGCCTGTTCTGACCGGTCCCACAACTCCTATGTAAATGCAGCCTTCGGTTCTCTCTGATATATCTTGATAAACATCGTATCCTTCCACACTCTTCCCTCCTTAATAATGTTCAAATAATTGCATAGTCCTTCTCTAAATATATATGTGCATGTGCAATTATTATTACAAAAAAAGAAGATTGCTAAGCAATCTTCGAGCTTCAAAGGGATACACCTACCATTCAAATACTTTGCGTTCAGCTACTTCTTCCATCTCATGGGTCTTGGATCTCATGGTCAGGTTCATTACCGAATTCCTTATATCCGTTTTATTAAAAAGCAGGTTATATATTTCCTGGGTAATCGGCATCTCCACCTTCTGTCTCTGTGCCAGAAGATATGCGGATTTGGTGGTCCTGATACCCTCCACCACCATTCTTGTACCTCTAATCACTTCTTCCACAGATTTGCCCTGTCCGATGGCTATTCCTGCCCTTCTGTTCCTGCTGTGCATGCTTGTACAAGTAACAATCAGGTCTCCTATACCGGACAAGCCGTTGAAAGTGCTCCTGCAAGCCCCCAGGGACTCTCCCAGCCTTGCCATCTCAACTATGCCCCTGGTCATAACCGCTGCTTTTGTATTGTCACCCAATTCAAGCCCGTCAATAATCCCCGCACCCAGGGCAATTATGTTTTTTAATGCCCCGCCCAGTTCAACCCCGATAATATCCGGATTTGTATATACTCTGAATAGAGGACTCATAAATATATCCTGTATATACTCAGCCACTGCTCTTTTTGGAGATGATGCAACTACGGCGGTAGGAATGCCTCTGGCCACTTCTTCCGCATGGCTGGGGCCCGAAACTACAGCCACTTCGTTTTCAGGCATGATTTCATTTATAATCTCGGACATTCTTTGCAGTGTAATGTTTTCAATACCCTTTGCCAGGCTGACAATAATCTGCTTCTTTGATGAAAACTCCTTTATTTTTTTGCACGTATCCCTCATTGCATGGGAAGGAGCAGCGATAATGATTATTTCACTCCCGCTGCAGCAGTATTCAATGTCAGAGGATACAAGAATATTTTCCTTTAATGTCACACCCGGCAGATAAGCAGGATTTTCTCTTGTGTCCCTCATTTTTTCAATCAATTCATTGTCCCTTGCCCAAAGCCTGACATTAAACCCTTTTCCTGAAAGCAGCACCGATACGGCTGTCCCCCAGCCACCGGCACCAATTATTGAAATATTGTTGCTCATCCTTTACCCTCCTGCTCTGTTATCTTCTTTTGTCCAAATTTGGATTCCGTGTCATTATCATTGCTATGGGATATATTGTCACTCCCACTATTGATGCCGGAGAAACATATCTGGTAGTGATAATAACTATAACACCAACAATAAATATGAGGACTACCATTAAAGGATCATGGGCAGCATCAGTCCAATTGTTGTTGCAATGCCTTTTCCGCCCTTTGCGCCCAATACCCTAAAGACATTTGTGGATCCTGAATTATACTCACCAATACATATTTCATCTATAATAAGTACCCCCCTTTTTTCTACTCCCTCTTCCTCAATAAAAACCTCACCGGAGTCCCTTCAAAGCTGAAGGCTTTTCTGATTTGATTCTCCAGATACCTTTGATATGAAAAATGCATCAGGGAGGGCTCATTTACAAAAAGTGCAAAGGCCGGCGGTTTTATTGAAACCTGTGTGGCATAGTAAATCTTAAACCTTCTTCCTCCTGAGACAGTAGGCTGATTAGTCAGCACAGCTTCGTTTATCACATCATTCAGCATACCTGTTGAAATTCTCATGGCATGCTGGTTGGATACATGGTTAACCAGCTCCAGAACCTTGTTCACCCTCTGTCCTGTTAAAGCAGAGATAAAAAGAATGGGTGCATACTCCATAAAGGAAAGTTCATTTCTTATATCCGCTTTATATTTATCTATGGTCTTATCATCCTTTTCCACTATATCCCACTTGTTTACTATTATTACAGCAGCCTTTCCCTGATCGTGAATATAGCCTGCAATCTTACTGTCCTGCTCACTTACGCCCTCTTTTCCGTCTATTAGCATAAGGCACACATCTGCCCTTTCAATGGCAGTGAGAGACCTGATAACGCTGTATCTCTCTATTGATTCGAACACCTTGCCCTTTTTACGCATTCCTGCAGTATCAATGAATACATATTTGTCTTCTCCTATGGTAAAGGGAGTATCAATAGCATCCCTTGTGGTGCCCGGAACATCACTGACTATAACCCTTTGTTCTCCGAGTATCTTATTTACAAGGGAAGACTTGCCGACATTGGGCTTCCCCACAACAGCAACCTTTATTGTGTATTCATCATATACCTCTTCTTCCTCCGGTAAAAGGTTATTGATTATTTCATCCAGCAGATCCCCCAATCCCAAAGCCTGCCCCGAAGAAATCCCCATTGGTTCCCCCAATCCCAGATTATAGAATTCGTATATATTGTCCTTATACTTCGGTGCATCTATCTTATTAACTGCCAGTATTATCTTCTTACGGGTCCTTCGTAGTAAATTGGCCACCTCCCGGTCGGAAGGGGTTATACCTTCCTGTCCGTCTACAAGAAATACGATAACCTCAGCAGTTTCTATAGCAACTTCAGCCTGCTGCTTCATCTGCTTCAGCATCAAATCCTCACTATGCGGCTCAATCCCGCCTGTATCAATTAAGGTAAATGCCCTGTCCTGCCATTGGACCTCTGTATAAATCCTGTCCCTGGTTACACCGGGATGATCTTCAACTATGGAAATCCTCTTACCTGCCAATTTGTTAAAAAGGGTTGACTTTCCGACATTGGGACGTCCTACTATTGCAACAATTGACTTTGCCAATATGCCTCACCTCCTGACACTAATCCATTAAACCGATATTATTTTCTTAACAAGGTCACTGCCGTCTTCCCTGCATATTGTGATTTTAGCTCCAAGCTCTTTTTCCATCTCTTCAACAGTAACATCATCAAGAAATATTTTCTCATCCTTTTTCAGCATGCAATCAGGTATGAATATATCCCTTCCGACTTTCTTATCCTTAAGCTGATCCATAATGTCCTTTCCTGTAAGCAGGCCGGCTACCTTCACACCGGGCCCGAAAAAGTCGTTGTTTATTGGGAAAATACATATTTTGAGGCCTTCTATACAGCTTTCAATTTTTGATGCCGCCATTTTAAGATTTGGTGCGGCGTATTCTCCTGTTATTATAGTAATCAGCCTCGTTTTCTTATTATATCTTCCAAGCTTTTTCAGGGACTCTTCAACCTCTCTGTTAAAAAGTGCAATAAGGCCTACTCCGTTTTCAAGCTGCGTAAATTCTTCATACTCCTCAAACCCGGGCAGTTCCTCCCCTGATATGAGGAAAAATTCATCAGACAGAAATACAAATCTTGTATTTAGTTCGGACAGGTACTTATCCTGCGCTTTTCTGACCATCCTTATTACCGAAGCGGCTGATATCCCATCATATTCCGCAAGCTCATATAGGCCTTGCCTGTATTTGGTTATACCTACAGGTACAACAGCAACACAGCTAACCTGGGGATGCAGTCCGGCAAGATCCTCTAAAGTCTTTAAGAGATTTTCTCCGTCATTCACTCCCGGGCAAAGCACTATTTGTGCCTTAACCTCTATTTTCCCTTCCTTAAGCCTTTCGAGATAATCCATCAGCTTTCCTGCATTCTTGTTGTTCAGCATTTTTCTCCTAAGTTCGGGATCAGTTGTATGCACCGATACGTTTATAGGGCTTATGTGATACTTGATTATCCTGTCTATCTCTCTTTCACTAAGGTTGGTAAGAGTCACAAAATTACCCTGCAGGAAAGACAACCTTGTATCATCATCCTTGAAATATAAGGTTTCTCTCATCCCGGAGGGCAGTTGGTCAATAAAACAAAAAATACACTTGTTATGACAGGACTTTGGTTTGTCGATAATTCCCTCAAAGATTATTCCTATATCCTCATCATACCCTTTTTCTACCTCATAAATCCATATTTCGCCATTGCCGTGCTCTATTTCCACCTCAAGAAACTCATCTGCAGTAAGATATTTATATTCAAGAATGTCTTTTATTCTTGCGCCGTTTATGCTTATGAGCCTGTCACCTTTTTTTATGCCCAATTCCTCTGCTATGCTTGAAGGACGTACTTCCAATATTTCTACGCCCGGATTCGCCAAATTGTTTTCCTCCCTTACATACAAACCCATCATTCGCCAATAATTATACATAGTATTATATCATATCAGCTTCATATTATACTATAGGGGTATAACAATATATGAAGAATGCGACGGGGACACGGGGACGTTTCGCGTGTCCCACTGGAAGTGGGACAGGGGAAACGTCCCCATGTCCCCGCGTCCCCATGTCCCCGCCGCATTCTTCTTCTGTTGTGCAATAAAAAGAATACTTTGCCGAAATATCCTTTTACTCATTTAAATTCACATGTTCACTTGTTACTGTATGAATGATGCGCTCACATATATTTGTCACATGATCGCATATTCTTTCAAGATACCTGCTTATAAGAAGGAAATAAGTAGCTTGGTGAACGGTCCTGGGATCCTCCATCATAATAAACAACAGCTCTCTGAAAATTTGTTTATACAGCCCGTCTACCTCATCATCAAGCTTTGCAATTTCATGGGCTTGGGAAGTATCCAGATGTACATATGCATCTATAGCCCCTTTTACCATTCTTACTGCAATTTCTGCCATTCTGGGTATATCTATAAGCTCTTTTATATACTTTTCATGCTGAAGCTTAATTGTTATTTTTGCAATATCCACTGCATAATCTGCTATTCTCTCAAGGTCTGTAATTATCTTAAGTGCTGTGGCAATTACCCTTAAATCCCTGGCAAGGGGGGATTGCAGTGCTATGAGCTTGATACACTTGTCCTCCACTACATACTCCATGGTATCTATTTCATCATCATCATCAATGACCTTCTGCGCCAACTCTGCATCCTGAGCCTTAAGAGCCTTTACGGAGTTTCCAAGTATCTCCTCAACCATACTGCTCATTTTCAGGAGCAATACCTGCAGCTCCTGCAATTCCTGGTCAAAATAATTACGTGTCATCCTCACACCTCCATTTCAATTACTCACTGTTTATCCGAATCTTCCTGTTATATAATCCTCTGTTCTTTTATCTCTCGGTTTATAGAACACGTTCTCCGTCAAATCACATTCCACTATCTCTCCATTGAGGAAAAAAGCAGTATAGTCTGAAATACGGCCCGCCTGCTGCATGTTGTGTGTTACGATTACTACTGTATAGTCCTTTTTAAGCTGCTCCATCAAATCCTCAATCTTAAGGGTTGAACCCGGATCAAGTGCTGAGGTAGGCTCATCCATAAGAAGTACCTCAGGTTCTACCGCAAGAACCCTGGCAATACACAGCCTTTGCTGCTGTCCCCCTGATAGCCCCAATGCTGACTTTTTTAGCCTGTCTTTTACTTCATCCCATATTGCAGCACTTTTAAGACTCTTTTCAACTATGTCATCCAGCTTTCTCCTGTCTCTAAGCCCGTGAACCCTGGGCCCGTATGCAACATTATCATAAACTGACATGGGAAAAGGATTGGGCTTCTGAAATACCATACCTACTCTTTTTCTTAATTCTATCACATCATATTTTTGAATATCAGCACCATCAAGAGAAATCTTCCCACTGATTCTTACACCGTCAATAAGATCATTCATCCTGTTAAGGGTTCTCAAAAATGTAGATTTACCACATCCTGAGGGTCCTATGAGAGCCGTGACGGCATTTCTTGCTATATTTATATCAACATTTTTCAGAGCATGGAAATCTGTATAATACAAGTTCAGTTTGCTGACCTCGATCTTGTTTTCTGCCATTTTCATCCCCCTTTGCTAAGACCTTATAAATTGCTTTATCAGCCTGTTGGCTGTAAAGTTTATTATAAGCACAGTTATTATTAATACAGTAGCAGTTGCATACATATTACTCTTTGATAATCCTTCGGATGCCAGTATATAAAGGTGTACCGCCATAGTCCTTCCGGGCCTCCATATTGAATTGGGCAATCCTAAGGAGCTTCCTGCCGTGTATATCACTGCTGCTGTCTCTCCTACCACCCTGCCTATGCCCAATATGACTCCTGTAAGTATTCCCGGGATCGCAGCGGGCAGAACCACTTTATATATTGTCTGCCATTTTGTTGCTCCCAATGCAAGGCTGCCTTCCCTATAAGACATTGGAACCATTTTTATAGACTCCTCTGCTGTTCTTATTATTGTAGGAAGTATCATAAATGTAAGTGTAAGCCCTCCGGATACCATGGAATACCTGAATTTCAGGAACACAACAAAGAAAACATACCCAAAAAGGCCGAAAATTATGGAAGGAATTCCTGCCAGTGTCTCGGTTCCAAACCTTATCAGCCTTATGACAGGGCCCTCTTTGGCATATTCAGTAAGGAATATTGCTGCGCATATGCCTATAGGGGCTGCAATTAACAGCGAGAATAATGCCAGATATACTGTTGTTATTATAATAGAAAATATACCGCCATCCTTACCCATGTTTGCAGGCTCCTGGGTCAGGAACTCAATGCTCAAATGGCCGATTCCGTTTACCAGCACGCTTCCAACTATAGCTATCAGCACAGTCACAGTTATGATCGCCGCTGCCCACAGGAATAAAAACGCTATTTTCTCATTCTTTCTGATTCTATTCACACTGCTTGATGTAATGTTCGATTCAGTCACTTTATTCACCTGCCTTCTTGGGAATAAGGTTTGCAGCTATATTAAGCAGCATGATAAAAACAAAAAGTACAATGCCGGTTGCAAATAAAGCCTGCTGATGCTCTCCGCCGGCATAGCCCATTTCAATACCTATGTTGCCTGTAAGAGTTCTTACCGGTGATAATATGCTATCAGGCATAACGGGACTGTTGCCTACTATCATTATTACTGCCATTGTCTCTCCTATAGCTCTGCCCATTCCCAGTATCACTCCGGCAATTATACCTGATCTGGCAGCAGGTACTATGACATTTTTTATGGACTGCCAATGAGAGGATCCCAAGGACAAGGATGCCTCCTTATAATCTCCCGGTACTGACCTTATGGCACTTTCAGAAACATTGATTATTGTAGGCAGAATCATTACTGCCAAAACTATGCTCCCTGCCAGAACGCTGAAGCCCTGATTATTGAACACTTTTCTGATGAAGGGAACAATTACTGACAGTCCATACAATCCATAAATAACTGAAGGTATTCCCGCCAGCAATTCAATTCCGGGCCTGAGGATTCCTGCTATTCTAGGCTTTGCCAGCTCTGCCAGGAATATTGCACAGCCGATTCCTATCGGGACCCCCAGCACCAGTGCCCCTGCTGTAACGAGCAATGACCCCACAATCATAGGATATATCCCATAGACTCCTTGTGTTGGTGCCCACCTATTACCTGAAAGGAAATCCAATAATCCGACCTTGCGAATCACAGGATATCCCTCGCTGATTATAAAGTATGAAATCAGTATAACTCCAAGCACGGCTATTATGGCGCTGATAAAAAGTACCAACTGTATCACCCGTTCATAAGCCTTCATATTTGCTCCTCTTTTCCGTCCTATTTCACAGCCTTAAGATAATTATGCCCACTGACAACCGTTTGTCCTTCTTCGCTTATTATGAAATCAAGGAATGCTTTGGCAAGCCCTGTCGGTTCTGCCTGTGTGAGCATCAGAAAAGGCCTCGATATCTTGTATTCTCCGGCATATATGTTTTCTTCAGTACATGCCTTTCCGTCCACACTTATCAGCTTTATGTCCGTATTTTCTTTTGCCGATCCGAAGGAAGCATAGCCTATGGCATTGGGATCCCCCGCTACCGTTGTAATAACCGCACCTGTGGAACCCTGTGTTATTGCTGAAGCAACAGTCCTGTCGCCTTCTGACTTGCTTTCAACTTTGGTTAGCTCTATAAATGCTCCTCTTGTACCGGAACCTTCTTCTCTGGTTACAACCGTTATTTTCCCTTCTTTCCCTCCTACTTCCTTCCAGTCTGTGATTTCTCCGGTGTATATCTTGAGTATCTGCTCCATTGAAAGGCCTTGTATTTCATTTGTGGGATTTACTATTACTGCTATACCATCAACAGCTATTTTAAATTCCTTTAATGATTTTTCTTCGGGCTTGAGTTCCCTCGAAGACATTCCGATATCTACAACTCCGTCAGCAGCCGATTTTATACCTACACCTGAGCCGCCGCCCTGTATGTCTATCGTTGCATCGGGATTTTTTTCTTTAAATGCTTTTGCAAGTTCTTCAGCCAGCGGCTGCACCGATGTTGAACCGTTTAATGTTATACTTTCACCCAAACCATTAGCTGCGGGTTCCTTTGTTTCTGCCGGTGCGCATCCTGTTAAAGCACCTATAAGCAATACTGCTGCGCAAATGGATGCAAGTGTTTTCTTAATTCTCATCCTAATAAATCCTCCTTAACCTTCATCGTATTATTTTTTTCTTATCACAATTAGAATATACAACAGTACTGTTAACATTAAATAAAGGTATGGTAAAAGAAATATTAAGCAATTGTTAATTTCATGTAAAAAAAAACCGCAAAATTGCGGTTTTTATCATTCCATAGGCAGTATTATTCTGAACTCAGTGCCTTTTCCTACTTCGCTGGTTACTTCTATCTCACCATTGAAAAGTATTACTATATGTTTCACTATTGCAAGTCCAAGTCCGGTACCTCCTATCGATCTGGATCTTGCTTTGTCCACCCTGTAAAACCTTTCAAAAAGCCTTGGTATATGCTGCTTTGGTATTCCAATACCATTATCTTTTACTTTTATAATCAGCTTGTCTAAATCAGCATTATGTGATTGCTTATATGCCTCTATACTCACTTTCCCATTTTCAGGAGTATATTTTACTGCATTGTCTATCAGGTTTATCAGCATCTGCTTGAACTTGTCCCCATCACCGCAAATACTTCCAAGCCCCTCCTGAATCTTCGCAGACAGTTCAATATTCTTCTTGTCACTCTGGCTTTTCAGTACTGACATAACTTCTACTACAGCCTTTTCTATATCTATTTTTTTTCTTACAGTCTTTGTTTTTTTCTGTTCCAGTTCGGATAAGGACAGTATATCGTTAATAAGCCTGTAAAGCCTGTCTGCTTCATCCTCAATTATATTTAAAAACCTTATTGCATCCTGTTTATCATCAAAATCAAATGATTTAAGTGTCTCTGTAAACCCCTTTATGGATGTTAAAGGGGTTTTGAGTTCATGAGAAACATTGGCAATAAATTCCGTCCTGACTCTTTCCAGCTTTCTAAGCTCAGTTACGTCCTGTATGGTTATAATAATTCCTTCAATACCATTTTCACCATTCTGCTTTATAGAATTGGCATAAAGCTTCAATATTTTTTCATTGGAGTCATCAAAGTTTACCTCTGTACTAAAAAACTCTTTGTTCATTAATATTTTTTTCAGATAATTATCAATGGAATTGTTCCTTACAACCTGAAGGATATGCTTTCCTGTGACCTCTCTGTCGGTAATCCCCAGGAGGCTCTCTGCCACATGGTTTATAAATAGTATTTTTTCTGAATTGTCTATTGCTATTATTCCATTTATCATACTGGACATTATAGATTCAAGCTTTATATTCTTATCCTGCAGGCTGGTTATAGTGTCCCTCAGCTTTGATGCCATGTCATTTATGGAATCTGCCAATATACCTATTTCATTCCGGCTTGTAATGTTAATCCGTCTGTCGAACTGCCCTTTTGCAATTCTTGATGCGGTATACGTAATCTCCTTAACCGGCTTGGTTATATTCATCGCCATTTTATATCCAAGCACTGAAGCTACAAAAATACCTATTAGTACTGCAATGAAGACATTGATATACAAACTATTAAGCATATTTTTAACTTCATAGAGCGGTTTCGACAGCCTCACGGCTCCAATTATGCTGCTCCCTTTCAAAATAGGCTGTGCCACATATATAAAATCCACACTAAGAGTACTGCTATACCTTATAGAACTTCCTGCCTCGCCCTTTAAAGCTGCTGCAATCTCAGGTCTTCCGGCATGATTTTCCATTTCAGAGTATTCCTTATCGGTATCAATAATTACATTGCCCATAGCATCTACTATTGTTATTCGCGAGCTGGCAGTCTGTTTTATCTTACCGACATAAATGCCTATATCGTTGCTGTTGTTTATTAAGCTTTCCCCCAGAAGCTCCCTTACAAGAGCGGCTTCTGTTGTAAGACTTTTCTCAATATCACTGAGAAGGTTTTTTTTCACTATTCTTGCAGACAATAAACCTGAAATGATCACTCCCAGAAGAAGTACAACGACAATATTAAAAAAAATTTTTCGCTGCATTATTATTCACCTTCACTTATGAATCTATAGCCTACACCCCTTATAGTCTCAATCATCCGGCCGCTGCCTTCATCATCATTAAGCTTCTGCCTTACATGCCTGATATGAACATCAACAGTTCTTGTATCACCCATATATTCATATCCCCATATTTTATCCAACAAAAAATCCCTTGTCAAAACCTTACCCTTATTCTCTACAAGCATTTTCAAAAGCTCGAATTCTTTAAGGGTCAGTGTAATTTTTTCATTGTTTTTCCTTACTTCAAATTTTTCGCCGTCTATTTCAATACCTCTTGCTTTGAAGATTTTACATTTTTCATCTTTGTCGGGCGCATCGCTGCTTTCATCGTCCGATCTCCTCATTGCAGCTCTTATTCTCGCAATGAGTTCCTTTATGCTGAAAGGCTTTGTAATATAGTCATCAGCTCCCAGCTCCAGGCCCAATATCTTGTCCAGCTCTTCACTCTTTGCTGTTAGCATGAATATAGGAACCCTTCTTGTTGCTTTTTGCATTCTTAACCTCTTGCATACCTCCAAACCGTCAAGTCCGGGCAGCATAAGGTCAAGCAGTATCAGGTCAGGCACTTGGTCAAGAGCTTTCTGAAGTCCGTCTATGCCATTATCTGAAATAGTAACAATATACCCGTTCTTTTCCAGGTTATACCTAAGAAGTTCTTGAATATTTGCTTCATCCTCTATAATAAGTATCTTCCGGTTCATCAGGTATCTTCCTCCTTCAGCTCCATTATTGCCGACATACTTCCCGTTCTGCCTTTGTCCCTCCTGTATGAAAAAAACAAATCCTCCCTGCATTTTGTGCATAATCCGCTGATTGTAATATTATTCTCCGGCACTCCCATTTCCATAAGAATCAGTTTATTGGCTTCCCACAGGTCAACCGTGTATTTCCCGTTCCCTATCGGTTTTATAATATGAGGCCGGGTGCCAAAGCTTTCGGCAAACTGATCCGCTACCTCCTGTCCGACCTCAAAACACTCCGGGCCTATTGAAGGCCCTATCCCCACCAGGCAATCCCCGGGTTTTGTTCCATATACCTCCGTCATCTGCCTTATTGTCTTTGCTCCTATTTTCAGCACCGTGCCCTTCCAGCCCGAATGCACAACTGCAATTGCTTTATTTTCTTTGTCAAGAAAGAAAAGCGGTACACAGTCGGCATAAAAGGTTATCAAGGGTATCCCCGGTATATTTGTCATTAACCCGTCCGTATTTCTTATATCCTTCGGTACGGATATACCTTTTCCCAAGTCTGCAATTGAAACAATCCTGATATTATCCTCGTGAGTCTGGTCGGAGAACACCAGATTCCTATAATCAATACCTATAGCTCCGCACACCAATTTCAGGTTCCTATGAACGTTTTCCACAGGATCCTCTTTATCATCGGAGGTATTAAGTGAATTGTATATGCCCCGGCTTACACCGCCTATCCTTGTAGTGAAGCAGTGCTTTACCATGCCGGTTTTTTCAAAGGCGGGTATTGTAAGATACGCTAATCCGTCTTTCATAACTGTTTTAAATACTTCTTTTATTTCTATCACCTCTGAATATAATAATTACTGCTAATGTTATGTTAATATTATTCTGAGCTTTAATCAATAGAAAAAAGTTTTCGTTCCAATTCCCTGATTCTCTTCTCCAGTTCCCTGATTTCATCTTCAAGGGGATCAGGAATATCCGTATGGTTCAAATCAACATAGGTCTCGTCTATTCCTTCCCTTCCTACCACATGAGCAGGTACACCGACAGCCGTGCTGTTCGGAGGTATGCATCTCACCACTACTGCACCGGCTCCAATTTTTGCATTATGTCCTATTGATATTGGTCCAAGAATTTTAGCTCCTGAGCCGATTGTTACATTATTCCCTATGGTAGGGTGCCTCTTTCCCTTATCTTTTCCCGTGCCTCCCAAAGTAACCCCCTGATACAAGGTCACATCGTCACCTATTTCAGTTGTCTCGCCTATAACTATTCCTGAACCGTGATCGATAAAAAACCTTCTTCCTATCGCAGCACCGGGGTGTATTTCTATTCCGGTAAAGAATCTGCTTATTTGCGAAATCAGCCTTGCTGCGACATACCACCTCCTGCGATACAAGCCGTGAGCAATTCTGTGGCAAATAACCGCATGCAGGCCCGGATAACACAATATAACCTCAAGATAACTTTTTGCAGCAGGATCTCTTTCAAATATTGTCCTTATGTCTTCCTTCAGTCGTCCAAACATTATTACCACCCTTTTACTATAGATTTTTGGTTTACGGAAACAAAAGCCCCTTTACACATACATACATATGTATAAAGAGGCATAAAGTGCGGTTCCACTCTTTTATTACTTTTTAAGGATACTAACATATCCCTGCACTGTAACGGGTGCTCCCGTAATATCCTACTTAAGCCTTTGTTTTGCCTTGTTCGGTCAAAAGCTCCCGGACGCACTTTCAGCACTAATCACTAAGGCTGCTTTCAGCTATCGGAGCAATCCGGTGCAGCCTCTCTCTGAAGAAATATTTGTGTGCCTACACTTTCCGTTCAAAGCCTTTTCTTAATTCCTACCATTTTGGTATGATATAATAATAATCCAGATTTACATAACTGTCAAGATGTATTTTAATATTTCATTCAACGATTATTAGAGCACTCAAAAATATTTTGTGCGAAAAATCCAGCATTTCAATTAAATGGTAATGCAATCCACTATTTACATCCATTTACATTTATGTTAAACTGTATTTACAGGCATTTTGCAGATTTGCTGCAAGGTGCCTTGTTGTATTATATTTTTATTTACCATTTAATGTAATATTTAGGAGGTATTAATGGTGTCAAAATCTATTATATCAAAAAAAATATATGAAATGCTTGTTAATCACCTGGTTAAAATAGAAGAAGAAAAGCTTCATGTACTTGATAAATATTATCCTGTGTGGACAAATGAAAGGAATGATTTTCAGGAACTCCTGGATTCTTATATTAAGGGTGTTGAAAACATTATATACAATGAGGTTCTTGTGGATGACAATGCATCCGATACTTGCCCTTTTGCAATAATCGGAAGTCAGGTTATTCTGAAGGATTGTTATACAAACAAAATTGAGGAAATGCAGATTGTATCTCCTTTTATGGGCGAAGCAGATCTTAATATCGATAGTGCGTCATATCTGTCGCCTATGGGCAGGGCATTCCTTCTGAAGAAAGTCAAGGATGACGTTAAGGTGGAAACTCCAATGGGCATATTCCAATACATTGTTGAAAATATAACGCTGCCTTCCGATGCAATTGATTCGAATTGACTCCTTATAAGTATATATCTGAAAACTCAATAGCTGTGGTTTGTATAAGCCGATTGTCGGATCTGAGCTTGAATTTCTGCTCTTTGGCATTCTCCTTTGATTTTTTTGAGGGTATCATTAAAGTAAACACACTGCCCTTACCCCATTCACTCTCCAAAGTTATTTCTCCCCCAATGGAATCCACCATAAGCTTGACAAGATACAGCCCTATCCCGCTGCCCTCAGCCTGGACGGTAAGCAAATTGTCTACTTGTCCGAAACGATCAAATATAACAGACTGTTTTTCCTTAGGGATTCCGACACCCTGATCCTTTACCTTGATACAGATAACCCTTTTGTGCTTATGCAGCTTTGAGGACAGTTCCACCACTACCTTTCCGCCTGCGGGTGTAAATTTAATTGCATTGGAAAGCAGGTTAAGAAGAACGCGCTCAAGTTTTTCATCATCCAGCCCAATTACTCTTTGCGGGAATTTTGTAACAAAAACCAATTCGATGCCTTTTTGCTGGGCATAGATTGCCACAGACTCAGTAATAGCTCTTGTCAGAAAAACTATATCCACATTCCTTTGTCTGAGCTTGATATAGCCCGAATTTATACGTGCAATCTCCAGCAGATTGTTTACAAGTCTAAGCTGCCTGTATGAATTTTGTTTAACCTTTCCAATTAAAAACCTGGCTTTGTCAGGAATCTGCATTGAGTAACAATGCTCCAAGGTCTGTACTGCCGCATTAATAACCGATAACGGAGTCTTAAACTCATGAGTAATAAAATATAAGAATTCATCCTTAAGCTTCAATATATTCTCCATATGCTTCGCTTTTTCCACTTCGTCGGTAACATCCGCAGCAACTATCAATATCTCTGAAATTTCCTCCATTATGTTCAAAAAAGGATGAAAAGTAACATCATAATATACCTTGCGGCCTTTTTTACATAGTTCCATTTTTTTATGGCACACAGGAGATTTGGTTTCCTTCATCCGTTCAACTAATATCTTTGCACTGCTAATATCAAAAAATGGTATCATTTCAGCCAGGCTTATGCAAGAAATACTCGGGTCAATAGTCAAATTATCCATGCCTGTAAGTTCACTTAATTCAGTCAATGCTTTATTGTTAAATTCCTTAATATTAAATTCGGGATATGAAAAAGATATGATTGGCAGATTCATGGCATTGAACAGCCTGTACAGATAATCCCTCTGCTTTTCAAAATAATCTTTTTCTCTCTCTATTGTCAGATTTTTAGTAACGTCATTGTGAATAAGCACAAGGTATCTTAACTCTTCTCCCTCAAAAATCGGGGTAAGAGTATATCTCGTACAGACAATGCCTGTTGACGGATGTTCCCTCATATGTTCATCATAGAATATTGGTTTGCCTGTCTTTACAACATTGCTGAATATATTTTCCGCATCGCTTCCCTTCCAATCGGGCAGAATCTCCTCAATACGCTTTCCGATAATGTCTTCCGCACCGCCGAGCAGCCTGCTTAAAAACCTGTTATGACTCTCATTCCCTTTCAGGAGTATGAATTCCGGCACACTGTAAAGGGCTACTCCCGTATCATTGGCGGAATTTGCATGCTCAAGAAATGGAAATTTGTCCTCAAGCATGGAATTCACTTTCTGTTTGAAAGTATAAATACATTGTTTCAGCTCAAAGTCCGCAGTATAGCTTATAGTCACTTCCTTTGCCCTGCGCAGGATGTCAAACATATAGCAGCTACATTCCTTCAAGCACTTTACATTGTCCAAGTCCATACTTATTCTTAGAAGCTGCTGCCATATCTCCTCTACATTTCTTCCCCGGATACTACTTTCCGTATATCCCGTAAGATCAAGAAAAGGGTTATTTACATCCTCCACTCTATTGTCTACGGCAGTAATGTAAGGCAGGTCCCTCAAGATTTTCAGCTCCCCCATAAGAAAATTTATTTATTAATCTTACAGTGAATAATAATTCCCATGACATCTGAATAAATGCCAGTATATATATTATCTTACATTAGTCGGAAAATTCCAATAATAACAGTAATACAAATATAGTAATAATTCGTCATTTTTCTGCATATTAATACATAGTATAGTGCAAAAAGGCCCCCCACCTAAAAAATGCGTTGGCATTTCAGGTGGGGGAGTCGTTAACATCTGTATCATCACAACTGCTTCTTTTTTATCTCGCTTCCGCCTACGCTGTAAGCAAAAAACTTTTCCTGTTTAAAGGGATTAAGTGATGGTATGGGTATTCCTTCGCATAGTATAAAAAAGTTAATCCCGTTTATTCCGCTGAGCTTACTGTCTGAAGCATCGTCCAGAGAGAATACTATCTTGTAATAACTGCCGCTTTCCTTATTGCCTCTGTTATCCAAAAAGCTGTTAAGCTCATTGATTATGTAATTCGTGACCAGCTCTTTTCTTTCTTTTGCCTCCAGCCCTATATCATCTGCCATAATCCACGAGCTGTTTTCAATGTCATAGACCTGATCAGACAATGTGAACTTATAATCCTTTCCTCTGTATTGGATCATGTATTCTTTTTCCCCTGCAGGATCATATGTATGCCAGTTGTCATCCGCATCAGCTATCATAAGCCTGTCAAAAAGGATTATGGCTTTCATAGGCATATACCTCTTATACTCATTCTGCTTATTGGTGTCCTCTATACCAAGGTTCCTGAAAAACAACCGGTAAAACCATTTAACAGCCTCTTCCCTATCTACCGGCAAATTATTGCTGTCCTCAAGGCCAATGCCGAATCCTGTACCATGATTATAAAGCATTTTCTCAGAATAATAGGCCCTGTATCCGGAAGCTGCATTTGCTCCGGCATCCAGTGCCCTCTTGTACCTCTCAGCCATAATGTCTATGTTGTCTACTCCCTTCCCTATGAAGAACATGCTCCATGTGCAGAATATAAAAATCAAACTCCAAAAAAACGACTTCATCGAGCCACTTCCTATACTATTGAATATATACCGATGCTTTGCCGAAATACCTGATATCTGCTTCCGCACCTGACTTTGTTCCAAAAGGTGTGAGTTCATACAACCTTCCAAGGGGATGACGGTTAATGCTCTCAGCATATATGTTTATTATGTCAAAACCTTCCGAGCGCAAATCCCTTCCTATTATATATGAACCTTTTATCAGTTCCGGCATATCGCTGCTGCCGGTGAACCTCTCTGCCGTCAAACTGATATCAAATGTACCGAACCTTGATAATCTTTCTTTCATCTCATTATAGACAGAATTATACAAGGCACCTTTTTTTGCAGCTATCTGTGTATATTGATATACTATATTCTCCACTGCCTGCTGCTTTATCCTGAAATCCCTGTCCAGGACGGCATGGAAGGAGTACCATGTGAAAATCGGGATAACCAATATTGAAGCCCAGAATTTTTCCATTTGCATAATCTCCTTGCAGTTATATTTTCACATCTGAAGAATAATGCGGCGGGGACATGGGGACGTTTCGCGTGTCACACTGGAAGTGGGACAGGGGAAACGTCCCCGTGTCCCCGTCGCATTATTCTTTTATAGTGTAACAGCTCCAAAAAGTTTATTTAACTACACAATCTTCGTAAACCTGATCTCAGTTATCTCACCATCATTCTTTATTACTCTCATATAGTACTGACTGGAAAGATCAATTTCATTATTACCATCATAAATTACTCCATTGATGTAAATTTCTATATCATCATCTGAGTAATCCTCTATTATATCTTTTATTTCAGACCCACTAACCTCTTGAGTAACACTATCATCCCCTATCTCCAATTTAACCGCAGATAAAGTTTGATTCGCCATTTCTGCCATTGTCATCTGAGTCTCCTTCTGAGGAATATACACCTGATTGACATACATCAGCCCCGCTGCTGCAACCACAACAAATATCAATATTACCGCCCAGAATTTTTCCATAATTCATACTCCCCCCATTTATTTTAAATAGTTCATTGGATTGGAAAGTGTCGAAAGGCTGTAGGAAAAATATACGACTGCCGCAAGCATTACCAGTACTACCGGAACCATTGCGATTACCTGCTTCGACTTTCTTCTTTTTAGACTCTTTATTTCCAGCCATTTAAGCTGGTTTACCGCCATTTCATCAATATTGTCCACTATATTGAGAAGCCCTGTGCTAATAGAAAGGCGCATGGACTCCAGGAGTTCATAAAGCTCCTGATTTTCCACTTTTCCCAGCAGGTTGTCAAAGGCCTCTTCCCCTTTACCGCTGTTTAAATTATTCAAGGCTTCATTTATTATTGGTTTATAGATATCTGAAATCACCAAAATATTGGAAAGTACATTTTTTATATTAAAGGGCGGCATTCTCCCAAACATTGAAAATACATAAATATAGTTCAGTATTTCCCAATCCCTTTTGTCCTCGATAAGTATCAGTTTTAAATGTCCGATTATGTTCGGGATAAAATACAGTATTATTGCCAGTATAAATGAAGTTAAATAAATCAGGTAGTCTGTTTCTATCGTTCTGATTTTGATCAGTTTCTTATATATCCTCTCAGCTGTTTCCCCTGCATACTCTTCCAGTTCAGCCCATTTACCGCTTATCTGGGCCTTTATATATTCGATGTAAATTTGGGAATTGTTTTCATCCTTAAGTTCCTTCAGGGCCGCTTTCCCCTTGGGCAGGCTGCTGTCTATATGAATGAAAACCTCTTTTTCAAGCTGCAATGTATAATCATTTGGTACATTATCATCTATCAATGTCTTTCCCATATTCAAATCGCTAATGACGTAATCGTAAATGGCAAAAGTATTTGTAGTTTGTACACTGATAAAAAACACAAAGCCGAGGATAAAAAGCAATGTCTTTGCCAAATAAAATTCTTCTACTGAAACTCTCAGTCCTGAGTTTATTATCAATCCCTCTGAATTTTTGTATCTTCTGCTTTTATATCGCGGCATAAAAATCAGGAACCTGGAAATACTCTTCAAGCAGTTTTTCCTGGCATAATCAGCCCTATATAACCTTTTGATTTTCCGATACCTGAAATACTGATGGACAAATATAGAAGCCGCAGTTGTCAGCAAAGCAATTGCAATGGCTTGAATCAATATGAAATACCGAATGTTGCTCAACTCCTTAATCAGTTTTGAAGCTTTCTCATCCAATGAATGAAAACTGTTCCAACCCCGCTGATAAACATCATAATTGCAGTAAGTCCCTGGGCTTGTATGCTTCCATATATGTCCCCCATGTTAAGGTCTGAAAGCAAACTGGTATTGTACCATTTTGTCAAGGGTATCACCAAAAATGGAGTGCAAAACACAAAAATCTGCATTCCCAGAAGCTCAGCATCATTATACCCCTGTTCAATATTAAGAAAGGTAATCATATTGGTCATTCGCTTCAGATTATTTGAAACGGTATCTCCCTCTGAGGATATGCCCCCATTCTCCTTTGCGGAAAGAATAAGCCGGCACAGCATTTTCAGCCAGATCATAGGCATTTTGCTTTCCAGTTCCTCTATCTGCACTTGATAGTCCGGCTTCATCAGTGCTTCCCTGATTTTTATCACATAGATCCTATTGCTCTTAGGACACTTGGAAACAGTATCTTCCAATGCAGGAATGATATTTCCCTTATAATGATTGTAATAATGAGTGAGCTTCTTTAAGGTATCCGGCAAATCCCTTTTAATCCGCTTCTCATATATCTCAAAATACGTTTCTTTGCACAAATACACGAATATAAAAGCAGAAAAACCGCATAATGCCCTGTGGTACCAAAGGCCCTTGAAAGTGCTGCATGCAAACAGAAAGTATATAATACCAAGAATTGTCAAAACGGAAAGAAGTGCCAGGCTTGTCCTTGCGTTTTGAGCTGGCGATTTCTGGTTTATACGGTTAAGGCGTTTGTTCAGCCCGGCAAGCAGAGCATGTAAAATGCCTTTGCTGTTATAATTCCGCATTAATCAAGTCACCCCCTTGCATATTCCGGTATTGCCATGCCCGTATCCATCTCAATCAATCGTATAAGGTTTTTTAAATACTCCCATGATTGTCTGTCCCCTTTCGCTTTTTCCACCATCCTTCTTGAAGGATAGTTGACGAATTTTGCCCTTCCATCCACTGACTGCATTATGGTATTCAACCTGAACATGTTATATGGATTGCTCCGCAGCTGTTGAATATAGAACAGCTTCTCAAGCTGCTCTCTGGGAGTCTCAATATCATATTCACCGTCACTTGATACCGCCACCAAGGGAACAATTTCCACAACCTTTGTTATTGTTATCCGCCCATCTATTATTTCATGCTGAAAAATCATATTTATATAATGTACAATGTCCATTATCGCACTCTGCTCGGAAAAGTACCTGCCTGTGCCGATAAGCATGTTCTTCAGCCTCGGCACCGTGGTCTCGGGATTTGTTATATGTGTAGTAAACCATGCTGCAACTGAGACAGATTGCACCAACTGAATGAATGCGAACAATGCATTTCCGTCTCTGACCTCTCCGATATTGGCCACATCCACGGACATCCGCAGCAGTGTCTTGACCACGTCCAAAAGATCCTTACCGTTGACTGCCTGCCCTTCAACAATGCGCTTGTAAGGGTATTTCTCCATAATATGCTGCTCAAAATAGTCCTCTATTGTTCCGATATGCAAAAGATCATCCAGCAGTTCATACATTACATTCATCGTGGTAGTCTTTCCCGTGCCTAATCCCCCCTGAAGGCAGATACTCTCTCCGGTTTTAACCAGAGCAATAATCAATGTCCTCAGCTTATCCGCGGTTATCAGATCATTGAAACCGGCACAGCTTTGATTAAAAATCCTTATGCATAGGTTGCGTGCCGAAAAATACGGCTTTTGGGTAACTGTTATTCTGGCCCCGTCACCCCTATGGCACAGTATCTCCGGATGGCTTACATCAAGCTGGGGGCAGTGCTTTTCAAAGCTGATAGCCCTATCCTGTATCACCCTGGCATCCATCTCGCTTATCTGCAGGAAGCTCAGCCATATCTTTTCACCGGACCAGCAATAAACATACTTCCCGTTATTTGAAAAACCAACTTCGTTAATATCCGAATAAGCCAGCATATCAATGTGTTTAAGTCCGAATATCTCTTCATACAGCCTTTGTGTGATAATTTCTATCTTATCGCTGAAAGAAAGCTCATAATCTTCATTATTATAAATATAGTCAATATCCGCTTCATCATATTCATGCCTTAAGCTCCTGTATCCCTCAGCCTCCCTGGTCTTGCTGCAGCATGGATACCTTACGAGAATGGCCTTGAAGGCTCCGTCCCTTCCGTTACCGGATGAATTCCCGTTCTTATGCAGAATTATTTCAAATTTCTCTCTCGAAGTAAGTTTATGCGGTTCATTGAAGGGTAATATCAAATCGGCAAATCCGTTTGCTTCATCAATGCATACCCCTTCCAACATACTCGCATCCTCCAGCCTTCCCTTCTCGTTGGACATATATATATCAAAGCCTGTAAGAATACTGTTCTTTATATGTGACTTTATGACTTCCCTTGCTTCCGGAAGGCCGGAGGTGGATTTTTCCTTGTAATCCCTGAGCAGCGATACTATGTTTTTTCCCTGTTCATCTGAGGGTTCTGAATTAATGAAACTGTTGATGTACTTTTCCATATGCAGGCATAATGAATCAATAATAAGGTGTTTTCCTAAGTCCAATGCTTTACCCCCCGTCAGTAAATGCTGCTCCTTAAAAACCTTTTAAAGATATTCCTATGCTTAATTCTGTCTGCAGCATTATTTTCCATGTTCAGCCTTTCGATAAGAAAGCGACAGATCTCACTCAACTGCTTTGTAAATGTATTCTTTTCACGTTTCGTCTCCTTCATAAGAAATGAGTAGAAATTCTTATCGGTACAGCAGGCATTTAAGGCATCTCCATCATAATTCAGCCCAAAGACGTCAGATAAGGAGTACCTGCTCTTGTATCTGCCGATTACACTGGCAGTATCCCAGCCGTCACAGAGCTTATTAATTATTACCACTGTCTTTTCATCTGTAAAATAGCCAAGAGCATCCCGTACCCTATAATCATCATACAATTCATCAATTATCATTTCATTTGGTGTAACAACCGCTAAAATTTTGTCGGCCTGGTCCAGGTACAGCCTGTTGTCATACCTGACTCCTGTATCAAGGTCAGTAATTACAAGGTCAAAACCTGCCAGGCACTTTTCTAAAAAGATCTTGTCAAATTCGCAGTTCTCCCTGGTTATATCCCTGTTCAGCCTGGAGCCGGCTATCATGTATAAATCCTTATTTATATGGGTTGCATAGGTCAAAATATGCTCCGTCTTTATTTCTTTATTGAATATCTTCAAATTGTCCATTGAGTATTTAATCTCAATATCCTTCTCCACGTATCTTTCCATGTGGCTGGCAGAATTGCTCTTATTGACAATCAGCACTTTCTTCCCTGAAAAGTATTGCAGTCCAATGCCAATTCCACAGGCTAAGGTGGAGCACCCTTCTCCATGCATCATCGGAGACCATGTGCAAATAAGCTTTCCTTTTGCACCGCGCAAGAATACCACTTCCAATCAGTTCTGTTTATCCTTGTTATATAATGGAGTATAAGTAACTTCACTTGCCTGCTGCGAAGCGTCAATATACTGAACAGCAAAGAGCGCTCCTTCTGCAGCCGCCTCTTTAATGAACTCCTGCTCCCTTCCGTCCAGGTAAAAGGACAACAGATTGTCGCTGCGCGATATTACTGCAGCCTTTGAAACGACTATGTTATCCTCTCCGCCCTTTACAAAAAGCTTGATGTCTATTATGCTTCCCGCTGTAACCGAGGCAGGAACAGCCCCCTCAGCAAAATTATGTTCTATCAGCCTCTCACCTTCTTCATAAACAGCATTTTGGGGCATCAAGTCCATATCATTAAAAAACTCCTTTTTCGCAATTTCCCTTCTTAATCTCATGTTAGTTAACTTTGAAAGGCTTTTAATTGCTCCTTCAGGTGCCAATTCAACAGGTATCTCAATTAATTCCGCCTTGCTTGCATCAAGCAGTTCCCCTTGATCCATATTCAGCTTTGCCCTGGCAATCATCACGGTTTTTGCTTCGTTTTCATTGCCTTTCCTGGTAGTTCCTGCCGCTTCTCCTGAAAATACATTGCCGTACAACATATAACCTGCTGATAAGATTAAAACTGCACAAACAATGCAGCTTAATATCAGGGCTGCTCTTTTCACTGCATAAACCTTGTTTTTCTTACTGTAAGCCAATGCTTATCACCTTCTTACTCTCCGTAAATACCCAGCTTATCCAGCAGACTGTCCATATCACCTAAAAAACCTTTATTCCTGTCAGCCGCAGCCTGGTACGGCGTAAGGCCGGTGTGCATCACTTCATAACTTATAAAGCCGCAGTTGCTTATGAATGCCATATCTTTAAAGGGTATACCCGAGCTTGTCAGTTCATTATATATGAACTTATGGCTTGAAGACCGTATATTTGTATTATTAATCACGGCAATTGTCTTTTCGGGTACAAAATCATCCTTCAGTTCCTCCAGCATTCTCATATTCATATGAAAATGCATAATGTCACAGTCAAAAACCAGCAGGTCATACATGGAGTTCTGTATGGAAAGCTTCGTCAGCTCTGATATACCTGTCCTTGTATCAATGATTGTGATATCCGACTTTGTACGTATGCAGTAAAGCAGCTTCAAGAAGTCTTCACTGCTGATTTCTTCCTCATCACCAAGTTTACCGGTAACAACTCTAAGTTTTTTTCTGCTATAGCAATTGTCAAGTATATCTTTGTGCATGTTGTTCTGAAGGGTAAAATCCAACAGATTATAATAAACCTCATCAATATCGAAAAACAAGTTTGCGGAATAACCTCTGTCAGTATTAAAAAGGCTTGTGGTATATCCCAGTTTGGAAAAACAATAGCCCAGGTTCCAAGCCGTATGGGACTTGCCGGTAGCCTGATTTGATATTATAGAAATAATCAGCTTCTCCTTAGGATTTTTCTTATGATTTTTGCTGAACAATGAGCCAAATCCGGAATTGAACAGGGGGCTTCCTTCAAAGAAGCGTTTATTCCTTTTATTTTTCTGTTCCGGGTAATGTACATTCATTTCATTGTCATAATGGCTTCTAAAATAGTAAAGTGCCCTCTCCTTGCTTGCAGGTTTGAAAATGAGCCTTTCAATATCCTTGGAGGTTATTTCATCACCGACATGGAAGTCATATATCCCATGATTTATCAGAAACTTTATGAAATCATCACAATAACCATCATACTCTCCGTACAAATATGCTGTTCTTGGGCCTTTGAACTCTTCGGAGGCAAGCATTTCTATCAATAAATCCGCTTCCTCATTCCCGGGAAGGCTTTTGGAGATAAGCACCAAATCGTATTTATCCTTGCTTAATGAATCAAGCAAGGATCTTTTATTTCCGACAACGTCTAATACTTCAATCCCCGGAATGGATTCGATATATTCTTCTATACCCTCATGGTAAAGAGCTGAAAGCAATCTCATTCATATCCCCCATATATGGCATAATTACCATTTTTATTATCTCTTCCCTTTTATGTTTTATCTTTCTATTTATTCCTTTTTTTGCTATTATTGCTATGTATTATACATTCATTGTTATTTTTTGTCAATATAATTCGATAAATATACATTTTTATCAGCCGAGTTGCATATCAGTATAAATTCTTATGATAAAAATGTCGAAAATATGAATGTGGCACAATAAATTGTATACTTTAAGCAGGTGTATCAGATGAAAAAAAAGAGAAAAAGCAATTGCAAGGGAAGAGGCTTCGAACAGATAAGCTTCAGAGATATAGATCTGAGGATAGGTGACAAGCTTTATAAAGACGGCAGGCTTTATGCGGAGGTCATGGGAGAAAGTGAAGAGCTGTATTTCCTTCAAAAATCAGGAAGCAGCTGCGAGATGCCAAACCCTTATTTCAAAGAAACAATTATTGAAAATATATTATTCGGAAGGTTATTTCTTGAAGAAATGCGTTTTCAGTAATAAAATAATTTTGTGATCATGCAATATCCCATGATAAACTGGATACTCCTTACAAAAATATGTTCACTCTTGCCCCTTTTATGCTATAATAATTATAAGGTAACCGGACACCGTAAAGTGCGGTTGCCACGAAGAGATTAGTTAAACGTAATCACCCTGCGTGACGGGCAGGGTGATTATTTTTTCCTTTGAGGACATGGGGACGGCAGGGACATGGGGACGTTTCGCGTGTCCCACTGGAAGTGGGACAGGGGAAACGTCCCCGTGTCCCTGCCGTCCCCATGTCCCCGTCGTATTATTCTTTATATATCACTAACTCTTTCCCCTTCAGCCTCGATTTGTCCACATACTCCGCTTCGCTTTCCGGTATTGCTACAGTATCCGGATTTCCGTCGCTTATATAACGCTTTTCCGGCTTCTTTTCAAAATACTGAAGCCAATCATACATACCCACGCCCTCTGTTTCCATTTCACTGGCCCTCACCCTGGGGAGCCTGATAGGGTCAAACTTAACATTCACAGGAGACGGTGCAGGATTGCTTCCTACCTTAAGCACTGCCCTGTGATTGTATTTTACTCCCTCATATTCACCCAGGGCTGCATATTTGTAGTCATCTCCCTTAGGCCCTATACCGTTGGGAAGTGCAAGGGCATATACATCATACCCCGGCAGATATTCCTGCGTGCTTTTCACATTCTTTGCCAAGGATTCTTGAATACCTTCAATGCTGAGCTTTCCAAGGTTTTCGTGGTTGTAGGAATGATTGCCGATATCATAGCCATTTGCAATAAGGAACTCGTATTTCTCCTTAATAAGCTCCTTCTGCCTGAAGGGAATGGGATAATATATAAAGAAGCTGCCTCCGCTGCCAAAGTCGGGATGCTCCTCTTTAAACTCCTCAAGTATTCCTACGGCGCAGTCAGGGTCAATTTTTTTCTCTCCGTTTTCTTCGATAATATTAAAATTATTCTTTGCTCCATCATCAAAAGTGAGCACAAAAGGCGTGTATCCTGCCTCCACTTTTATATTGTTTTCTATAAAGTCTTTAAGGCTTATAAGCCTGTATCCCTTACTGTAAAGCACCTCCAGATCCTTTCTGAAGTTTTCTGCCGTTCTCATCCATACAGCTTCTTTTTCTCCGATGCCATGATACATGAGTATCATTACCTGGCCGTTCTCATTAGCCTTTATCGCCTTTAAATCTACCGGGTCAGCTTTTGGTTCGTCAGCCTCATCAGGCTCTTCAACTTCATCAGGCTCTTCAACCTCATCAGTCTCTGCAGGCTCCTGCAAATTTTGTTCCGGATTCTTGGGATGTTCTTCAGCTATCTGAGGCGTGCATGCAATAAAACCAAGTACTATAATTATTATAAAAAAAAATGTAATAATGCGCTTCAGTTGTTTCATTTCATACTCCTTTCGGTATTTTCAGCACTCTGTACTAATTTAGATTATACCAGAATTCTCCGCATCTTTCGACATTAGGCGCCAATAAAGCGTATGTTATTTTTTCCCACATATCGCAAGCAAAATTCAGAAATAAAATTTTGGGTAAAATAATTATGTACTTTTTAATTTGGGAGGTGGAAAATATGTCGAACAGGCACAGCAAGTTTACAAATATTGCAGGAAACATGGTTGAATTCTCAAGAGAGCTTATATTGCCGCAAGACAGACACTTCCACAGAGAAGCAAAATCACAAAAAGTACAGCAGCAGGGTGTTCACAGAAACGGAACAAATAAGGGAAGAAAGATCCCTATCAAAAGAAAAATGACTTAATGCTTCTCACAACCGGGGACAAGAGTGTATTCTCTTGTCCTTGAATTATTTTTCCTGAAACTATAATTATATGCATCAAACTATAATATTATTCATAAAAACATAATGTTCTAACATACTTTATTAACAAAAAGGTTAAATTAATAATGCCTCATAGAAATGAAACCAAACAACGCTTTCTAATTAATATTTTAATTTAAGGAGGGTTTTTAAATGGCTGCAGGAAGCGGAAAATACAATAAAGGACTGAAGGTTCCAAATGCCCATAAGGCTCTTGATAATATGAAGTATGAAATAGCTTCAGAACTAAATTTGCCTGTACACCAAGGCTCCGAAGACTATTGGGGAAATCTATCTTCAAAGGACTGCGGAAGAGTCGGAGGAAATATGGTTAAGAAGCTGATCACAATGGCGGAACAACAGCTTGAAGGCAAATAATTGCCTGTCAGCATATTAAATAAACAAAAATCAGGCTGCAACATGTCTGATTTTTGTTTTTGCCTATCCAAAATCAATTATGCTATAATTAATTTGTCTACTTAGCAGAACTGCTGTTTAAAAGGAGATGATCGGATGATTTTTGACAGCGGGGTATTGGCTGATAAAAAGCTTATGATATTGTATCTTTTAAGCAAGGTGGGAATACCTCTGACCAAATCACAGATCACAAACGCCATTTTAGAAAACAACCTTATAGACTTTTTC
Organism: Bacillota bacterium; assembly: GCA_022706825.1. Classification (GTDB taxonomy): domain Bacteria; phylum Bacillota; class Clostridia; order Lutisporales; family Lutisporaceae; genus BRH-c25. The sequence goes on from JAKJBU010000007.1 coordinate 31,381, forward strand.
ACTTTCCAGCAGTGTATTTCAGAGTTGGAAGAGTCCGGAATGATAAAGCATACCCAATACCAGAAAAGGCAATGCTGTACGGCTACCGACAGCGGCATCAGAGCCGTCGGAATCTTTGAGCAAAGAATATCAAAAAATACCGCCCAGATAATCAATAATTACATATCAAAAAATAAGGAAAGCCTCAGGAAGGAATCACAGGTAATTGCAGAATATAAAAAGATGGACGATAAAGAATATATAGTAAGCCTTAAGGTTATTGAAAACGAGCTTGTGCTTATTGATCTCAAGCTTAATGTCGTATCTGCGAAACAAGCGAAACAAATCTGCGAAAAGTGGAAAAACTCCTCAGAAAACATATACAGCCAACTGATTGGCTCTTTAATCAATTAATTTTTATAGGAGGTAATATCCATGAAAATTGGTCTGGTTGGTCTGCCTCTTGTAGGCAAAACAACTTTTTTTAATCTGCTTACCAATGCTCATGCGGAGATTTCTAATTTTGCCTCGGGAAAAGTGGCTTCAAATATAGGCTCCGCAAAAATTCCCGACCGCAGAATCGATTTTCTTTCAAAGCTATATAAACCGAAAAAGACAACTTTTGCAATGATAGACTTTACCGATGTCCCCGGGCTGGTCAGCGGGGCAAGCACCGGTGCCGGAGTAGGCAATCAATTTCTTGAGGATATCAGAAAGGTCGATGCCCTGGTACATATAGTAAGGGCCTTTGAAAACACTGACGTGCTGCATATTGAAGGTTCAATAGACCCTATGCGTGACATAGAAACAGTAAATTTGGAACTGCTTTTCGCAGATTTGGGCATTATAGACAATAGAATTGACAGGATTAAAAGCGGCAAAAAGGTAACAAAAGAAAACCTGGAAGAGCTTAAAGTATTGGAAAAATGCAAGGAAGGCCTTGAGAACGGGCTTCTGATACATCAGATAAATCTTAGCGAAGAAGAAAGAGACCTGCTGAAAACCTTCAGCTTTCTTTCTGAAAAACCGATGATACTGGTAATAAACATTGACGAAAAATCCCTTAAGTCAGACAGCTATCCCCAGAAGGAAGATATTCGGAAGTATGCAGCCGAAAGAAATGTTCCCGTTATTGAGGTATGTGCCAAAGCAGAAATGGAAATTAACGAGCTTGATGAAGAAGACAGGCTTATGTTCATGGAGGAACTGGGCATAAAAAGCTCCGGAATTGATATATTGGCAAACACCACTTACGATTATCTGGGATTGATTTCTTTCCTGACGGCAGGTGAAGACGAGGTAAAAGCCTGGACTATAAGAAAAGGGACCGATGCAAAAAAGGCCGCCGGCAAAATCCACTCGGATATTGAAAGAGGATTCATCAGGGCTGAAGTGGTTAAATTTAAAGATATCGAGGCGCTGGGCTCAATGGCAAAGGTTAAGGAAAAAGGCCTCTACAGGCTTGAAGGAAAGGAATACATCGTACAGGACGGAGATATAATCAATTTCAGGTTTAATGTATAAAACAGCGGGGACATGGGGACGTTTCACGTGTCCCTCCGGGACAGGCGAAACGTCCCCGTGTCCCCATTCTCATTTAATCTCTTTTCATCAAGTACTCATAGGCACGTCCTGCCAGATATAACGAGCCGCATATACATATCATGCAGTCCTTTTCATACAGTTCCTTTGCTTTTTCAATTGCTTTTTTAATGTCAGGCTCTGAAATTACACTGCTGCAGTAAGGCTTCACCGCCTCTGCCATTGCAGAGGCGGTCAGTGCTCTTTCACTGAAAGGCTCCGCGGCTACCACATTATAAGCCATCGGCATAAGCTTTCTTATGGCATAAGCATAGTCTTTATCTCTCAGCATTCCGATTACAAAAATAATCTTTCGATTGCCGAAATACTTCAATAACGCGTTACGGAGAGAATTGATTCCATCCTCATTGTGTGCTCCGTCAACAAGTATCAAAGGCTCGATGCTTACTATGCTCAAACGGCAAGGCCATTTAACAGACCCAATCCCCTTTCTGATACCCGCTTCTTCTATCCGATGCCCCATTTTATCAAGCTCCGCTATGGCAGTCAATGCAACAGCGGCATTATATAACTGATGATCCCCTATAAGCGGCAGCTTCATACCGCGAATATCATAATCCCGGTATTTAAAATCAACTGTCTGGCCGCTAAGGCCATAATCCTTGAGTATCAGGGAGTCAATATCCGCCTCTGCCAAAATTGCACCTTTCTCCCTGCACACTGTTTCAATAACAGCCGATGCTTCAGGATACGGCTGCGGATACATTACCGCCATTGAACCTTCCTTTATTATACCTGCCTTCTCATAGGCTATCTTTTCTATAGTGTCTCCGAGTACATCCTTGTGGTCATAGCCTATTGAAGTTATCACAGAAAGCAGAGGTTCTGCTACATTCGTAGCATCAAACCTGCCTCCCAACCCAACCTCAACAACTGCAAAGTCAACCTTCATACGCTCAAAATACAGGAAAGCCATAGCAGTATACATTTCAAACTGGGTAGGCTCTTCAAGCCCTTTTTCACCCATAAGCTTTACCATGTTCAATACCTGCATGGCATACACTGTAAAATCCTCTTCCGTAATCTCAATACCGTCTATAGTCATTCTTTCGGTATTCCTGAACAAATGAGGCGATATATACATGCCTGTACTATATCCTGCACTGCTTAGAATACTGGCAATCATTGCCGCTGTTGAGCCTTTGCCGTTGGTGCCCGCTACATGAATCACCCTGAGCTTTTTATGGGGATTTCCCAGCAGCTCCAGAAGCTTCTCAGTTCTTTCAAGGCCGGGTTTGCATCCGAATTTCACCGTTGTGTCTATCAGGTCCACAACTTCATTATAGTTCATCGCTTTTTACTCTCCGCTATAACAAGATTTCAATGAGGGTTTTTGCACACTTGCAAAAACCTACCCGAGCGTTTCAACGAGGCGGGAGATATGCTCACCGCCTGTTGTGCAACAAAAGCAGTACCTGCCGCTTATAGAAATGGAGTACATCTTTTCGCCTCGTTATTTTTTCAGTGAGTTTATTCTTTCATATATTTTATTCAGCATTTCCTGGTATTTCTTTTCTTTAGTCCGCTCCTCTTCTATTACACTCTGGGGGGCTTTTCCTATAAAGCCCTGATTGCTGAGCTTTCCTTTGACCCTCTGCAGTTCCTTTTCCAGGTTATCCTTCTCCTTGTTAAGCCTTTCAAGCTCTTTTTCGAAATCTATCAGGTCTTCAAGAGGCAAATATATCTCAGCACCATTAATAAGTACTGATACTGCCCCCTCCGGAATGCCCTCCTTGGAATCCTGTATAACAACCTCTGAAGCAGAAGCCAGCCTTTCAAAGTATAGCCTGCCTTCCTCAATAGCCTCTTTTACATCTTTATCTGCTGTTACTACAATTGCCTTGGCTTTTCTGGAAGGAACAACGTTCATCTCAGCTCTTACATTTCTTATGCCCCTTATTGCTTCCATGACCTTTTCCATCCTCCGCTCTTCTTCCGGCTGATATGCCTGCCCATTATACTCCGGCCACCTGGAAATCACAATTGATTCATATTCCGATGGCAGGTGCCGGTATATCTCTTCCGTAATAAACGGCATGAATGGATGCAGCAGCTGCATTGTCCCTTTTAATATATCGCACAGGGTAGCTTGTGCCGCCAGCTTTGTTTCCTCGTCATCCCCGTAAAGCCTTGGCTTTACCAGCTCAATATACCAGTCGCAGAATTCCGACCACATGAAATCATAAATCTTCTGTGCCGCAATGCCCAACTCAAATTTTTCCATGTTTTCGGTGACTTCTTTTACTACGGTATTGAACCTGCTTATTATCCACTTGTCCGCCGCAGTCAGGCTTGATGAGTATTCCGACGGAACTGCATTCTTTACCCTGTCATAATCCAGGTTCATAAGAACGAATCTTGAAGCGTTCCATATCTTATTGGCAAAGTTGCTGTAGGCCTCAACCTTTTCCCAGAAAAATCTCATATCATTTCCGGGAGAGTTGCCGGATATCAGGTTGAATCTTAATGCATCCGCACCGTATTTGTCAATTACATCAAGAGGGTCTATTCCGTTTCCGAGGGATTTGCTCATTTTCCTGCCTTCAGAATCCCTGATTATGCCATGAATCAGGACATGCCTGAAAGGCTCTTCCTGCATATTCTCCATTGCTGAGAAAATCATTCTGGCAACCCAGAAGAATATGATATCATATCCGGTAACCAGTACGCTTGTAGGATAGAAATACTCAAGATCCTCAGTCTTTTCCGGCCAGCCAAGGGTGGAAAAAGGCCACAAGGCAGAACTGAACCAGGTATCCAGGGTATCCTCATCCTGCTTAAGCTTCCCTCCGCATTTTTTGCAGGAGCCCGGTGCTGTTTTTGATACAATTACCTCTCCGCAGTCCTCACAGTAGTAAGCGGGTATCCTGTGCCCCCACCACAGCTGTCTTGAAATGCACCAATCCTGAATGTTTTCCATCCAATTATAATAGATCTTCGTGAACCTCTCCGGCACGAATTTTACCCTGCCGTCCCTTACAACCTCTATTGCAGGCTCAGCAAGGGGCTTCATCTTAACGAACCACTGCTTTGAAAGCAAAGGCTCTATTGTTGTGCTGCACCTTTGGCAGTGTCCCACATTGTGCTCATGCTCTTTTGTTTTAACCAACAGCTCTTGTTCTTCCAAATCTTTAACAATCTGCTTCCTTGCTTCATACCGATCCAGCCCTTTGTATTTACCGCCTAAGCTGTTTATTGTACCGTCATCATTCAGTATCCTTGGCATCGGAAGATTGTGTCTCATGCCTACTTCAAAGTCATTGGGGTCATGGGCCGGTGTTATCTTAACTGCTCCGGTTCCAAACTCCATATCGACATACTCATCTTCTATTACCGGTATTTCTCTGTTCATAAGCGGCAGTATCAATGTCTTGCCGACGAGATGCCTGTACCTGTCGTCATTTGGATTAACCGCTACGGCAGTATCTCCCAGTATTGTCTCGGGCCTTGTAGTGGCAATTTCTATATATTCGTCACTGTCCTTTACGGGGTACTTCACATGCCAGAAGTGCCCTTTCGCAGTATCATAAATAGTCTCAATATCAGATATGGAAGTCTTGCACTTGGGGCACCAGTTTATTATTCTCTCACCCCTGTATATAAGCCCCTTTTCATATAATCTGACAAAAACCTCCAAAACCGCATCTGAACAGCCTTCATCCAGGGTAAACCTTTCACGGGTCCAGTCACAGGAGCTTCCAAGCTTTTTCAGCTGGTTAAGTATCCTTCCGCCGTATTCATGCTTCCAGTCCCAAGCCCTCTCAAGGTATTTTTCTCTTCCCAAATCATACTTCGTTTTTCCCTCTTTTGCCAGAGTCTCAACTATTTTGGCCTCTGTAGCTATGCTTGCATGATCCGTACCCGGGAGCCAGAGTGTGCAGTATCCCTGCATCCTTCTCCACCTTATGAGTATATCCTGTATAGTATTGTCCATTGCATGGCCCATATGGAGCTGTCCGGTAATATTCGGCGGAGGTATCACTATAGTATAGGGCTCTTTGTTCTTATCGATCACCGGAGTAAAATATCCTTTTTCCATCCAGTTCTTGTACAATCTCTCTTCTACTTGTTTTGGGACATAAGTTTTTGCTATGTTTTTTGATTCGTCCATGTTAAATCCTCCTCGCAGTTGAATTTGAAAAGTTCTGTAAAATAAAAAACCCCCGCCCATGTTAAGGGCGAAGGTTATTCGCGGTACCACCTTATTTCCGGCAAACACCAGCTCTTTGAACTGTAACGGGCAGACCCGCCTGATGCTACTCTATTCGCAACAGGAACTCAGAAGCTACCTTCAGCAGTGCCGTACCCGGAAAACCTTTCAGCCTGTGGGTTTCCCTCTCTAAAAGGCGGTTAATGCCTACTCCTCTTCCTCATTGTTGATAATTAATAACATATTATTAATATATCTTATTAGAGTTGTGCGGATTTGTCAATATTATTTTTTTATCAGGCGTTTCACGTTTTATATATCCTCTGCCGGCGCTTTATATTTATATAACAATTCGCATATACCACCAATGCCAGAATAGTAATTATCACAAACCCGTCAAGCATTACCCTGCTGTATGGTATATCAAAAGCAACAGCAATAATCGCTATATAAAACGCAATTGTGGAGAGCTTCCCGAACCTGTTTGCAGGTACCACTATGTCATGATCATTGAACAGCGTGATTGCTCCCAATATCAGCAGAGTCTCCTTTATCGCCACAACAATAATTATCCAGAAGGAAATCTGATTCTTCATTGTTGCGCTTATAAGAACAGTAAGCAGCATCAGCTTATCCGCCAGGGGATCAAGCACTGTTCCCAGCCTTGTGATAAGATTGCACCTGCGTGCGATAAAGCCGTCAAGTATATCTGTCACGCCCGCCGCCGCAAACAGTACTATTGCTATTCTGTCACCATTTGACATTGAAGAAAAGTAATAGTAAACAAAACCCGGAATCAGTATAAGTCTGAAAATTGTCAATGCATTTGGAATATTCATAGATTACCTCTCCATACTACATTATTTCATATATGCAGTTATTTTTTGAATGACCCGCTCTTCCGAGTTGATATTTTTATGTTCCCCCATAAATGTAATAAATATTATACTGTTCCAATACCAGTTTATGCTTTGCCTCTGCGGCAGTTCATCAAAAAATCCTTGGACTGTCTCAAAAAAATATATATCACATAATATGCAAATAATAGCAGCAGTCGTATCCAAACTATGATAGGGGGGTATTTGGTGAGGAAATCAGCCAAACTTGTATCACTTATACTCGTTGTCCTTATTGTGCTTTCTTCTGTGGCGATGCTTTCCGCAGGCTGCGGCAAGAAAGAGCTGACAACTGTCAGGCTAAACGAGGTGGTGCGCTCAATCTTTTATGCTCCGCAGTATGTAGCTATCAATAAGGGCTTCTTTGAAGAACAGGGTCTGGAAATAGAACTGACTACAGGCCAAGGGGCAGACAAGACAATGACCGCATTGCTTTCCGATCAGTGCGACATTGGCTTTGCGGGACCTGAAGCCAGTATCTATGTATACGGACAGGGAAAGGAAGATTATGCGGTAATATTTGCACAGCTTAGTCAGAGAGACGGTTCTTTCCTGGTCGCACGCAATAATGAACCGGAATTCAAATGGGAAAACACAAGAGGAAAGGTAATAATCGGCGGAAGGCCCGGGGGCGTACCTGAAATGACACTTGAATATGTATTGAAGAAGCACGGAATAATACCGGGTAAAGACGTCGAGATAATCACCAACCTGCAGTTTACAGCTACAGCAGGAGCTTTCATAAGCGGGGTCGGAGACTATGTAGCATTGTTTGAACCCACCGCATCCATGCTTGAGAAAGAAAATGCAGGCAAAATAGTCTCTTCATTGGGAGAGGAAAGCGGTTTGATTGCTTATACCGCATATTTCACATCAAAAAGTGTTATTGACAAGAACCCTGAAATGATACAGAAGTTCACAAATGCTTTCTATAAAGGCCAGCTCTGGATCCACAGCCATACAGCGGAAGAGATAGCCGAGGCTATCAAATCATTCTTCCCTGACGCTGACGATGATATCCTGGTTACAGTTGTAAAAAGATACAAGGAAATTGATGCATGGTGCACCGATCCCATAACAACTCCGGAGTCCCTTGATTTACTGCAGGAAGTAATGCAAACCGCAGGGGAACTGGATAAGAAAGTTGAATATGATAAGATTGTAACCCAGGAATTTGCCAGAAAGGCAATTGAAACGGTAAAACCATAATTATTAAAAAACAGGGCCGGAGCAGAATTTACTCCGGCTTTGCTTTTTTCAGCCATTTTTCCATATCCAAACAGGCCTTCTGGATATTATCCGTGTTTACAGTCAGTTCGTATTCAAATTCTTTCATTTCATTCTCATACATCGGATCATAATACCTGATCATCAGATCTTCCGCCACCTGATGGTAATTCCCAAGCCTAATATCCCTTGCATACTCTTCGACTCTCCTTGCAGAAATATTCCTTCCCAGCTTTTCCAGAGAGTTAATTATATCCTTATCGGAATTTTTTTCTTTGGTATATTCCTCAACTATCCTCCGAACCCGCATTTCGATGCTTCCAACTGCAAGTATGTGCTTTCCTTCTCTCATGCTCTGCATTATATAATGCGGTATAACTATATTCCCGATTCTGCTGCTTTCTCCCTCAACAAATATCATGTCGGATTTCCTGTTCTTCAGGCTGTCGTAGACCAGAGATTCAAACTGCTTCTGGCTTATACGGCTTCCCAAGCCCACATCTCCGAGAAGAGAACCTCTATGGTTAGCGTGCATTTCAAAATCCAGAATATCATAACCTCTGCTTTCAAGCATTTTCAGCAATTTCGTTTTCCCCGTCCCGGTATAGCCATGTATGACAATATAGCTGACTTCGCTGTTTAATTTCGGCAGCATTGAGTTTACTACAGCCCTGTAGCCTTTATATCCGCCTCTCAGCTTTACTGCTCCGATACCGATTGAGTTTAGCAGTGCACACAGGGAACTGCTTCTGTATCCTCCGCGCTCACAGAACAGTATTACCTTATCATGATTTTCCCTGAGCTTTTTTATTTCTTCATATAACAACGGAAGCCTTTTTGAAGCGAAATCCACTCCCATTTTTTTTGCCTTATCTATGCTTTCATGGTTGTATACCGTACCTATCAGTTCTCTTTCTTCATCATCAAAAATCGGCAGATTGACAGCACCTGGTATTGTAAATTCCGAATACTCTTTCGGACTCCTTACATCAACAAGTACATAATCCCCTTCAAGCTGTTCATAATCTATGGTGTTGTACATTTTTTACCTTCACATCCCATATCGCTTATTCCCAACAGAATATATTTTACCACAAAAAAATAATATATTGACGGTTAAATAAAAAGAAGTTATGTTATACCTGTATGGGGTATACGTTAAGAGGTGATTCAATGAAGAAAGCAAATATAAATTATAACAGCTGCGATAATTCTCCGTTTTGCGGAGCAAAAAGAGTCTGTCCTGCGGGAGCGATCAAATTTGAAAAAAAGGGGCTCCTCTCAGGTAAAATTGAAATAGACAGTAATAAATGCACAGGCTGTTCAAAATGTGTGGCATACTGCCCTCATAATGCAATCTTTATGAAGTAAAAGAATCTAAGGATTCTTTTACTTCATAAACCTTTTCACCGCTTATATAAGTTTCTATTACTTCCGTATTAATTATATCCTCCGCTTTTATCTTCGTTATATCCTTGGACAGTACTGCAAAATCAGCAAAGAATCCTTTTTTCAGCTTACCCAGCTCTTCTTCTCTGTAATTCACATAAGCCGGGTTTACAGTATAGCATTTCAAGGCCTGTATCGGAGTTACAGCTTCATTTGCGTTCATCTGCATGCAGCAGGCTGCATGTATTCCAAGCAATGGCTCAAATCCAATATATTTTACTCCGTCGGGTTTCTTTGGGAACTCCTCCCCTCCATATGGCCAATCACTATTGAAAATTACGTTTACCCCTTCATCAATAAAGCTCTTAAACCTATAAACCCTCGAAAGTCTTTCCTTTCCAAGCCTTTCCCGTGTCAAATCCACCTCATACAGGAATACCGGCTGAAAGGAAGCTGTTATCGAATGTTTCTTGAATCCTTTTATGTCCCGGTCTCTTATTATTTGAATATGCTCAATTCTGTTTCTCGGCTTGCTGCTTTTTACATGTTTAGTACTGTCGAACACGTCAATCAGTATACTGACTGCTTTATCGCCTATGGCATGTATATTGACAGATTGACCTTTCGCTGCATTATTGCTTATTATCTGTTCCAATTCATCCTTTTCATAAAGCTGTATCCCCATATTTCCCGGATCATCGTCATATTCCTCCCAAAGCAGTCCCGTTCTTGAACCAAAGCTTCCATCCATAAAATACTTCGGGGGTCCGATTTTCAGCCTTTCATTCTGATTACTCCTGCTATTTTCAAACTCCTCTGCCAAATTATTATCTGTACCGTTGGGAGAAGCAGTAACCCTTAGCTTTAGTCTCTTTTCCGCTTCAAGCTTCTTGTAAAGCTCCAGATATCTACCATATTGTATGCAAATATCATTGATTGAAGTTATTCCATTTTGCAGGAATAAGTCCTGAGCCTTTAGTATTACTTTTTCTATATAATTGTCAGGAAGCAGGCACTCTATTCTTGCAAGAATGTCTGCTGCAGCATTCTCGAAAAACATACCGACAGGATCATTAAGCTCCAGGCGATAAATGGCAGCAGTATTGAGACACAAGGAGTGTCCGAAACCACTGAAAAAGTCACTGTTTTTAAACTAATTATTTCAAGAAAGTGATCTTATCCAGAAAAAACCGTAAATT
>JAKJBU010000080.1 GCA_022706825.1 Bacillota bacterium
TAGACGAAATAGGCGACCCGCTTATACATTTAATAAGAAACTCCATTGATCATGGAATTGAAGAAAAAGAAGAAAGGATTAAAAATAACAAGCCGGCTAACGGAACAGTCAACCTAAGGGCATATCAGGACGGCAACAGCGTAGTTATAGAAGTGGAAGACGATGGAGCAGGAATAGACATTGAAAAGATAAAACGAAAGGCAGTAGAAAGAGGCATTTTGACAAGCAGTGAAGCAGATGACCTGGATGAGAAAAGTGCAATTGAACTGCTTTTCAATCCCGGCTTCAGTACTGCAGACAAGGTTTCAGGCCTTTCCGGCAGAGGAGTGGGACTGGATGTTGTCAAGACAAAAATCGAATCTCTTAACGGATTGGTTGAGGTTGAGAACTATAGGGGAAAAGGAAGCAAATTTATTATCAGATTGCCTTTAACACTTGCAATTATACAGGCACTGCTTGTAAATATCGGTGAAGAGAAATTTGCAATACCTCTCAATGTAATAAGGGATATAATTGATATTGAAGCATCTACAATCAGAAATGTACATGGACAGGATGTAGTATTAAACAGGGGCAATGTTCTGCCGATAGTAAGGATTGCAAAGATGCTTGGTGTTATAAATGCATCCAGTGATGACAGCGATCAATTGACTGCCGTAGTTGTAAAAAAAGGCGAAAAGAATGCTGCATTTATTGTGGACAGCCTTATGGGGCAGCAGGAAATAGTCATAAAAACTCTTGGAAAGTTCTTGTCAGGTATTAGAAATATAGCAGGGGCAACTATACTTGGGGATGGACAGGTTGCACTGATAATTGATTCAAATTCACTGATATAAGGAGGTGTTTCTTTTGGAAACAGCAACATTTGCACGGCAATTTGTAATATTCAAATTGGAGAATGAAGAATATGGAATTGACATACTGAGGGTAAAAGAAATCAAAGAAATGATGAGTATTACAAGAGTTCCGAATACCGCTCATTATGTGAGAGGCGTTATTAACCTAAGAGGAGAAGTGATACCGGTAATTGACCTGCGCAAAAGATTCAACCTGCCCGAAGGAAAAGACAGCAACAATACCCGTATAATAATAGTATCAGTGGATGATATTATCGTAGGGTTTACAGCCGATTATTCATCCGAAGTGGTTGAGATAAGCAGCGATGCGATAGAAGAAGCACCGGATGGTGTCGGCAGCGTGGATCAAGGTTATATATCCGGTATAGGTAAAGTGGGTGAGAGGCTTATCATATTGTTGGATATAGTGAAAATAATCACTAATCCGGCTGTTTAAAAAGGGTGAGTAAAATGGGAATATCAATTGAAGAACTTAATAGCCTGCAAATTGATGTTTTAAAGGAAATCGGAAACATCGGTGCCGGAAATGCAGCAACAGCCTTGTCAAAAATGATATCAAAGAGAATTGATATGGACGTTCCCAAGGTAAATATCCTTGAGTTTAAGAATGTTGCGGAGTTAGTCGGAGGGCCCGAGACGGAGGTAGTCGGCATTTATTTTAAAGTAAATGGGGATATTACCGGGAGCATTATGGTTCTGGTTGACAAAAAATCGGCAAAAATGCTTGCAAACTTGCTTATGGGCAGAGATAGCAACGGAGATGACCTGGATGAGATGGATTTATCAGCATTGCAGGAAGTGGGGAACATACTTTCGGGTTCCTATCTGTCCTCATTGTCAACTTTGACAAATTTGAACCTGACTATGTCTGTGCCTTCTTTGGCAATAGATATGGCAGGAGCAATAATAAGCGTACCCGTTATACTTTTCGGACAGGTCGGCGACAGGGTAATGCTTATTGAAACTGACTTATTTGAAGGTACATACCATGTAAAGAGCAATTTCTTTTTAATACCTGACGAGGATTCTTTTGAGATTCTTCTTAAGAGCTTGGGAGTATTTTAATATGATCGATATAGTTAAGGTTGGGATGGCAGATTTGAATACGACATTTTGTCCCGGAGTGCTTACTACCCTGGGGCTTGGTTCTTGTGTAGGAATCTGCCTGTATGACCCTTCAACTAAGATTGCAGGGATGGTGCATATTATGCTCCCCAGCAGCGCTCAGATAAAGAACAACAGCAATGAAGCGAAATTCGCAGATACAGGTATTGTAAAATTAATGACAGAAATGATAAAAATCGGTGCAAAACGGAACAAGCTTGTCAGTAAGATAGCCGGAGGGGCGCAGATGTTCAATTTCAATGATACCAGTGAAGTAATGAGAATAGGTTTAAGAAATGTCACAGCTACAAAGGAAACTCTTAAAATGTTGAATATTCCGCTTATTTCGGAGGACACCGGAGGGAACTATGGGCGTACTATTGAATTATATTCAGAAACTGGTATATTATTAATAAAAACCATAGGCTATGGAACGAAGCAGATTTAGATATGTCCGGTATTGTGAATGTGGGGTTTCAATATGAGAATATCTGATTTTATACCAATTTTAATAGTTATAACCGCACTTATTGTTACTGTAACACTAGGTATATGCAACAATATAGATTTTTCCGAACTGATGATAAGATGTATGGCTGTTACCATAGTATTTGGTATATTTGGTTCATTGATAACAAAAACTGTTTTGAATCTTATTGAATATTACAGAGTGAGCATACATATCCAGGATAAAGGCGGAACGGTGTCGGCAACGGGAAGTAAACTGGACATAAAAGTGCCTCCTTTGGATGATGAAGCACTGGAAGCAATCGATTATGACAGTGACAATGAATTTATTGAAGTTAATCCTGCCGATTTGAGCAAATACATCAATAGCAATACGGATTAACTTATACTACTGCACGGAGGTAATAACCGAAATGGTCAATCTTTGGGAAGTATATTCCAGGACGAAAGCTGCGGAAATTAGAGAGGAATTAATACTTAAATATACATATATAGTTAAATATGTTGCGGGAAGACTATATTCAAGTTACGGAAACAATGTAGAATTTGATGACCTTGTCAGCTATGGTATATTTGGATTAATAGATGCAATTGACAAATATGATATTGCAAGAGGAGTTAAATTTGAAACTTATGCACAGCTTAGAATAAGAGGTTCTATTATAGATCACTTGAGGGAAATAGACTGGCTTCCCCGTTCGATAAGACAAAAATCCAAAGAACTGGAGAAATCATACAATGACTTGGAAAGCAGGCTTGGCAGGCCTGCTACCGATGAGGAGATGGCGGAAAGCTTTGGATTATCGGTGGAAGAATTCCAAAAGAAGATACAGAATATCACCACTTATTCTGTAGTATCCCTGGATGATTTGCTGGAACAGAAAAGAGAAATTATCAGCAATGAAGCGGACAAGCATTCCGAAACTCCTGAAAATGTGATTGAAGATAAGGAAATGAAAGAGATACTTGCAGATGCAATAAGCGCTTTACCAGAAAAAGAAAAAAAGGTAGTATCACTATACTACTATGACGAGCTTACATATAAAGAGATAGGAAAGCTGTTGAATATTTCGGAATCAAGAGTTTCACAACTTCATACAAAAGCAATCATTCGGCTTAAGAACAAGTTAAAAATTGCATTTGAATGATAGGATGGTGATAATAATGAGCAATGAGTACATAATACTCGAAGGCAAGGATTATGAAAAGTTAATAGCAAAAGGAATGGAGCATTTTAATGCCAGGAAGGAAGAACTCAATATTGAGATTCTGGAAAGCAAAAAGAACCTGTTTTCCTCTTACTACAAAGTGAAGATAGCGAAGGGGGAAAATAAAACCCTGGAGATAATTGAGAGCAATATTGACAGTATTCTGAATGAGAATCTGAAAGCAAACACCAAAAGTATAGATTTTGATTTTAGAGAAGACGGAGTATATATTAAGGCGGATAAAGATGTTACAATAGTGGATATTGTAACAAAAATTGACCTGCGAAGAATTCAGAGCGTGGATCTGACAAAAATAAAACAAATGCTGGAAATCGGAAGCCTTGATAATTGGATAAAAATAGCCGAGCCCCAGATGGAAAAGAAGATAGACAGTGAATGCCTCGTAAAAACGGCTAAGGACAAAATGAAGGCTTTTATTGTTATCAGCAAACCCATCGGCGGAAAAGATATTACAATAGAAGTAATAAATGAAGCACTTAAGCAGGAAGGTGTAAAATTCAACATTAAAGAAGATGTGATTGAAAAGGCGGTTTCTCAAAAGGCATATGACAAAGAAATTCTTGTGGCTGAAGGAATAGAACCGCAGCCGGGGAAGGATGCGGAGCTTGTATACCATTTTGACACTTCCGCCGAAAAGTCAATAAGTATAGACAAAGACGGAAAAATTGACTACCATGAACTGTCCCTTATAAAAAATGTCAAAGCCGGAGAGAAGCTGGTAACCCTTATGCCGCATACCGAAGGCATACCCGGAAAGAATGTTTCCGGTGAAGATGTTCCCGGAAAGGATGGAAAGAAGCTTGCCTTGCCAAGGGGAAAGAATGTTGTTGTAAGCGAAGACGAACTTGAGCTTGTCGCAGCAATTGACGGTGAAGTAAAAATCATTGACGGAAAGGTAAATGTTTTCTCCGTTTATGAAGTAAAGAATAATGTGGATAACTCTACAGGCAACATAAGGTTTAACGGAAAAGTAATAGTAATGGGCAATGTTCTGACAGGCTTTTTAATCGAGGCCGAAGGAGATGTGGAAGTTTATGGTGTTGTTGAAGGGGCTCAGATAAAATCCAAAGGCAATATAATACTTCACAGAGGAATACAAGGTATGAACAGAGGAGAGCTTTACTGCGAAGGGGATCTTGTAGCCAAGTTTATAGAAAACAGCAAGATAGATGTAAAAGGAAACATCCAGAGCGATGCAATAATGCACAGCCAGGTTACCTGCGGAAAGAAGCTGGAGGCAACCGGCAGAAAAGGCTTGCTGGTTGGCGGTACTTTTAAGGTAGGCGAAGAAATAAGAGCAAAGGTTGTAGGTTCTCCGATGGCTACGATTACAGAACTGGAAGTCGGCGTCAACCCTGAAATGAGAAATAAATTCGAAGAATTAAAGAATGAATTGAAGCAGGTTACGGATAACCTGGACAAAACAAGCAAGGCGGTTGATCTTCTGACAAAAATGAGCAAAAGTATGGAACTGCCGGAGGATAAAAAGGCACTTCTGGCAAAATCCTTACAGCTTAAGCTGCAGCTTAAGCAGAAGCAAGATCAGTTATTAAACGAGCAGAATGAATTGGAGGTTTATTTCGAAGAATTATCAAAAGGAAAAGTAAAGGTATATGATATTATTTATCCCGGCAGCAGGATAATAATCGGAAGCAGCTTGATGTATATCAAGGATTCTATAAAGTTTGTTTCCTTTTGCAGAATGCATGCTGAGATAAAAATGCTTTCCTATAATGATATATGATAAATAATTGGGAGTGATTGTAATGTCTTTGCGGCCTGTTGACTTACAAACAATTATACCAAAGCTGCCTGAGGTACAGAAGGCAAAAAACGCAGAAAACGAATTGGAAAAGAATAATCTCAGTATAA
>JAKJBU010000081.1 GCA_022706825.1 Bacillota bacterium
GCTTTGGAAAGTGAGGAGAACATACTTCCCCTACAGTCTGAGTACTTCACAAACCCTTGTTTTTTAGCATTCTTATTATATCACAACAGATTCCATACTATCTATCCTGGCTATACCGCCGACAAATATACTTTCAGTTCCTTGATCATACTTTACAAAAATATTGCTTGGACTGTTCATGAAGTAGCCCTGTTCAACCTTATAAGTTTTGCCGCAGTCAAATTGCTTATCATTTCTCTTTATATAATATAGCAATGATGCGTTGGAAGTCCCGGTTGCACTTTCTTCATCTATACCCACCGCCGGAGCAAAGTTCCGGCAGCAAAAATCTGAATCCTCTTCAATTGTTTCACGTGAAACAACATGCATTCCTATAATATCGTACTCTCTGCAGATTTCTATCATTTTATCCTTCTTAATTCTCAATTTTTTCAATGCCTCTATACCGTTCACTTCCAATATAATATCTTTTAGCCCCGTAGATATAACATCAATCATTCCGTTTCGGTTTGTAGTTATTTCATCCTTTTCCGCATCAGTAATATCCATTATTATATTACTGCTTAACTGCATAATCAGTTCAGGCTTATTCATTTGAATCAATATTGAGTCCCCTTCGATTAATACCTTAAGCTCTCCTGCTTTTGTCCGATGATATGCATAATTATCTCTCAGATATCCAAGCTGCTTCAGTACCTGAAAAGAAGCAAGGGCTGCATGTCCGCAAATATCAACTTCTTCTGCCGGTGTAAAATATCTGATATTAAACCTATTCCCATCACTTTTATTAAAATCAATAAAAGCGGTCTCTGAAAAATTGTTTTTCTTCGCCAGTTCCAGCATCTGCCAATATGACATCCCAAAATCATCAAAAACAACTGCTGCTTTATTGCCGCCTCCCTTGTTTGATACAAAGGAACTCAAGATATACTGCTGCATATATCAAAACCTCCATATACGCATTAATGTTATCTGTAATTAATTTTTTGATTTCATAATATAAAACCATTATGGCACAAAAAATAATTGATTATAAGCCATTTAAATAAACCTTTATTTTTCCAGTAATTCAAAAATTCTATCAAATTCTTCATCACTATAATACTCAATTTCTATACTGCCCCTATTTTTTCTATGATGTATAGTCACCTTAGTACCCAATACCGCCCTTAATCTTTCTTCCAATTGGTTGATTTCTATCTGGTATGCATCAGTCAATACTTCTTTTTTCTTTTTTTGCTTTGTATCCTTGGCCAGCTTCTCAATCTGTCTGACATTTAATTGCTGGGCAATGATCTTTTCTGCCATATCTAATTGCTTCTTTTCCCCTGATATTGAAAGCAAAGCCCTTGCATGCCCCTGAGATATCTTTCCTTCCGCAATCATATTTTTGATTTCCTGTGGGAGTTGAAGCAGCCTCAGAGAATTGGCAATTGCAGGCCTGCTCTTTCCTATTTTCTTCGATATTTCCTCCTGCGTCATGTTATATTCTTCAATAAGGCTCTTATAGGCCATAGCCTCTTCAATAGAATTCAAATCCTCCCTTTGAAGATTCTCAATAAGAGCAAGCTCCATTACCTCCAGATTGCTGCATTCCTTTATAATTGCCGGTATAGTCTTCTTCCCGGCCAGTCTTGCAGCTCGCCATCTTCGCTCTCCCGCAACAATCTGATAACTGCTTCCCAGTTTTCTAACAATTATAGGCTGCACCACACCATGCTCTTTAATAGACTCTGAAAGATCCGCCAGTGTCGCATCATTAAATGCCTTTCTTGGCTGCTTATCGTTGGCTTCTATATCAGTAATTTTTATTTCCACTATTGAGTTCCGATCTGACTCTTCACCTTCGGGAATAAGCGCGCCAAGTCCTTTACCCAATCCTCTCCTGCTAATCATTTAAATCACATCCTCACTTAATTCTATGAATTCATCGGCCAAATCCATATATGATTCCGCACCCTTGGATTTCATATCATATTCAATAATTGACATTCCATAGCTTGGTGCTTCCGCAAGCCTTACATTCCTGGGAATCATTGTGGTGTAGACCTTTCCCCTGAAATACTTTTTGACCTCGTCTACAACCTGAATCGAAAGGTTTGTCCTGCCGTCGAACATGCTCAGTACAACCCCCTCTATTTCCAAATCGGGATTAAGGCTTTTCTTGACAAGCTTTATGGTGTTCATCAGCTGGCTTACGCCTTCCAAGGCATAATATTCGCATTGTATAGGTATCAATACGCTGTCTACTGCAGAAAGGGCATTTATCGATAACAAACCAAGGGACGGGGGACAGTCAATGAATACATAATCATACTCGTCTTTTATACTTTCTATGCATTCCCGAAGCTTCAATTCCCTTTTGTTCATCTCGGTCAATTCAATCTCCGCACCTGCCAGCTGGACACTTGAAGGTATGATGAACAGATTTTCCCTATTTGTGTCAATAATGCATTCCCTTGGGTCGCTGCCATTTATAAGTACATCATAAATTGTTTTTTCCAGCGTTGTTTTATCAATCCCAACCCCGCTGGTGGTATTACCCTGGGGGTCGACATCAATCATCAGCACTTTCTTTCCCCTGTTTGCCAGGCATGCACACAAATTTATGACCGTTGTGGTTTTTCCCACCCCGCCCTTCTGATTAAAGACAGCTATTGATTTGGACATAGCATACACCTCTCATTGTACTATTGTATTCTGATTTTATTATAAAGTTATATAGAAATAAATGTACATCCTTTTCTTGAACATAAATGCTTACTTCCGAGAATAAACATATTGTGAATATACATAAATTATCAAAGTATATGCATGCTCACCCGGATCATTTAGTATACAGCACACATTATTCCATATATATAATATATCAGATTAAAAAAACAAATAGAATATGAATTTGCCAAAGACTCTCCCACAAGTACAAATAAGGAGGACAAAAATGTTAAAATCCATACTTTATACATTTTTCCTTGTCTTTATAGCCGAGCTGGGCGACAAGACACAGCTTGCGACTATGCTGCTCTCTGCAAAATCCAACTCAATAATTGCAGTATTCATAGGCGCAAGCTTTGCATTGATATGCTCATCCTTTATCGGGGTTTTCGCCGGAGCTTATATAACGAAACATGTTCCTCCTCATTATATTCAGAATGCGGCAGGGGTTTTGTTCATTGCAATGGGTCTGCTGATACTAAAGGGGAAAATATAAAAAACGCGTCTCACGACGCCTTTTTTATATTTTCCCCTTTTTATACATTTTTGGGTATTTTTACTGTAATCTCAATGAATTCTCCTTTATCAACCTGACCGTATTCAACCTTGCAGCCCGCCGTCAGAAACTCCTTGCAGGCATTTTTCAGGGTGTTTACATAAATATTATAATTCATTTTCCCTTTGATTCTTTTCTTCTTAGGCTCCTCTGCCGCTGCCGCCGCTTCATCAAGCATCTTATCGACCAGCTCTTCAGCTTTTTTTACGTTGAGAGACTTTTTTATAATGCTTTTGAGAGCTTTCTCCTGCAGTGTATCATCGGGAAGCTTCAGCAGCGCTCTTGCATGCCTCTCTGTCAGTTCATTCTCCAGTATCGTCTTTTTGATGCTGTCCTTGAGCTTTAGAAGCCTCAGCTTATTAGCTATGGTGGATTGCTTTTTGCCCACCTTTCTGGCAAGCTCTTCCTGAGTCATCCCGTGGTCATTTATCAAATTATGATAGCCCTCTGCTTCTTCCATGAAGTTTAAATCTTCTCTCTGCAGGTTCTCTATCAGAGCAATTACAGCAGAATCCTGTTCAACAACCTCTATTATTACTGCCGGTATATGACTCTTTCCCGCAAGCTTTGATGCTCTAAGCCTTCTTTCCCCCGAGATCAGCTCATATCCTTTTTCCCCTATTTTTCTTACATTGATAGGCTGAAGAACACCGTATTCCTTAATTGAAGAAGCCAAATCCTCCAGGGATGATCCGTTGAATTCCTTTCTAGGCTGATATGGGTTTGGAGCTATTTCGTCAATCGGTATATTAATTATTTCTTTCCTATCGTTCAAATCTTTCATTCCTCTCCATACCATATGATTTACTTTTTATATTCGCTACAAACCTTTGACTTCCTGCCTGAGAAAGATTGATTTTACTCGTTTTCAGCTGTTTTTTATATAACAAATTTCTGGTTTTTTCTGCTATGTTATCGGATTTGATGCCGGTTTACCCGGCTTTCTGGGATATTTTGTCGGAGTTGCTGAAACCTTCTCAATAACTATTATATTGTGCCTGATATCGCTGAATGGCAGTTTATACTCCTTTACCTCCCTTATTGTTCCTCCGAGAATTTTGACAGCTGATGCCGCATTACCGATCTCCTCTTCGATTTCAGGGCCTTTTTGACAAAGAAAGTATCCTCCGATCTTCGCAAAAGGAAGGCAATATTCACATAAAACGTTCATTGATGCCACTGCTCTGGACAGGACAATATCATAGCATTCCCTGTAAGCTTTATTGCCCCCTGCTTCCTCCGCCCTTCCGTGAACAGCGGTGATATCTCTTAAATCAAGCTTCTTAATTGCTTCGCTCAAAAATATTACCCTTTTGTTAAGGGAATCCAGAAGTGTCATTTTGAGCCCATCCATCAATATCATAACGGGAATCCCCGGGAAACCCGCACCGGTACCGACATCTATTATGCTCATACCTTCTTTTATATATCCTGCAGACAGGCAGGTAGCCGAATCAAGAAAATGTTTGATGAATATCTCCTTTTCCTCAGTGATTGCCGTAAGGTTTACTTTTTCATTCCATTCCAGCATTATTTCCTTAAAGGCTACAAGCTTATCCACCTTTTTATTTGCCGGTTCAATCCCCAGCTCCGTTAGTCCGTCAATCAGTATTTTCCTGTTTTCCAGCCTGCTCACCCCCTCGGCCCCTTCTAATCTGTTCAAGATATACCATAAGCACCGATACATCTGCCGGAGACACCCCGGAAATCCTGGAGGCCTGGCCCAGATTGGCAGGATTGATACTGTCAAGCTTTTGCCTTGCTTCCAGTGAAAGCCCCTTTATATCTGCGAAATTTATATTTTCCGGTATTTTCCTGCTTTCCAGTTTTTTAAATTGCTCTGCCTGCTGCAGCTGTTTCTTAATATATCCTTCGTATTTTATCATTATTTCTATTTCTTCCGCTGTCTCTCTGTCTAACTCAGGCATTTCTTCGTCAATCTCCTTCAGAGAACAGTATTCTATCTCCGGCCTCTTCAAAAGCTCATACAGGCTTATGCCTCCTTTTATCTCCGCGCTTTCTCTGCTCATTAAGAATTCCCTTATATCCTCTGTCATTGAAATACTCTTCTTCTTTAACCTTTCTGTTTCTCTTTCTATATTATTCTTCTTTTCAAGGTATCTCTTATATCTCTCCTCAGATACAAGGCCTATAGGCCTTGTATCTGAGGAGAGATATAAGAGATACCTT
>JAKJBU010000082.1:0-4902 GCA_022706825.1 Bacillota bacterium
ATCCTTATCCTTCTCTTTAATGTCTTCATTCTCAAGGGCAATATTTTCTATCCCGTTATATTTTTTATGTGAATCATGATTTATTTTGGCCATGACTATTTCATAGTCCGTAATTGGTTCCTCCGCAGCAGGAGTCAGGACGTTCAATTTTTTATTTATTTTTGTTGACATAAAATTTCACCTCGTTTTATTTTTAGCTATTTTTATTTTTGTATTCATTGAAAAATTGCAAAGCGTCATTGAAACGTTGCGGTTGTTCTTCTCTTTATCAGAAGGATGATGAATTATTTGGAGAACCTGAACAAAGAGCAGCGGGAAGCAGTGCTGCACACCGAAGGACCGCTTCTGATACTTGCGGGGGCAGGCAGCGGCAAGACAAGAGTACTTACCTACAGGATAGCCTATTTGATAGATGAAAAGGGCATATATCCTTCGAATATACTTGCAATAACCTTCACCAACAAAGCGGCCAGGGAAATGAAGGAGAGAGTTCACAGACTTATAGGCAATACCGATAACATGTGGATTTCCACCTTTCATTCGGCTTGCGTCAGAATGCTGAGAAAAAATGTAGAAAGCCTCAAGGGTTATAAGAAGAATTTTGTGATATATGATACGAAGGACCAGGAAACTCTGATAAAGGAATGCCTCAGGGAACTGAATCTCAATGAGAAGAATTTTCCCTTCAGGGTTGTATCTGCCGAAATATCCGCAGCGAAGGACAGGCTGATGACCCCCCGGGAGTTCTATGACAAGAACATGCATGATATCAGAAGACGGAAGCTTGCGGATATATACATGCTGTACCAGAAAAAGCTGGAGAAAAACAATGCCCTGGATTTTGACGATATAATCAGCAAGACGGTGGAGCTTTTAAAGCTAAATCCGGATATATTGGAATATTATCAGAATAAGTTCAGATACATTATGGTGGATGAATACCAGGACACAAACTTCAGCCAGTATACCTTTATCAGGCTTCTTGCGGCGCAGCACAGGAATATCTGCGTTGTAGGGGACGATGACCAGGGCATATACAGCTTCAGGGGAGCCGATATCGGCAATATACTGAACTTTGAGAAGGATTTCCCCGGAGCTAAAGTGGTCAAGCTGGAGCAAAATTATCGATCCACCGAAACAATACTGGAAGCTGCCAATGCGGTAATAAGCAATAATTACGGCAGAAAGAGCAAGAGGCTGTGGACCGACAAGGGCACAGGCCGTTCCATAATATATCACTATGCTGTGGATGAAAGGGAAGAGGCCAACTTCATAATGGACGAGGTTGAAAGGATGATAGCCCAGGAAAACCGAAAACTGGGGGAATTTGCAATATTGTACCGTACCAATGCCCAGTCCCGTGTACTTGAGGAAACTTGTATGTCCCACGGACTGCCCTATAGAATAGTAGGGGGCTTCAAGTTCTATGACAGGAAGGAAGTAAAGGATATAATCGCTTATCTGAGAGTCATTCAGAATCCCGATGAGGATTTGAGCCTGAAAAGAATAATAAATGTCCCCAAAAGAGGCATAGGGAATTCAACTCTGGAAGCGATAGCCCAATATGCCCGGACTACGGGAGATTCCATATTCGGTGCCCTGCTTGAGGTTGACAGGATTGAAGGAGTAAGCACAAAGGCAAAAAAGGGAATCAAGGAATTTGTTAAGATTATGAGCGATCTTATGGGCATAGCGGAGACCGAAATGGTATCAATAATTGTAAAGGAAGTGCTGGAACGCACGGGATATCTTGACCAGCTTGAAAAGGACGGAGATGAAGAATCCCTAATGAGAGCGGAGAATATCAAGGAGCTGTTATCGGCGACCTTTGAGTTTGAGGAATTGAATGAAAGTGCCTTATTGCCTGAGTTTCTTGAACAAATGGCCCTTATGTCCGACATAGATGCGGTGGAGGAAGGCAAAGACGCTTTGATAATGATGACCTTGCACAGTGCAAAAGGCCTTGAATTTCCCTTCGTATTCATATCGGGCATGGAAGAGGGGGTATTTCCCAGCCAGAGGTCATACTTCGAAGACAATCAGATGGAGGAGGAAAGGCGGCTGATGTATGTAGGTATAACCCGGGCTAAGGAAAGGCTTTACCTGACAGCCGCATTTGAACGCACATTATATGGAAATACTACCTTTAATACAATATCAAAATTTGTACGGGAGATTCCGAAAGAATTGTTAGTAAAAGTTTAAGTTTTTAGTTTGTATATTTATTGCAACGCAGCCGGAGCTTCAAAGTCAGATACTTCTAAACTCGTTCCGGGCTGCATCAAAACTCGCTTAGCTCAAACAGTTGATGCAGCTGACCCTCCACTTCGTTAAGAAGTTCTAGTGCTTTTACGCAAGGCTGCTTTTACAATAAACATACAAATTCAAAACATATAATCTTAATTCCTGATGTAATTCTAAAATAATAGTATATCAAACCGAAGGGAGGAATCCGATTGGGTATAGATAAACTGGAAAAAAGGGCTGATGAGCTTATTAAGCTCATAAATAGGCATAATTACAACTACTACGTGCTTGACAAGCCGGAAATCAGCGATTATGAATATGATTTGCTCATGAAGGAGCTTATAGAGCTGGAAAACACATTCCCGGCTTTGAAGCGGGCCGATTCTCCCACCCAGAGAGTAGGGGGAGAGGTCCTTAAGGGGTTTGCGGAAGTCGTGCACAAGACCCCGAAGCTGAGCCTGAGCAATGTATTTGATGAAAACGACATAAGGGATTTTGATTACAGGGTAAGAAAGGCCGTAGGAGGCGACGTGGAATATGTTGTCGAATTGAAGATAGACGGGCTCACAGTGGTATTGAACTACGAGGAAGGCCGGTTTGTTCTGGGGGCAACGAGAGGTGACGGAATAAAGGGCGAGGATATTACTTCAAATCTAAAGACGGTAAAATCCATACCCCTGCTGCTTGAAGAGGAGGTTGACCTGGAGGTCAGGGGAGAAGTTTTCATGTCCAAAAAAGCCTTTGAAGAGCTGAATGCAAGGCGTGAAGAGCAGGAGGAGCCTTTGTTTGCAAATCCGAGAAATGCGTCGGCGGGCTCTCTGAGGCAGCTGGATACCAAAGTGACTGCAGGCAGGCCCCTGGATATATTTATATTCAATCTTGAAAGCATAGAGGGAAAAAACTTTGATACCCATGTGGAAACCTTGGAATACCTTAAGGAATTGGGCTTCAAGGTTAGCCCCTTCATCAGCGTGCACAAAAGCAGCGAGGAAATAATAGAAAAGTGCAAATACTGGGCTGACAAAAGAGGAGAGCTGCCCTTTGTAATTGACGGCCTTGTTATAAAGGTAAACAACCTCAGGCAAAGAGAAGCCATGGGATATACGACAAAAAACCCCCGGTGGGCGACAGCATATAAGTTCCCCCCGGAGACCAAAAAGACCAAAGTTAAGGATATTATAGTCCAGGTGGGAAGGACGGGAGCCATAACCCCTACTGCCGAGCTGGAGCCTGTAAGGCTTGCAGGGTCTGTTATCAGCAGGGCAACCCTTCATAATGAGGATTACATAAAGGAAAAGGATATAAGAGTCGGAGATACGGTATTAATCAAAAAAGCCGGGGATGTGATCCCGGAGGTCGTGGAAGTGGTCAGGGAGGACAGGGACGGATCCCAGCAGCCCTTCGAAATGCCGAAAAAATGCCCCGTTTGCCAGTCAGACACCATTAGGGAGCAGGGAGAGGCAGTGACCAAGTGTACAAACATTTCATGCCCCGCCCAGCTTAAAAGGGCATTATTTCATTTCGTATCAAGGGATGCAATGAACATAGAAGGGTTCGGGCCCCAGATAATGAGCCTGCTGATGGATAAAGACTTTATCAGGGATGCGGCCGATATATACCTGTTAAAGAATCACAGGGATGAACTTGTTGAAATAGAAAGAATGGGTGAAAAATCAGTACAGAACCTTTTGGATGCAATTGAAGCTTCCAAGGTAAACCCGCTGAACAGGCTTATCTATGCCCTCGGAATAAGGATGATCGGACAGAGGGCGTCGCAGGTTCTGGCAAATGAATTTGAAGATATCGAAGCCATGTTTGATGCGGACTATGAAAGATTGACCGGAATATCCGAAATAGGGGATAAAATGGCTGAAAGCATAATAACTTTTTTCAAGCAGGAGCAGAATATAAGATTAATAAGAAAGCTTCAGGAATGCGGTGTGAATACAAAGGGATCAAAAAAGGAAATAAAGGAAAATGAACATTTCAAAGGCAAAACCTTTGTACTTACAGGAGGGCTTGCAAACTTTACCAGGGAACAGGCGAAGGAAATAATAGAAAGCTTTGGGGGAAAAGTATCGGGAAGTGTAAGTAATAAGACAGATTATGTACTGGCAGGTGAAAATGCGGGTTCAAAGCTTGACAAGGCAAATGAACTCAATGTGGCTGTTATTGATGAGGATACCTTCAGAAGCTGGGCTGAAATATAGAAGATTAATACAATTAAAGTTCATAAAAAAATCAACAAAAGTTCACAAAAAATTCACAATACTCTGGTATATTAATATTTAAGATGTATATCAAATATACATCGATTAGCAGGTTTTAGGGGTATATCTTACAACAGCATAATCAAGACAGTGTTTCATCTCTGTTAAGTCATGGCAACGGATGAAACAGGGTTTCAAAGATTAGTTGTTATATTAGATTACTATTGAATTTGAACACCTGCTGATTTTTTTAAACAATTATAGGACATTTCAAGCATATCGAAGTATTTTTACTATTTGACGCCGGAATAACGGCAAGAAGGTTTGCATTACTAATATTTTATGTTCATAAAATATTTTCATTGTTGATTTAATATTTTTGTTAGGCTATTAATTTACATAGATGCCTAAAACTAAAATAAAGGGGGATGAATTATGAAAAAGT
>JAKJBU010000082.1:4912-5275 GCA_022706825.1 Bacillota bacterium
CGAAGGCTCCTGCAGAAACTCCCGGAGCAGAAACTCCTGCACCGGCTGCAGAACCAAAAATATTCAGAACCAACAATATGAGCGAGCCCGGCTCACTGGATCCGGCTCTGGCACAAGGAACTCATGAATCTTGGATACTTGACCATGCATTTGAAGGCCTTATGGCAAGAGATCCAAGCGGTATATCTGTACCGGGTATGGCAGAAAGCTATACTTTAGCAGATGATGAGGTTACTTATACATTCAAGCTTCGCGATGGAATCACCTGGTCAAATGGTGACCCTGTTACCGCATATGATTTTGAATTTGCATGGAAACGTGCATTGGATCCGGATTTGGCAGCAGATTATGCATTCCAACTCT
>JAKJBU010000083.1 GCA_022706825.1 Bacillota bacterium
TTTCCATAATACCATCCCTTAGCTTTTGAATCTTCTCATCATCGTCATCAAACACAAAAGCTTTTAATACTTCGGATTTAGCCGCCTCAATAATTTCCTCTCCGTCATCAACAATTCTTATTTTAACCTGGTCTTCTTCGCCCATGTACTTATTCCACTCTGTATAACGCAATGATACATTTATAAGCTTTTCCGAGTAAATCGTGTTTTCTGTGAAAAAGTGGCAATAGATTCCGTACTTGTGGCATAATCTCAGCATCTCCCTTACAGTATCCTGACTCAAAATATCCCTGAAAATAGTCTTGGAGGCGTCTTTTATCAACGCGCCATTACTGGCAATAATCGGTGTATCCAGTCCCAATAATTTTGCATATATTCTGGCGGAGGTATAGATCCTTCCTGTTGCAACTACCATATGCACACCTTTCTCCATTGCCCTTCTCAACGCTTCCCTGTTTCTGTCAGATACTCTCTTTTCCTTGTTGAGAAGCGTATAATCCATATCGGTTACCAGCATTTTATATTTCAAACTGTCTCTGTTCATCATTTTCCTCCACGTTTGCTTTAAGTATTTATGCTTCTGAACTCTCCATATAAAGTATACCTGCGGTTCCCCGGCCGCAGTGGCTCGAAATCACACATCCCGCGTTGGTAATTATTATTTCGGGCCCTTCCAGCTTTTGTTCAAGTACACCTTTAAGATACTCAGCCTCTTCATTCGCCATTGAATGGGTGACAAAAACCCTCCGGGAATCAATAAAATCTCTATCTGCCAAGATATTCTCCTGCATGCTCTTTAGGGCCTTTTCTTTTTTGCCTCTTATTTTTTCTTCAAGAATCATCTTGCCCTCTTCAATTTCAGATATTCCAAGGCCTTGTCCGGCAAAATCAACTGCTTTCATAACCAGTAACCCTATCCCGGCGGAAAGGTTTCTTGAATCTATGACTTCTATTCTTCCCTCAGGAAATTCCTGTGCTGTAATGCGGGCATTCCGGACAGTTAGTGTATTCAGCCTTTCTGTCATTTTATACAGTTCATCTGTTTTTATGTCTATTCCATCCCTAAATGAATCCCCGTTGAAAATAACATAAAGCGGCACAACCGAAATGCCATGCTTTCCAATAAGCTCCGGAGACAAATCGCATGTACTATCCGGCATTACCCTGACGGACCCCATTTAACTAACAACCTCCTGAAAAATAATTATGTACATATTTATTATACATCTATAAAATTAAAACTTCAAAATGTACAAACTTCCCAAACAATTGGAAATTAGCATTATATCTCTATAAAATAAAACAAAAAGAGCTATAACCTTTGCTATAGCTCCTTACCATCATATTTGGTGCGCGAGGCGGGATTTGAACCCGCACAGCCTTGCGACCGCTAGAACCTGAATCTAGTGCGTCTGCCAGTTCCGCCACTCACGCTAACGGAATTATTATATCATGTAATTTTTTTGAATTCAACATGAAATTTTTGTACTGCATTTTTTCTGTCTCCAAGGACATACATGCTTATAAAATAGCGTAAAATACCGGCTTTTTTTATTGCAAAGGCCTTCACTTCTTTTCTGAAAACCTTGAGAATGCTTCTCTCATTCGCGCAAGGCTCATAACCGCCGTATCTGGTTTTTTCCAATATCGTTATAATCTTTGAAATATGGCCAGGATTTTCCCTGAAACTTAATCCCACTCTGTTCATAAATTCCCTGAGCGTTTCCGACCCTTTCATCTCAAATCCGGCACGTCTCAAATATCTGTTAATATCCTCTATATAATCTGCAGCAAACCTTTTCCCGCTGCTGCGTCCAAGGCCAATTTCCGTTATTGCCTGCTTTACATACAAAAATATTACTCTTGCGGTTAGAGCTGACAAAGCGATCAGTAATATTATTTTTGCAAAATCATATGATTTTTTTATATCACCGCTGATTGTACCGTTTCCGACCCTTTCCGCACCCTCAGGCTGCCCAAAGTATCCGGGCATACCGGCTCTTTCATTTTCCACTGTAACTGTGTCATTGGCAGCTCCCTCAAATACCTCATCCTTTACACTCCCGGGCTCAAGAATTTCGACCACCGGATATTGGGGGGTAGGCTCAAAGGTTACCCATCCGTATCCGTCAAAGAAAACCTCCACCCAGGCGTGTACATCGGTACCCCTTACTTCTCTTTCTTCAGATCCTTCATAGCTTGCTATGAATCCTTCCACATACCTGCAGGGTATTCCCGAAGCCCTCAGCAGTACCGCCATGGAGGTTGCAAAGTATGTGCAGTAGCCTTCTTTTCCTTCAAAAAGAAAATAGTCAGTGAATTCTTTATCTGAAGGCAGCTGCGGCGGTTTGAGAGAATACATATAATTTTGGCGCAGATATTTCTCTATGGCTTTAGCCTTGTCATAATTGCTGCTATATGCATTTGTTATTCTATAGGATAATGACCTTACCCTCTCGGGAATATCTTCCGGCAAGGCAGTATAGCGCCTTAAATCATCTTCCTCCAGAGTCTCTGCCCCGGACAACCTCAGCTTCGCAACATCAATGTAAGGGATTATGCTTGTCACCCTGTATGACGTATCTGTTGCGGCAATTTTGGAAGCATATGCCTCCGAATCTTCGTCCATATATATCCTCTTCCCGCCGTGCTGTATCCGGTATAATGAATAAGGGGCAAATATGGTAGAAGTCAGAAGCTTCCTGTGTGATATCTCCAGATCCCTTGTATAAACCTTTATATCTTTTCCGTATGGAATAGGCATTAAATGACCCGGTTTGTACTCTTTATACCTCTTTCCCGACTTGTTCCAGCTGTTCTCATAATATCTGTCCATAACGGTTCCCCTGAGATAAAGCGCTTCTTCCCCCCGTGTCCTTACAAGCATAACCACTGAATCATCCCAGCGTATTTCCCCGCCCAGCTTATTGTCCGAATATCCTGCGGAGCTGAAGCTGTATGACTCCAGTACGTCGTTCCTCCATTCAGTAATAAAGGGGAACAGGCTCACGGCTTTATCATTAAGCCACTGCCACCTTACAGGGCCAATTTTTAAGGGCAGAGCTGCAGAAAACAATAAAGCCGCTGCAATTACAACTCCGGAACAAATCATCCAGTTCCGCCCTGCTTTGTAATCGATAATACAGCCTGCCGCTATCCATTCCCGGAGCCTCTTCTTAAATGTCCTATATGAATAAAGCATTATGGATGCAAACAGGAATAATGCAAGATACAACCTGGCGGATTCGACATATACAAACCAAAAGTAGGCCATTACTGCAGTACCCGCAAGAATAAGCGGAAGGACTCCTTTCCCCTTATATACGGCAGCTGAAGTAATCAATGCGGCCAGAAGTGTAATAACTATGATAAACAGCAAGGAATATGCCTTTTCAAAGTAATTGTAACCCGCCAGATACCCCAGGAGCCATGTTGTAAACTCCTGTGCCTCTTTTAAATAAAGCCTCACCGATGCAGGCTCCTTATAGCAGTAAAAAAGCAGAAACCCCGCTGCGGGAATCAAACCTGCCGAAACAGCCGCCGGAAACAAAAGGAGCATCGATGCTGAAGCTGATGCAGACAGAGAAATCAAAAACACTCCAATCAAATGCATATCTATCCCGACAAAATCCTTAAGTGCCAGGTTAAAGCTGAAAACCATCATAAATATCAGGCTGAAATAGAACAGTATTTCTTTTATATTCCTGTTATTCATAATGCCCTCCCAGTACCTGATTTATTTCATCCTCCAAACCGACCGCAAACACGTTAAGGCCGCTGCTCTTCAGTATTTCTGCGTCCTTTCCGCCATTAGCGCCGTCTCCGCACAGATATATTATTACAAGCTCTGTCCCTGAAGCTTTTAATGAGAGAAATGCGGAAGCATTCTTTTCGATGCAAGGGGTTATAACTACTGCAGTAGCATCCCAGTCCAGTTTTCTTGCTTCTTTTCTGACCAGGTCCCCAATGGGTATATCCCCTTTTGATGAAAGCTTGCTTACGGCGTCAAGGAACAAATTAAACCTGTCGGCTCTTTTCGCCGAAAGGCTTACCAGTTCCTCTCCCTTTGCCGTGAAATTCACGGACATTGAATTTGCCAAAGCATATCTTATAATTGATGCAGCACATTCCGCTCCTTTTTCTTCAATGTCATAAGCTGTTTCCTCATCAAATCCATAATCGTACAAATCAAGAAATACGATTAAATCCGCGGAAGCATTGATTTCAACATTTCTTACATAAAAATCTCCTCTGTGTGCGGTTACCTTCCAGTGTATTTTTTTGAAGCTGTCCCCGATTATGTATTTCCTTATATCCTTGGTGCCGGTGCAGTCCTCGTATGCAGCATGCTTGACAGCTGAAGTACCGTATTGCTGTCTCATAGGGATGTCCAGATGCTTCAATAAATGCACCTTGGGATATACAACAAGATATCTGTCGTCGTAAAAAACCTTTTTCCACTTGAATATGCCCAGTGTATCCTCGAATACAGTTTCAATTATTCCAATTTTATAAACGCCCTTATGCCTGCATTCAAAATCTCTGGACATAGTGGTTATCATTTCGGGCATTATGGAATACACCCTCTGTTTTTGCTCTTCACCGGCAAGTCTTTTGGGAAGGCTGGCTATAACCTTCAAATAAGGAATTGGTATAATGCCTGCATTATACCAATCGGTCTTAAGGCTTACCCTGTCCCCCCTTACTGCATTACTGCTTATTTCCCATGTGAGATTAACAAGGTTATTATATATGTACCTGCCGGAGGCATAGGATATTATTGCCAGAAATAAAGCTGTCAGAAAGATTCCATACATAAATATGCCTCCTGCAAAAAGTGCTGCAGCAAAAATGAGCAGAATCAATGCAAGGGCTTTTTTATTCATCTCAACCATTAATGTTCGCCACCGGTACTTTAATACTTTTTAAGATTTCCGCAAGTACGGAGTATTGATCCTTACCCTGTATTGCAGCTTCGGATTTCAATATGATCCTATGGGCAAGAGTGCAGAATACAAGCTCCTTTACATCATCAGGCAGCACGTATTCCCTTCCCCGGATATAGGCGAGTGCACGGCAATTGCTGAAAAGTGCCAGTGTTCCCCTTGGACTGCAGCCAAGGTACACATCCTTGTGTTCCCTTGTACCCCGGACCAGCTTTACAATATAATCCTGTACGGAATCATCCGCATGCACTTTTTCAACCTGTCTTCTAATTTCCAGTACTTCCTCCGCGCT
>JAKJBU010000084.1 GCA_022706825.1 Bacillota bacterium
GAAGTTAAGCTCTCCGGTGTCGATGGTACTCGGACCGCAGGGTCCCGGGAGAGCAGATCGCCGCCAGGTAACTAAGAGCGATAGAAGAGATTCTATCGTTCTTTTTTATACACTTGCCTTGGATATGAAATGTTATTCTTCCTGTTAAAGAGTATTTCTAACCGGAATACCTTTCTTTGGGTCTGACACCTTTTCTTCTTTAAAATTAAGTTTTTATATGATAGAATCAAAATATACGTTATATATGCTTCACAGAAGAAAGGGTGCAGACATATGGCTTCGTGGCTCACACATTTGAGGGTGGCAGAAAAAATAAAGCAAAAAATTCCGGAAATCGATTTTCCCTATTTTTTAATCGGGAGCATTGCATCGGATTCCGGGGTGTCTGATGAGAAACAGAGGAACTACACTCCTTCAAAGGAAATAACACATTACAGATATCAAAAGGATGACTCCATTTCAGACATGGATGATTCTGTTTTTTTTGACAGCTATTTAAAACCGGAAAAAATCATGACGAGATCTGATAGCACAAGATCTTTTCTATGGGGTTATTATTTTCATCTGATAACGGATAAGCTTTGGCTCGAAGAGTATTTCATGCCTTTAAAGATACAATATGAAAATGAATCAGACAAAGGTGATAAAGACTTTGTAGATTTTATTCGGGAAGAAATGGTTTCCCTGGATTTTGAATATCTAGAGTTAGAAGGGATGGAACTTATAAACCAACTTAAGGATTTTAATGGGAATATCAGTTTTTTTAGTGAATTTGATTCTGATTATATATATGAATGTAAAGACCGCATAGCAGATTTTTATAGTGGGGAGCCCATAAATTTGAATAAGGAGTATAAGTTTCTGACTCTGCAAAAAATAGAAGATTTTGTTGTAAAAGCTGCTGAAAAGTGTATAAGCATATTGATAATTTAATAAGGATCACAGGAGAGAATAATGAAATATAAGGGTTATATATTATTGGCAGTAACAGTATTAATGTTCAGCACATTAGAGGTAGTTACCGGCGCAATAAAAAATCTGATAAATCCGCTGCAGCTGACGTTTTTTAGATTTTTTATCGGGGGAGTAGTGATGCTGCCCCTGGTAATCAAAAAAAGAGAAAAGGTGCAAGGTAAGGATTTATTATTTTTTTTAGCCTTGGGGATACTAAACATATTCACAAGTATAGGCAGCCTTCAATATGCAATAACCATGGGAAAGCTTCAACAGCGGCTATATTGATAAGTTCAAACCCAATATTTGTTATGTTGTTTTCTTCAATTCCGAGGAAAAATCTGAGGCTAACCACAGGGCTATTATGGATATAATAAAAAAATGCATGGCTGAAAAACCCGGAGACAGGTTTCAAACATATTAAAGGAAAAGGTGACTTATAACAGGGTAGTCTGTATGCTGCTGTTTCATATTCCGGAGGGCACTATTATCAGAATACTATATGTTGGAGTGTTTGTTTCGGGAATCGCCTATGTTACCTATATGGAAGCACTGAAAATCCTGACAGCAAGCAAGGGGGCCATGGTATTTTTTTAAAGCCGGTAATTGCGTCTATACTTGCAGTGATATTTTTAAGCGAAAGTATGAGTTTTAAAACAGTGGCAGGTATGATACTTGTGCTTGCCGGTGTTTTTATAAATTTTTTCACAATTAATTCTGAGTCCGGGAAAGCAAGGGATAAAATTGAAGAAACAGAGACTTGATAATATCAATCAATTGCACAGGAAGAAACTGGAGGAGCATTTCAGAGAAGAGATACTTCTGGTATTCGGCGGCGGAGACATAGAATCGAAAATCGTCCTGGTGGGTGAGGCACCCGGAAGAACTGAGGTGGAACAAGGGAAACCTTTTGTGGGACAGGCGGGAAAAAACCTTGAAGAGTTCATAAATATACTGGGTATTTCCCGGGAAGATTTGTACATTACCAATGTTGTAAAGTTCAGACCGGTAAGGTACAATCCGGATACAGGGCGGGAATCCAACAGAACTCCGAATAAGGATGAAATAAGGATATCTACGGATTTTATAGAACAGGAGCTTTCGATAATAAATCCTGAACTTGTAGTCAGCTTGGGAAATATTGCACTTAAGTGTATATTGAAGGATGACAAAGCAACAATAGGCATATTGCACGGTTCACCCATCGATGTTAAGTTTGCCGGCACGGAATTTGTGCTGTTTCCTTTATATCATCCGGCAAGCATTATATATAACAGGGCGCTAAAGGATGTGTATTTGCAGGATCTGCACAAGCTCAGGAATTTTATGAAAAAAATAAAACTGATATAGGAGCAGCTATGAATACTGTAAGCATTGTCAAATGTGATGACTATGAATTTAATAATGTAAAAAGAGCCGTTTATGAAGCCCTGGACGAGATTGATAATATAAAGCTCAAAATAATAAAAGGCTCCAGGATCCTTATAAAAACAAACCTATTAATGAAAAAAAATCCAGAGGATGCGGTTACGACACATCCGGCGGTAGTTGAGGCGATAGTGGGATACCTTCAGGATATCGGCTGCAAGGTAATAATCGGCGACAGCCCCGGAGGGCCTTTTACCGAATGGAATCTAAAATCTGTCTACAAAGCCGCCGGTATGCTTGGGGTGGCGGAGAGGACAGGCTGTGAGCTGAATTTTGATACATCCGTGCTGGAGATATCAAATCCCGATGCCAAAAGGCTGAAAAGTATGCAGATTATAAAAATAGCCAAAGAAGTTGATTTCGTGGTGTCAGCCGCTAAGCTGAAGACTCACGGAATGATGACATACACCGGAGCGGTAAAGAATCTCTTTGGTGTTATACCCGGGCTTGTAAAAGCGGATTACCATTTGCGGCTCAACAATACTGATAATTTTGCCGACCATCTGGTGGATATTTGTGAAACTGTAAGGCCGGTTTTTTCAATCATTGACGGAATTGACGGGATGGAAGGGGACGGGCCTTCCGCCGGTGAAAAAAGGCATGCAGGGCTTATTATGGCCTCAGAAAGCCCCTATGCTCTTGATACTGCGGCTTCAAGCATAGTAGGGATAGAGCCTATGACAGTGCCTACTATCAGGGCGGCGTCATTGCGGAACTTGTTCAGCGGAGATTTGAAGGATATTGATATAAAAGGAGTGCGGCTTGATGAAATAAGAATTGAACCCTTTAAGCTTCCGAAGTCGCATAATGCCAATTTAATAGGAGGAAGGGTGCCAAAGGCTTTTGAAAGAATGGTCTTAAACACTCTCAGGCCTAAACCGGTATTTAATCATGAAATATGCATATCCTGCGGAGACTGTAAGAGAAGCTGTCCTCCGAAAATTATAGACATGAGCAGCGGCAAGCCTGTGCCGGATTTAAGCAGGTGCATAAGATGTTTCTGCTGTCACGAGCTTTGCCCAAAGAAGGCTGTGGATATAAGGAGACATTGGATTTATGATAAAGTGCTGAAGAAGTAAAAGCAGTGAAAGAATATTCACTGTGTATTGATGGGAGGTTTATACAATGCTGCTGCAGGAGCTTCGGGAGAAGGTAATAGAAATTGCTTTGAAAGCGCAGAAGGAAAGATTGATTTCCCTGACAATGGGTAATTTCAGTGCGAGGGACAAGGAGACAGGATATATCTGCATTACACCAAGCGGTATGGAGTATGACAAATTAACGGCTGAAGATATAGTGGTAATGGATGCGGAGGGCAATATACTGGATGGAGACAGGAAGCCTTCAATAGAACATCCTTTGCACTGTGCTGTGTACAGGAGGCGGAAGGATGTATTCGGGGTATCCCATACTCATTCGGTTTTTGCTGCAGCTTGGGCAGCTTGCAATGAAAATATACCGGTAGTTGTTGCGGAATTGGCAGCACTTGTAGGAGGACCGGTAGAGTGTGCGCCGTATAAGCCCATGGGTTCTTCTGAGCTTGCCGAAACAGCCGCTGCCCACCTTAAGGACAGACATGCCATTCTCCTGGCAAACCACGGCGTTCTTGCAGTGGGACATGATATAGAAGCGGCTTTTGCAAACTCAGTTGTAGTTGAAGAGGGGGCAAAGATAGCCTACTATGCAAGGCAGATAGGTGTAATGAGGGTTATTCCGGAAGATGAATGCAGGTCCTTAAGGAAAAGCACCTTGGAGAAGTATGGGCAAAAATAGTTACAGTATACATAAGTCTATGTTTTCAAAGCCGGGAATTACCGCATCAGCATCAGCAAGCTCAGAACGTATACCTACCCCTATACACTTCATGCCCGCCTTTTTTGCGGCCTCCACCCCTGCTTTGGCATCTTCGAAAACCACACAGTCTGACGGAGGTAACCCAAGCTCGTGTGCTGCAAGCAGAAATATTTCCGGATCTGGTTTTGCTCTGGATACCTTTGTGCCGTCAATGACGACGTCGAAATAATCTGCAAGCTTCAGCCTGTTTAATATAGTCAGCGCGTTTTTGCTTGCGGAGCCCAAAGCAATTTTCAGACCGGCAGCTCTTGCCCTTTCAATAAATTTCTTTGCCCCGGGGAGTACCTCATCTTCTTCCATGGAGTTTATATAATCGACATACCACTGATTTTTCCTGGCAGCCAGGGCAAGCTTGGTTTCATCATCAAAGGACAGACCTCCAACCTTGAGGAGAATTTCAAGGGATTCCATCCTGCTTACGCCCTTGAGACTTTCGTTATCTTTCTCCGAGAAGTCAAAGTCCAGCTCATTGGCAAGCTTTTTCCATGCAAGATAATGATACCTTGCGGTATTGACAATTACCCCGTCCAAATCAAATATGCAGCCTTTTATTGTACTCATGCAGCCTCCTGAAGTAATATATTAGAATAATTAGTAAGATTATATAAAAGTTACCTTCAGGTTGCAATTGTGAATATTTACAATTATTCATTCTGTTGATTGTACTTTATTCTATACTCATTGGGTGTGCAGCCTGAAAATTTTCTGAAAACCTGTGTATAGTAGCTTTGGTTGCAGAACTGATAAAACGCAGCTATATCAGATATCTTGGTATTTGTATATCTTATATAGTATTTTGATTCATCAACCCTTGTCTTCATAATGTAATCAGGAAGGCTCATTCCTACTTCCCTTTTGAATAAGCTGGATAAGTAATTGGGGTGGACATATATGGCATCTGATATCTTGTGAAGCGTAAGCTTATTGGTAAGATTC
>JAKJBU010000085.1 GCA_022706825.1 Bacillota bacterium
TATTCGACATAAAAGAAGAGAATCCTTTTTGTTTTCAAGGATTCTCTCGAAAATTTTATACTTTGTCTTCAGTCTGAAAAAATCCTGCTTTGTACAAAGCAGGATTTTTATTACTCATCCTTATCCGCCGAAAAAATATTGTATTTGTTCCATATATCCTCCAGCTTTGCAAAGGAATCGGATATATTATGCTTCTGCTTGATTCCTACCGCTACAATCAGTGCATTCAGCAAGCTCATAGGAGCAACTATTGAGTCCACAAAAGACTCCATATTGCTTTTTGCAATAAGGGTATAATCTGCATTAGCGCACAGAGGCGAAAGTATGCTGTCTGTTATTGCTATTGTGTTTGCTCCTCTGGATTTTGCATATTCAAAGGCCTTTAATGTTCTTGTAGAATACCTTGGGAATGTAATTCCAATTACCAGATCATCTTTGCCGATTCTGAAAAGCTGTTCAAAAATATCTCCGATAGTATATGTCACAACATGAACATTATCCCTTACAAAATTGAGATAAAAACCCAGAAACTCTGAAAGTGTATTGGAACTCCTCAAGCCTATTATGTAAATGCTTTTTGCTTCAATTATGGCTCTTACAGCTTGTTCAAAGGCTGAGCTGTCTATCTCTTCTATTGTTCCCCTTATGTTTTCGATATCAGACTTGAGGATAGTCTTTAACACACTTGCTTGATTGGTATAATCCGAACTCATTTCAATTCTTTGAACTGTTGTAAGCTTGGTTCTTACCATTTCCTGCAGTTGCTTCTGCAATTGGGGATATCCTTTATATCCGACTGTAATCGCAAACCTTACAACCGTCGATTCACTTACTCCCACCACTTCCCCAAGCTTGGCGGCAGTCATAAATGCAGCCTTATCATAATTTTTCATTATGTATTGTGCAATTATCTTCTGCCCTTTACTCAGCTTTTGAAATTTTGTCTGCATGACTTTCATCAAGTTGATATTTTCACTCATACTGCCTATCTCCATTTACATCAGTTTATTTGCAATTTCATATCCTTTTGCAAGTGCTTTTCTGTTGAGTTCCTCCGTACCTTTCGGAACCCTTTCAAGAACAGCTTTTTCCAAGGATTCCTTTGATATAACCTTTGTTATCTCAACCAATACTCCAAGGGCAACAATATTGGTTACCATCGGCTTGCCCAGATCTTTAACGGCTGAATCAATTATAGGAATGCTGTATATCTTAATATTCCCTGATTTTACAGCATTTACGGAGCTGTCTACTATAAGTATCCCATCTTCCTTGAGGCCTTCGTTGTATTCATCATAGGCTTTTTGAGTCAATGACAACAGTATATCACAATTTCTTACTTTTGGAAAATCTATCTCTTCACTTGATATTATAACCTCTGATTTGCTTGCTCCGCCTCTTGCCTCCGGGCCGTAGGATTGTGTCTGTACCGAATTCCTACCGTCATTTATTGCACCTTCTGCCAGAATAATTCCCCCCAGAAGCAGTCCCTGCCCTCCTGAGCCGCTTAGTCTGATTTCATATCTTTCCATCACTGACTCTCCTTTTTCAATCTATCGATTATCTTTTGATACTCATTGGTGTATTCCGGTTCCGGACTGTTCTTTAACTCACCAATGAGGAATTTGCCTTCCAATGCTTCAGGAGACATCTTTGCCGCAGCCGATATGTTGATTGCACTGTTCTTCTGCCATTCCATCATACTTACTGCACTGCCCTTTTTATTCTTTCTGCCGTAGTAAGTCGGGCACATGCTTATAGCTTCTATCAGGGAAAACCCCTCGTTGCTTATAGCATTCTGCACCAAGGATGTGACCAGGCTTGCATGGTAAGCTGTGGCTCTTCCTACATAAGTGGCTCCCGCTGAGGCGGCCAGCTTGCATATGTCAAAGGCTTTATCAATATTTCCGTAAGGAGCTGTAGTTCCTTTATCATATTTCGGTGTGGTAGGCGAATACTGGCCTCCTGTCATACCGTATATACTGTTGTTGTACACTATAGCTGTTATTCCTATATTTCTTCTGCATGCGTGAATAAGATGATTGCCTCCGATAGCTGTCGCATCTCCGTCTCCCATTATTACAATAACCTTGATTTCCGGCTTTGCCATTTTTATACCTGTTGCAAAAGCCAATGCTCGTCCGTGAGTGGTATGAAGCGTATTAAAGTCAAGATATCCCGGTGCTCTTGATGAACAGCCTATGCCTGACACAATACAGATTTTGTTTTTATCAATACCTGACTTCTCTATTGCGGAAGCTATTGATCTTGTTATTATCCCATGACCGCAGCCGGGGCACCATATCTGCGGAAGCTTTTCTGTTCTAAAGTAATTCTCAACTAATACACTGGGCATATTAGAGTACCTCCTCAATCTTACTGACTATTTCCTCGGGATAAATGATCTCGCAGCTGACCTTGTTCAATTTTTCAATTTTTGCATTACAGCCGCATATTCTTTCAACTTCCAGGACCAACTGTCCTAAATTCATTTCAGGTACTACAATGGTTTTTACCTTGGCTGCCAGTTCTCTCAACCGCTTTTCAGGGAAAGGCCAGATAGTGATTGGCCTGAAAGTGCCTGCTTTTATGCCTCTTTCCCGGAGAATATTCATCGCTGATTTTGATGACCTGGCTACGCAGCCGTAGGATAATATGAGCACTTCAGCATCTTCGGTGTTTTCTTCCTCCCATGACTCGATTTCATCTCTATGTATTTCTATTTTATTTGAAAGCCTTCTTATGAGCTTATCGGCTACTGCAGTGCTGTTGCTGGGAAAACCTGTTTCATCATGCACCAATCCGGTTACATGATATCTGTAGCCGGTACCGAAGTCCGCCATCGGCGGCACCAGGTCGTTATCAGCTTCATACGGCAAGTATTCCTCGCTGCTGCAGTCCGGCCTCTTTCTATCTATGATTTCTATTTCTGAAGGGTCAGGTAATTGAACTTTTTCTCGCATATGTCCGATTACTTCATCCATAAGAAGTATAACCGGCGTCCTGTATTTTTCTGCAAAATTAAAAGCCTTTATTGTAAGGTCAAAGGTTTCTCTGACTGAGGAAGGAGTAAGGGCAATAACAGGATGATCCCCATGAGTACCCCAACGGGCCTGCATGATTTCGCCCTGAGCCGGGGAAGTAGGCATTCCCGTACTGGGTCCCCCTCTCTGGACATTTACTATTACACAAGGTACTTCAGCTATTGAAGCATAACCTATGTTTTCCTGCTTAAGAGAAAAACCGGGGCCGCTGGTCGCAGTCATGCTTTTGGCTCCCGTAAGGGAAGCTCCTATTATAGCGGCCATTCCTCCTATTTCGTCCTCCATCTGCATGAATCTTCCGCCGACCAAAGGCAGCCTTTCTGCGGATAATTCAGCTATTTCAGTAGAAGGTGTAATGGGATAACCGGCATAGAACCGCATTCCGGCAGCAATTGCACCTTCGACGCATGCTTCATTTCCCTGCATCAATCTAGCCTTGCTTTTCATTTTTCTTCCTCCTCAGATATATTGCATAGTCAGGACATCTAAGCTCACACATTCCGCACTGTGTACACTTATCAACATCGACCATTACAACCTTATCATTTTTAAGCTCCAATGCTTTTACCGGGCAAAAGGCGACACAGATGCCGCAGCCTTTACACCAGGCAGGATTGATTACTACTTTTTCATTTTGTATTTCTCCTGCTTTGATATCCTCCATTTTCATTTTTCTGACCTCCAAAAATTCATTAGATAATGCAGCTTTTATTTCATTTATTGTATTTACATTGGGAATTCTGCAACTTTCCCTTCAATTTTTAGTATATATTATAATATTCTCATTTGCAATAATTAATGCCAAAGAAATTTCATATTATTGTCAGGTTTTTATTCAGTGAGATATTCCAGCTGCTGATCTTCTTTATTTCTTCATAGCCTGAAAGGTCGATATGTATAGGTGTTATTGACACGTACCCGTTTCTTACCGCGTATATATCCGTATCCTCACCGATTTCATCCTGTACAAGTTCACCGGCCAGCCAATAATAGCTGTTTCCGCGGGGATCCTTCCTTTCCTCGAAATTATTCCTGTACTTTTTAACTCCAAGCCTGGTTACCTTTACACCCTTCAGTAATTCAATACTTTCAATTTCAGGAATATTAACATTTAACAGCATATTGTTTTTTCCCTTGTGTTCCAGAACTTGCTGTATCACTTGGGCAGCAACTTCCGCAGGCGCGGAAAAATCGGCTGCGCAGCGGCTTGCATAGGATAAAGCTATTGAGGGTATGTTGAACATTGAACCTTCAATGGCTGCAGATACCGTTCCCGAATATATTATGTCCGTACCAAGGTTTTCACCGTCATTAATACCTGAAATTATCAAATCAGGTTGTACGGACAATATTGTCTCAACTCCCAGCTTGACACAATCCGCAGGTGTGCCGTTTACCCACCATGCATTAATATCCAGGTCATACAGCTTTATTTTCCCGCATCTCAGCGGCTGGTGCATGGTAATTGCATGGCCTATGGCGCTTTGCTCCCTATCAGGGGCAACAACAGTGACCTTGCCCAATGCTGCCATTCTCTTTGCCAGTTCATATAATCCCTTTGAATATATTCCATCATCGTTGGATATTAGTATGTTTAACATTTGTACCCTCCCACTTCATGTTTAATAATTTTTTCTTTTACATATACTAAAGCCACTTTGTACTGTGCAGGTGATAAAATGATACAGATAGATGATGCGGGAAGCGGCAGCCTGGTAGGCGGCACCTGCATCGGCATCTTGCGAAAGGAAACAGGAGAGTACTATTACGAAATACTCCCCGTTCAGTTATTCAGCGAAACCAACTTTAAAAACAAGTCATATCTATATTATACAACAAAAGTTGTGATGAATGCTTTT
>JAKJBU010000086.1 GCA_022706825.1 Bacillota bacterium
TTGGACAGCAGCCTCAGGGCAAAGGCCAGGAACAAGTAAAAAATACTCATAAGAAGAATAATGCGACGGGGACACGGGGACGTTTCTCCTGTCCCGCTGAAAGCGGGACAGGAGAAACGTCCCCATGTCCCCGTCCTTCTTTGGGTGCATTTTTATTCTGTTAATCTTGTCAAAAGATGTTGCACATTATATAATAAAGTCAGCGATTTTTGAAAGAAGTGTTTATAATGAAAGCGAAACTCAAATTTAACATATTCAGGTTTTTAGTTTTCTGTTCTCTTCTTGCCCTTGTTCTCGCTTATGTATATTACAATAACGGAATGGAGGCAGTAAGCGGAGAAGGATCTGATTTTAAAGAAATAGTGATACCAAAAGGCAGTACAGTCAGATCTATATCAAAAATTCTAAAAGAAGAGGATTTGATAAAGGACAGCTTAATTTTTGAGTTGTATTGTAAGATTAATGAAAAAGCAGATAAAATCAAGGCTGGCAGATACAGCATCAGCAGTTCAATGAAGGTTTCGGAGATAGTTGATGTACTGGTATCCGGGAAGGCACTTATAGATACCGTAAAGTTCACAATACCAGAAGGCTACAATCTTGCTCAGATAGCTGAAAGGATTAGCAGTCTCGGGGTTGTAAGCCCTGAGAGCATACAGGCTGCTTTGAAAGCGGAGGGATATGAATATGAGTTCATAGAACAGATCCCTGACAGGGAAAATAAACTGGAAGGCTATCTATTTCCCGATACCTATGAAATATACAGGGATACTACCGCTGAGGCCATTATCAAAAAGCTTCTGGGACGCTTCGACGATATATTTACGGAGAAATTCAGAAGCAGGGCGGTAGAACTTAATATGAGCATTGATCAGGTGGTAACCCTGGCGTC
The DNA here is from genome assembly GCA_022706825.1 of Bacillota bacterium. Lineage (GTDB taxonomy): Bacteria > Bacillota > Clostridia > Lutisporales > Lutisporaceae > BRH-c25. The sequence continues at coordinate 893 of JAKJBU010000086.1, forward strand.
TATAATAGAAAGGGAAGCTAAGCTGGATTCGGAAAGAAAGACTATATCAGGAGTATTCCACAACAGGCTGAAAAAGAAAATGCTGCTTCAAAGCTGCGCCACCGTTCAGTATCTGTTAAAGGAACCGAAAGAAGAACTGCTGTATGAGGACTTGGAGATTGATTCACCCTACAATACATACAAGTATGCAGGCTTGCCTCCCGGACCCATTGCATCTCCGGGCCTTTCGGCAATAGAAGCCGCTCTTTATCCTGAGGATACGGATTTCTTGTATTTCTTTGCACTGGAAGACGGTTCCCACGTTTTCACGAAAACATACAACGAGCATATCAATACTCAGAATAAATATAGAAAGTAATTCAAAAACTATAGAAGAATAATGCGACATAATGAGAATTGCAAATACCGACGTGGGGAAGCTATATTCGACGAAACCTTCCACCTGACCACGGAACGGGAATACCCCTGGCAAAATAACCAGACGGGCCCGCAGAGATGGGACCCACGCCAGTGATTTTGCTGACTTTGGAAGGTGAGGAGAACATACTTCCCCTACAGTCGGAGTACTTTACAAACCTATATATTACGCATTATTTTTTTTATGCGAGGTGATACTGTGGCAAATATCAGCCATGATTATATCGACAGCTTCCTGCTTGGCATGATACCCGGGCGAAGCGGAATACTAAAGGAAATGGAAGAGTATGCAAGGGAGAACCATGTGCCCATTATTACTCCCGATATTGCAAGCTTGCTGGCAGTGCTTATAAAGACTGCAAAGGTGAAATCCATACTGGAAATCGGTACGGCTATAGGATATTCCGCAATACATATGGGGCTGTGTGCCGGTAAAGATTTCTCAATAACTACAATTGAAAGAAATGAAGAATATGCTGCATTGGCAGCAGATTTTATCAGGAAGGCCGGCATGGGGGATAATATCAGGATAATAACCGGAGCTGCGGAAGAAATGCTGAAAGATATTCCAGGCAGCTTTGATATGATATTTGTTGATGCGGCGAAAGGACAGTATATGGATTTTATGAAAAAAAGCATCGGCAAGCTCAGGATTGGCGGCCTGTATGTATGTGACAACGTGCTTTTCAGGGGAATGGTGGCTGAAAGAAGCTTGCTGATAAGAAGGAAAATCACTATTGTAAAAAGGCTCAAGAAGTATCTGAGCTTTATTACTTCCTGTGAAAGCCTGGAGACTGCTGTTATTCCCATGGGTGACGGTATATCCGTATGCTGCAAGCTTAAGGAGGTTGAGTTCATTGAATAAACCGGAATTACTTGCTCCGGCGGGAAACCTTGAAAAATTAAAAATGGCGATTATTTACGGTGCGGATGCGGTTTATATCGGCGGTGAAAAATATGGCCTCAGAGCCGCTGCGGGAAATTTCTCCCTTGATGAAATCAAAGAAGGTGCTGCGTTTGCCCATGATAACGGCAGAAAAGTATATGTTACAGTAAACATTATTCCGCATAATGAAGATTTGGAAGGGTTGGAGGAATATTTAACAAGCCTGGGAGATGCGGGAGCCGATGCACTTATCGTATCTGACCCCAGTGTAATAATGACAGCCAGGGAAGTATTGCCTGATATGCAGCTGCATTTAAGCACTCAAGCCAGTAATACGAATTATATGAGCGCAAGGTTCTGGCACAGCCAGGGAATAAAAAGAATAGTTCTGGCAAGGGAATTGAGCTTTGAAGAGATAAGGGAAACTATAGAAAAGTCTCCAAAAAGCTTGGAATATGAAGTATTTGTACACGGAGCAATGTGCATTTCATACTCAGGCAGATGTTTGCTCAGCAATTATATGACGGGCAGAGATGCAAACAGAGGCGAATGTGCACAGCCTTGCAGGTATAAGTACTATCTTGTGGAAGAGAAACGCCCCGGACAGTATATGCCGGTTGACGAAGACGAAAGAGGAACTTACATATTCAATTCAAGAGATTTATGCATGATAGAATTTATTCCTGAATTGGCGGAATCGGGAGTAAAAAGCCTGAAAATTGAGGGGCGTATGAAAAGCTCATATTATGTGGCATCTGTCGTAAGAGCATACAGAATGGCCCTGGACAGCTATTTTTCGAATCCCGGGAACTATGAATTCAGGAAAGAATGGCTGGAGGAGCTGTCAAAGGCCAGCCACAGGGAATTCGGCACAGGCTTTTTTTTCGGCAAGCCCGATTCACGCGGGCAGATTTATGAATCCGGCGCTTATGTGAGGGATTATGCCTTTGTAGGTTTGGTATTGGATTATGACAGCAAGACAGGCATCGCAACGGTAGAGCAGAGGAATAAAATGCTGGTGGGAGATGAAATTGAGGTAATAGGGCCCCGCAGAGAGATGTTTACTCAAAAAATTGAGAAGATGTGGAACGATGAGGGAGTTGAAATATTATCTGCTCCGCACCCGCAGCAGATTGTAACCATCAAAATGGAGAGGCCCGTGGAAAAACATGATATATTGAGAAGGGAGAGGAAAGACGGTGAGTGAAGAAAAGCATAGAAAGCCGCTTGTAATCGGAATAACAGGAGGAACCGGGTCAGGCAAGAGCACGGTTTCAAAGGCTATTACGGACAGCATACCGGGGAAAAAAGTAGTTATCATTGAACAGGATTGCTATTACAAGGACCAAAGCCATCTTCCGCCGGAGGAACGAGTTAACGTGAACTATGATCATCCCCTTGCCTTTGATAACGAGCTGCTGATTGCTCATATGTTAAAGCTGATAAGCGGACAAGCTATTGATAAGCCTCAGTATGATTTTACCGTGCACAACAGGAAAAAGCATACATTGAGAGTTGAACCCAAAGATGTAATACTTCTGGAAGGCATTCTTATTCTGGATTCTCCGAGGCTCAGAGAGTTAATGGATATTAAGATTTTTGTAGATACGGATGCTGATGTCAGGGTTATAAGAAGAATTGTAAGAGATATGAGGGAAAGGGGCAGATCTCTTGAGTCAGTGATTACCCAATACCTGAATGTTGTAAAGCCTGCCCACAATGAGTTCTGTGAGCCTACAAAAAGATACGCAGACATAATTATCCCCGAAGGGGGCTACAATAAGGTGGCAATAGATATAATGGTGACAAAGATTAAATCGATTATTGACGGCGGCTGTGATTCAAACTGAAGTGAATAACCTCCCACAATCTGACAATACTAAGATTGAGGGAGGTTTTGTTATGGCCGGAATTATGAAGTTCTTAAGAAAAAAAGCTGTGCCGGAGTGCAGGAAGGAAGAGGAAAACAGGAGTATGGAGCTTCTTACACTGCCAGGTACAAGGCTTTACAGGAAAAACAACTATATTCTTATTCATAAGAAAAGACTTCAGGTAATAGGTCTTTTATTTATTGCTGCATACGGGCTTCTCCTGTGCAGGCTTTTCTACATCCAGGTATATATGGGTAAACACTACAGTGAAAGGGCTGTGCGGCAAAGGATGGTTCATATACCCATTTCCTCAAACAGGGGTATTATTTATGACAGGAATATGATACCTATTACCGATAGAGAAGTAAAAAAAGTGGTTATTGCATATCCGGATTACGTATATGATAAGAAAACGGCTGTTGAGACCATTTCCAAAGCATGCGGCATTAAAATGGAAGATGTTGAAAAAAAGATGGGTTCGGCAGATACGGCGGAATTCATATGTGAAACAGAGCAGAATGAGTATTTGTCATTGATTGAAAGCGGCAGGATACGCGGTGTCATTGCTGTGGAAAAAAGGCTGAGATACGCTGATGACAATATCGCAAGGCATGTAGTGGGCTACATAGGGAAAACGGACAAAACAGGCCAAATGGGTATTGAAAAGAGTATGAACAGTTACCTGGAAAGCAGAGGCAGCGACAGTATCGCAGCTGTAGTGGACAGCGGAAAGAATATCATACGGGGGCTGGGCTTCAGAAAGGTTGAGGCGGCAGGAGACGGTGTAAGCTACAGCCTTAAACTTACCCTTGACTATCATATTC
>JAKJBU010000087.1 GCA_022706825.1 Bacillota bacterium
AAAGGAACCGCTGTAATCCATGTGCATATCGTATCTCATCAATCCGTGCAGCCCATCTGTCCACACAAGAATCAAAATGATTGTCGGAATAACCGCAGTCCAGATTATTTTTCTGCTGCGGACTAATCTGTCATATCCGGTAAACTCCATGCACATTGCAAGTAAAGTAAGTGGAGAATAACAATAGGCAATGTACTGTACATTTGCCCAAAAAAGCTTTGTAGATAAATCTACGCTTGCCATTTCAAGGGCGTTGCCCGAAGACCATATAGTCACAACAAACATACTGAGTATAAAGCTTAAAGCACCCTTCGAGTTCCTCCGCTTCAGAATTACATATATCCCAAGAGACAATGAAATAAATGCAGAAACAACAAGGGGCCATACATATGGTATATATTGTATCCGCATTTATTTCACCTCCTATACAAACCTCAGTGATATTTCTCCAAGCTCCGAAAATACTACCCTAAAGTCATCTCCTGCTTCTCCTGCAATTGCTGATGCCAGAGAACCGGATAAAACTACTTCTCCTTTTTTCAGCGTTACTCCATATTCCCACAGCTTATTAATAAGCCATGCCACTGAAATGGCAGGATCTCCAAGTACATCGGCGCCAACTCCGGATAATACCTTTTCCCCATTCTTATATAAAACCATTGATTCGGCTTTCAAATCGATACTATTGGGGTCAACCTTTTTATTCCCGATTAAATACATTGCAGAAGATGCGTTATCGGCAATAGTATCTACAATATTTATTTTCCAGTCTTTGATTCTGCTGTCAACCACCTCAATTGAAGCTAATACATAGTCTGTAGCTTCCATAACATCTTTTGCCGTTACATTGGGCCCCTGCATATCCTTTTTAAGTACAAAGGCAATTTCTCCCTCAACCTTTGGATTAAGGAATCTGCTTCTCTCCAATTTACCATCCCTTACTTCCATATAATCAAACAGCTCTCCGTAATCCGGCTGATTAACTCCGACGAATTGCTGCATTGCAAGGGACGTAAGCCCGATTTTCTTACCGGTTATCTTATTCCCTGATGCAAGACATTCATTAGCATTAATAAGCTGTATTTCATATGCATCCTTGATTTCCAGTTCGGGATATGTCTTTGATATGGGCTCAATCGGTACACAAGTTCTTTCAGCTTCCTTCAAAGCCGATGCGACCTTCCGATACAGGCTGTCTTTGTTTTTCTCCATCTTTATCATTCCCTTCAGGCTTTGATTTGCTTGACACAGTCCCTTAAGGCACTGACTAAAATATTGGTATCAAGACTATATGCTATTCCATTAAAACCATCCTTTATATATCCCCTTGCGGCTTCCACTGATCCGCTGAATATAAATATGAATTTCCCGGCAGCCTTGCAGGCATTCAGTATCCTGTCAATCGATTCGGTAAAAACGGGATTGCTGAATTGCGCAGGTATCCCCAAGGCTATGGATAAATCATAAGGGCCAATGAATATGCCATCTACACCTTCAATGGATACAATCTCCTCAATGTTATCCAGGCATTCCTTGGTCTCACACTGGGGTATAATCATCGTCTCATTATTGGACATCTCAAAATAATCATTAATATCCGCTGCAGCATGTTCAACAAACCCGTATCCTCCGCACCTTGTGGGAGCAAAGCCCCGGCGGCCGACGGGATAATACTTGCCGTACTCCACCAGTTTTTTTACCTGCTCCACTGTTTCTATGTTGGGAATAATCAGGCCCTTTGCTCCTACATCAAGCATCTTCAGTACAGAGGAACGTGTTTGGTCCTTTATCCGCACCAAGGGCTCAATCCCCCTCAGTTCCGCTGCGCGAATAAAATTCATGGCACTTTCCACATCAAAGGGGCCGTGCTCTGTGTCGATTACAAGAAAATCCATCCCGGAAAGGCCGATGCACTCTACGGCGGTAGCATCACCCAATTCAAAGAAAGTACCGATTACAGGCAATCCCCTTTCCATTTTCCTTTTCATTTCGTTTTTCATTGCTTATCTCCTTGCTATCTGATGTTTTTCTAACATAAAAATCTATATAATACTTTATTGATTGAGATATTTGTCATACCTGCTGCAATTATCTTAATACATATCATTAAATGTATTCCCTATATAATAATACATTGAAAACATGTCGAAATTCAACTGACAATCTTCTTTTATTTCGAATAAAAAAGAAGCTGCTTTTTCAAAAACAACTCTTTTCACAAGCCGCAAGAATGCATAAAAATACTGCCGCCTGACTCTAAGCCAGCTGTCTTTTCGCCAAATCAGCAAAGACTCCTTGTTTTGCCATTAATTCCTCGTAGGTTCCGTGTTCCACTATTTTCCCCTGGTCCATCACCAAAATTTTATTGCAGTTCATAATAGTGCTTAGGCGGTGAGCAATAACTACCCTAGTCGCCTGCAGCCTATCCAGGCTTTGACTGACAATTGCCTGGGTCCTGTTGTCCAGAGCGCTGGTGGCCTCGTCGAAGAAGATAATCCTTGGTTTATTGACAATAGCCCGGGCAATCATTAGGCGCTGTTTCTGCCCACCGGAGATAGTGCCGGCCCCCTCGCTGATAATTGTAAACATCCCCATGGGCATTTCCCTTATGTCTTCTTCGATTCCGGCCATTCTGGCCGCTTCCCAAGCATCTTCAATAGTCAAGCGGTGATTTGTGCCAATAATGTTACTTAAAATATTACCAGTCATAAGTTGGCCGTTTTGCAGCACTACACCCAACTGTCGACGCACAGCCCGGATATCCAACTTGGCAAGATCCTGGCCATCATAATATATTTCCCCGGTCTCCGGTTTTTCAAAGCCCAAGAGTATTCGGAACAATGTGGATTTTCCGCAGCCGGAAGTACCAACCAGGGCGACATAGTCCCCTTCCTTAATTTCAAAAGAAACATCCTTCAAAACCAAGGGCCCGTCTTCCCGGTAACGGAAAGAAACATGGCTGACTTCAATTGAACCGGTCAGAGTCCGTGGATTAATCTTACTCGTATCATCTTCAGGCAGGGTTTCTAAAATGGGTCTGAGCCTTTGATACAGAGGAATAATCAGGTTGACACCAATTAAGGCGTCGGACAGGGCAACCATAGACAATATAAAGGTAGTAAAAGCTGAATAAAATCCAATAAACTGACCGGCAGGCATCGGCTTAGCCAAGGAAATCATAGCATAGAATATTATCATGCTGGAGAGTACAGGAAAAACGGTATTAAAAACCGTTAAAACGTTTGCCACACTTTTTCCCCGGAAAGCCAGCTTCCGCTGTCGGTGAAACTCCAGAGCCCAGCGTCCGAAAGCTCTCTTCTCCGCTCCGGCTACCCTGAACTTAGTCACTCCGCCAATCAGCTGCAGCATCATGCCGGAAATATGGTTGGAAACCTCTAAAACTTGACGCTCTAAGCTCACCTTTCGGTAACCCAAATACCCAATAATCAAAACAGCTAAAACAACCAGCGCTGCGGCTATCCAGGCCAGCCGGGCATTATAATAGAACAGCAGGGCAAAAGTAAATACCGAAAAAATACCGGATAGGATTGTATTAAGCGTAGTCCCGGAAAGAATCATCCTAATCTGACTGATTCCCATAGCCCGCATAGCCAATTCTCCTGCCGAATACTGCTTGAAAAAAGGCACCGGCAGACTAAGCAGCCGATTCCAGACCGCTGCCTGCAGAGAGCCGTCTATTTTCCCCTCGTTGCGCATCGTTGCTATAGAACCGGTCAATTGGAATAACATTGCAGCAATAGCACTAGCCCCCAGGATTAAAGCAATTTGCAGGAGAGCGCTTTTTTCTCCTTCGGGAATAATACTGTCGAAGACTATACCGGTGGCCAGGGGAATTGCCGTACTCAAAAGCCCTCCCAGAATACCCATTAAAACAATGGTTAATAAGTCCCGTTTCCAGCAACTCTGAAAGCCAAAAAACAAAAGATCAGAAAGCTTAATTTCTTTAGGATTGAAAGGCCGAAAGAAAACAAACCCCCATTCTTTTATCTGAGCAGCCAATTCCCTGTCTACCTTTTTAGAATTATGCAAAACCGGGTCATGAAGGATATAAGTGTCAGGCAAAACCGGGATTAAAGCAACAGGCCTATCGTCTTCTTCCATGAACCCCAGAATCGGACCGCAGTCCTCTTTGTACCATTCGCCCCTCAAAGCCACTTCTCTGGTTTTGATATGAGAGGCACGAGCAATTGCTTCCAGTGTAAAATCTGTGGCATTATCATCGATACCGATGCTCTCATCACTATTTAAAACAGGGGGTACAATTTCAATATGCATGCTTTTCCCTACCAAACGGCAGGCGCCCAGCAGCGGATTATCATTTTCTTCTATCATTTCGCTTGCTTTTTCTTTTTTATCCAAGGCAGCAAGGCTTAAAAGCATATTGTTAATCAGCCGTCTGTCGTTGTCATTCTTTTTTTGTATGCGGTTCATCTCAGCATGTTTCTGTTTCTGCCAGGATTCCGCTATTAGACGTATAACCGGCCTTTGGTCATCTTCTTTGCTGCCGCAGGCTTTCCTCAGGTTTTCCAGCCAATGGGCGGATAAGCGGGCTGCTTCACGGGATATTTCCCCTGCCTGCAGCTCTTTCAGCCGCTTGACTTCCAAACGAATCAAGCTGGAGCCTGATGACCCCGTCGCCAACAAAGCCATTTTTTCCGGGACCTCCTCCGGAGTCAGGCCAAACAGCAATTCACCTGCTTTGGCTTCAAATAGAAAATTCTTAACCCCCGGCTGGCCATCCGAAGACAAAACCGTTATAGAAACAAAAATCTTCTCTGACCCCACAAGCCATACAAAATCA
>JAKJBU010000088.1 GCA_022706825.1 Bacillota bacterium
TATAATTCAGTTTCTTTTATAGGCTATTCCTGGTCATGGTCGCAGCCGCAGCCGCACTCGTATTTAAATTCGATCGGCTCATGACAGTTAGGGCATATGACCTGCTCACCGCTTTCTACAAGGTCTTCGTCAAGATAGACAAATTCCTTGCAATGAGGACACTCAACCTCAATATAGTCATAGTCCTCCTCGTCATCAAACTCTTCTTCGTCATCTTCGTCATAGCACAAGTCATCCTCTAATGCTGAAAGGTCTTCATCTATTGCTTCAACATATTCATCCAGTTCATTTTGTGATTCATTCAGTTCATTTACTGCATCTGCAAAATCACTTAATACATCTATAATTTTAGTGATTAACTTGCCCTGATCTGTTGACTCGTCTACCTTCATCCCTTCCGCCAGGCCTTTAAGATAGGCTACTCTTTCGTATAGGTATTCCATATGTACTCCTCCTTATTTTTTATATGCTCTCAGTATTCTTTCCAGTATCGGCAACTATATACAGGATTATACTCTTTCCATGTATTCCCCTGTTCTTGTATCAATTCTGATTCTGTCACCAATATTGATAAACAAAGGAACATAGACTGTTGCACCCGTTTCTACGATAGCCGGCTTAGTTGCTCCGGTAGCGGTATCCCCCCTGAAACCCGGTTCAGTCTGAGTTACTTCCATTTCCACAAAGTTCTCCGGCTCTACTGAAAAAGCCTCCCCTTTATAAAATTTTATATTGGCTGTATCATTGGGCTTCAGATACATAATTGCATCCTCTACCTGCTCATGGTTAAGAGGTATCTGCTCATAGGTTTCATTATCCATAAAATAATAAAGTCCGCCGTCTTCATACAAATACTGCATGCTTTTTCTCTCAATATGCGCTTTTGGATACTTATCCGTAGGATTAAATGTCCTTTCAGTTACTCCTCCGGTTATGATATTTTTTATCTTTGTTCTTACAAAAGCAGCACCCTTGCCGGGCTTAACATGTTGAAAGTCTACAATTGTATATATTTGCCCATCCATTTCAAAAGTAAGACCTTTTCTAAATTCACTCGCTGATATCATTAATCATTTCCCTCCGTGTATGTATTTATTTAAACTGAAGACTCCTACTTCTGCGAATAATATAATATTAACATAATTTTTCCATAGCGTACAGGTTTTCCTTTGACAATCTGCCGTAAATTTTTTTTATCTTCAATGCATCCTCCGCCATAGTACCCCTTGACTCGCTGATAATTGTTCCGGAAATCCCAAATTTGATAAGGCACTCTGCAAGGGGCTCGAATTCAGGGCCATACTCAACATCGTCATAGGACCAGTGCTTTTTCTCTCCGCCCTTTTCCGTATACTCTACCCTGCTGTAATGCATGTGCATCAATCTGCCTCTCTTTTCCCCAAGAACAGTGAAAATCCTGTCAAATACCTTTTCATAATCCTCCCTTTTCCTGAGTGCGCCTGAACCAAGCGCATGAAGATGTGCAAAATCAACAGTCGGTATCAGTAATTCATCCAGCAGGCAAAGTTCCAGTATCTCATCCAATGTCCCCATTTGATTCCTCTTCCCCAGGGTCTCGGGACAAAGGGAAACCTTGATTCCTTTCTTATTTATTATTTCCAATACTCTGAATAAATTACTCCGGATGTTTTCAAAAGCCTTATTCCTTGTCAGCTTACCCAAAGAGCCGGGATGGAGAACGACACGCATAGCTCCCATCAACTCTGCTGTGATTGAGGTATCAATAATATAATTGATGGATTTCTTAACAGCTTCGGGCTCCTCTGATGCAAGATTTATATAGTACGGAGCATGTACGCTCAAAGTGATTCCGTTTTCTCTTGCTGCCTTTCCCAACCGTTCCGCCATATCAGGCTTTATTCTCACACCTCTTGCGCAGGAGTACTCATAAGCGTCCAATCCCATATCCCTAAGCCAGGCAGGCATGTCAAGGGAGCTTTTATAGCCTTGCTCATAAAAAGAATCTGAATTACCCGATGGTCCAAAATGTATCATTTTGCGCTCCTTAAGCAATTTATTTAAATGCCCTTGCTGCCATATATAATAGTATATCCAATTTTCTCATACATCCATACTGCTTCAGAACAGCACCTGCACTTATTCCTCATTGTGCCTGGGATTCTCATTCACAAGAAACGCAGCTTTTATTATTGCAGTCTCAACATCTATATCAAACTGCTGTTCCAATTCGCTGACCTTTGCATACAGCTCCCCTTTAGCAGATACAACGTACTTTGACGGAAGGCTGTTCAAAGCAAGTGCTATTATATCCAGCTTGCATTTATCACACTTGCAGACATCCATAGACTTTAAAATTTCATCCGTTCGCTTGATTACCAAATCCTCCATATAGTTTTTTAATTTATACATACCCAGTCCTCCTTATTAATTATATCTAAAAGAACCCGAGATATATGCCCATTATGCTTTTCCCGAAAACAAACGCGGTCAGAGCGCCAATAGAAAGGAAAGGGGAAAATGGTATTGTATCCTTTCTCTTCTTTATCCCGAACAATATCAGCAGCAGACTTGCCAACGCTCCCGCTGCAAATGCAATTACAAGTGAAAGCATCGAAAGCTTCAATCCCAGTATTGCACCGTAAACAGCATTAAGCTTTATGTCAGCTCCTCCCATTCCGCCTTTTGTCAATATGGCTATCAATAAGAGTGTTCCGCCCCCTGCCATCAGCCCCAAAAATGCATCCGCCGGCTGAAAGCCCTTTATTACAAGGCCCACTAGTCCAGCGCCCAAAGCCGCAATATGTATTTCATCCTCTATCTCCCTGTATTTTATGTCCTGATAAGAAGAAACCACAGCTGTCAGAAGCAGAACATTCAGTATCAAATAACTTCCTTCGGCATTCTTATTTATCATATACAAATTTGCAGATAAAAACAGTATAAATACAGGTGCCGCAAAGCTTAAGCCTATTTTGTCGCCTTTGCCCGCCCCGACCTTCCTCTCTAAAAGCTTTACGAGCAAAACAGAAGCAGCAGTTAAAGCGCTACTTGATATAACAGTCAAACCGTGCATAATCAATAACCCTTCCTGGCTTTCCATCCGCCTGGCAAACCTTTAGTCCTAAAAAAAGGCTTCACCAATAATGAAGCCTTTACTAATTTATTTCAACTTATATCATTCTACAAACAACAAGAAAAATCCTGCAAATACTCACAGGATTTTATTTCATTTATCATTGCATATTATTTGTTTGACGATATTTCCTCAAAACATGCTTTTCCAGCTTCCGGACAATTCTTGTCCATATGAATTCCTTATCACTTATTGGTGACACAAGTATGGTGAACAGCCCCAGGCGGTTACCTCCCAGTACATCCGTAAAAAGCTGATCCCCTATTACTGCCGTATCAGCAGGTGTGGATTTCATAAGCTTCATAGCTCTTCTAAAGGCAAACTTGCTTGGCTTGGTTGCTTTATGAATTGCAGGAAGGTTCAGGCATTTATTGAATTCCTCCACTCTTTTTCTTGAATTATTTGATAATATACAGATTTTAAAGCCTTCCGAACCCAATCGGCACATAAATTCATTCGCCTTTTTGTCAGGCTCTCTTGTATTCCACGAAACCAAAGTATTGTCAATATCCACTATAATTGCATTTATTCCATGTTCCTTCAATGAAGCTGTATCCAATTCATATACCGAATTCAAATAAATATCCGGTTTAAGCCTGTTTTTCATATCTTACCTCAATTGTACATTTTTTATGAATGCTGCATGTATACAGCAGCCTTGAAATCCCGTACCTCTATTCTATTCTTACCCGTTTTCATTGTAAAGCTCTTTATGCAGCTTTTTGATTGCCCTATTTTCGATTCTTGACACATATGACCTTGAAATTCCAAGCATATCGGCTATTTCCCTCTGAGTCTTGCTGATTCCGTTAAGCAGCCCGTACCTCAGTTCAATAACCAGCCTTTCTCTTTTTTTCAAAGCTGTATCCATTCTTTGATACAGTTTCTTAATCTGAATCTTAAGCTCCACCTCATCAAGTATTATATCGGAATCACTTCCCAATATGTCTATTAAACTTATCTCGTTGCCTTCCTTGTCAATTCCTATCGGATCATGGAGAGACACTTCGGTTTTTGTTTTTTTTGAGGCTCTTATAGTCATCAGGATCTCATTTTCAATACATCTTGCAGCATAGGTCGCAAGCCTTGTCCCCTTGCTCTCATCAAAGGTTATTATTGCTTTAATGAGGCCTATGGTTCCTATGGATATCAAATCATCAATTTCTCTTCCCGTATTTACATACTTTTTCACTATGTGCGCCACAAGCCTGAGGTTCCGCTCTACCAGTATGTTTTTTGCATCTTCATTGCCTCTTTTGTACTCTTCAAGATAATACTGCTCTTCTTCAGTTGTAAGGGGCTGCGGAAATGAGTTCACATTCTGAATGTAACCGAATAACAGGCATAGGTCCTTTATTGTGAAAACAATAAGAGAGGCTAAAAAGAGCAGCAAAGAAGCACACCTCCGAATTTTAAAGAAGTCTGCCACGTACAAGGTTCATACAATGGAAAACTTCGCCTATTGAAATTATATGATTTACATTCCGAATGTGTGCCTGTATAAATACATAACATAAAAAATTTTATGTGAATCTATCGTTTAACTGCAGTCAAAATTTTGGAAGCTACCTCC
>JAKJBU010000089.1 GCA_022706825.1 Bacillota bacterium
GAAACGCCACCAGTCTCGGTGTCTATATGCTGAATTATAAGGAAACTGATACTACTATAAGAGGGCCCGGTTATGAAGCCGAAGTAACCTATTGGATGCCTTTTAACGGGAATATAGGAATACATGATGCTGACTGGAGATATTCTTTCGGAGGAAATATCTATAAAAGGAACGGAACCCATGGATGCGTAAATGTTCCGTTATACTTGGCCAAAAGAATTTATGAAAATATAGAAGAGGGAACACCTGTTATTTGTTATGAAGAGCAGTGACAGAGCGGGTGTTCAGGAGGGCTGTTATGAACGGAGTCGTATACTACAAATCAGATGATTTCAATATGGTTGAGATAAAAACCTGTTCCAACGATGTACACTCATACAAGGATCATCTTCACGAGGAATTATCCGTCGGCTACATAGAAGAAGGCGCATCCATCCTGAATGTTAACGGAAAGGATTATCATATGGAAGCAGGGGAAGCAATCATCATATATCCATATGTAAGCCATAAGTGCCAGCCTGTAGATATCAACAACTGGAGATTTACAATGATCTATATTCGGAATGAGTTTTGTGAAGAAATGTTTAATCATTTGGGTGGAAATAAAGCTATAGGCATTAAGAAACTGGGTGCCTCTGAGTTCGATCAGATTAAATGCCTGGCGGAGGTTCTGAAGAGTGACACTTGCGGATTTGATAAGGAAGTTGAATTGATAAGTACGCTTATTCAGTTATTAAACCTGGAAGATGTGGCCATCAAGTTCGAAAGCAGCAAAAAGCTGATGGAAATCAAGGCATATATTGAGGAAAACTTTCTTAAAACTCTTTCCCTTAAAGATATTGAGAAAACCTTTGGCATCAATAAATTCATTCTTATTCGAAATTTCAGGAAAAAATTCAATACCACGCCAAATGCCTATCAGCTGCAGATGAGGGTCAATTACGGCAAAGGCCTGCTGAAGAGCAGCAATGATATTGCAGATATTGCACTGAGATCCGGCTTTTACGACCAGGCTCATTTTACAAAAGAATTCAAAAAAGCTTATGGAATAACACCGCTTAATTATTACAAAAACCTGCATCCCTAGAGGTCAATATCTTACAATAAATCTGCAGAAATCTCTTTTATAATTTTCACCAGAGACTTTTGTAAAGGAGATTTTTTATGAAGTGCGTAATGATTATTGATGAAAACCTGCCTGCGGGGATAATTGCCAATGCAACAGCAGCATTGGGGATCAGTTTGGCAAGTGCGGTGGACGGATTAATAGGAAAGAAATTATATGATAAGGATGAAAGACTGCATCAAGGCATTACAAATATTCCGATTCCAATACTTACCTTATCCAAAAGAGAACTAAGGATCCGGTATGATGATCTCCTGGAAAAGAATGATCCGGAGATTCTTGTAATCGGGTTCAGTGAAATTGCCCAAAAATCCCTGAACTATGATGATTACGGTATAAAGCTGGCAGCTGCACGCAAGGATGAAATTGAATATTTGGGTATATGTATCTACGGCCCTAAGAAAAAAATTAACAAGCTTACCGGTAATCTGAAAATGCTGAGGTAGCAAAATACAAATTATAACTGAAATGGAATAATAAAGCCGCTCCATTCAATGGGTTTTTGTGATATCATGTATATAACGAGCTGTCGTTTTTGAAATTTTTTCATGGACAAGCTTCATAAGAGAGGATGAAGTAGAGGATGAGAAAGAAATGCAGTAAAACTGGCTTTATTTTTGTATTAATAATTATGATGGTTGCATTGACTGCAAACATTACATATGCTGATTCGGATCCGTCACAGCCAAGTAATTGGGCAAAAGCGGAAATTGAAAAAGCAATAGAAATCAATCTTCTCCCGGAAAGGCTGCAGGGAGAATACGGAAGCAATATCACCAGAGAAGAGTTCAGTGAGGTTGCTGTGAATCTGTATGAAGCCATAAGCGGAAAAGAGGCTGAATTGCAAGGAGAGAATCATTTTACCGATACGCAAAGCACGGAAGTCAGGATAGCAAATAATCTGGGAATAGTAAAGGGCATTGGAGACGGCAGATTTGCTCCCGACAATGCGATAACCCGGCAGGAAATGAGTGTGATGATGTATCGTACACTGCAGGCTGCAAAGCCCGGATACGATTATTCAAAAAAGTATGAACACATATTTGCGGACTATGATATGATTTCCACGTGGGCACGGGAGGCAGTAAGTTATTTATATGTAATGGAGGTTGTAAACGGAGTCGGAGACAACCGGTTCAGCCCCAAAGGAAATACGTCCAGAGAACAGGCAATAGTCCTTGCAAAAAGATTGCATGATAAAGTTTCTGCATCCAGGGATAATCTGATTGCGTCACGAGATGGGACAAGCAGGCGGGAAAGCGATTCAAAATTAAAATTGGCAAAACTTATCTCCCAGGAGTTGGGGAAGCCATACAAGTGGGGAGGAACAGGGCCTGACGGCTATGACTGCTCCGGATTGGTGTATTCCATATACGGCAAGCTTGGCATACCACTGCCAAGAACTGCACGGGATCAGGCGGGAGCCGGAACCTATGTATCAAAGGAAGAGCTGCAGTATGGTGATTTGGTGCTTTTCGCAAGAGACGGCAAGAATATACACCACGTCGGAATATACGTGGGAGACGGTAAAATGGTGCACTCCCCTCAAACGGGAGACGTGGTAAAGTTTACAACAATTATGTCAGGATATTATGAAAGATGTTACTATACGGCCAGAAGGGTCATTAATTAACAAAGGCGGCCGTTGGCCGCCTTTTCATATTTTGGTATCGGTTCGGGGTTATGAGATTTTTATTTCCAGGCAGATTTCATTGCAGTTAGGAAACTTGGGGCAATTGATACAGTCTGTCCAGACCTTCTGAGGCATAGTCTCCTTATCTATAACCTTAAAGCCCATTTTTTCAAAAAATCCGGGCTGATAAGTCAGTGTAAATACCTTTTGAAGTCCCAGCTCCTTTGCTTCTTTTAATATAAACTCAACAATCCTTCTGCCTATTCCCTGTCTTTCCATACCGCTCCTGACTGCCAGGGTCCGCAGCTCCGCCAGGTCGTTCCAAAACACATGAAGTGCTCCAATCCCTGCGACTTGACCGTCTATTTCAATAACGACAAAATCACGGATGTTTTCACATAAGGCACTGCGGGAGCGGGGAAGCATCAAGCCTTTTTCTGCATAATAATTCACTAATTCATACATTTCTTCAACATGGGGCAATATTGCCTTACGAATAATCAACACAAACACCTGCCTTAGTATTATATATAATGCATATCATAACAAATGATGCATAATATTTCAATACTAATGCATAAATATTTTTACAATGGTTAATTATTCCTTAACACTGTTATAAACCCGCCAAGTATTTGATGGCTTACATTAAAACCTTTATGCACATAGAAATTCAACGCATTGTCGTTTCCGTTTGATACAAAGATAAATAAATCAGTTATTGGCTTAAAGGTGCTTAGCCAATTCATCGACTTCTCAAATAAAGCACTTCCTATGCCGGTATTACGATAATCTTCCTTTATAAAAAACTGAGAAAGACAGCCGACATCATCGGTTTTAACAGAATCAAAATCAAAGAAATCTACAGGCTTAAGAGTTGCGAATCCGCCTGAATATGTATATTTCGAAGAAATATTGCTATACGCATAACCTATAATTTTATCTTCATCCTTTGCCACAACTATATAGTTGGCTTTGGCACTCTTGACAGACGGAATCACTCTGGTTTCATAAGACATGTTGTCAAACCACTCAGGATGTATATATGCTTTGGACTTTTGATAAGTCATTAAATCGTTGCATAAATCCTTAATGCAGATAATATTATCTTCAGAAACAACTTCATAATGGATACTCATATTTGTTTTCCTCCTAAAAAAATGTTTTACTGAGCAATAAGCTTTGATATCATTATATCAGCAACTATTACTATAACAAGTATGCAGTATTTTCTGCCCAGGAAAGGAAAAACTGAGTAAAGGAGTGATACTATGAATGACCAATCATTATATAAAAACAATTTTGACAACTGCCCCTTGACGTTTGCTTTGAACTTTATCGGGGGAAAGTGGAGGCTGCCTATTATCTGGGCGCTAAGTAAAAATGGGACTATGCGGTATAATGAATTAAAAAGGAGCATTAACGGAATAACCAATATGATGCTGACTCAATCATTAAAGGAACTTGAATTGAACGGTATTATCAACAGGGAGCAGTTTGTGGAAATACCTCCGAGAGTGGAGTATTCGCTTACCGATAATGGGAAAGAGCTTATTCCCGCTCTTAAGGCACTGGCCAGCTGGGGCAAAAAAATGAAGAGCATTGCCGAATAATGATTGGCACTTCCGGAGGAGGACCAATATGAAAAACAAATGGAAAAAAGATATAGTATTGTTTATAGCAAGCCAGACCATATCGCTTCTGGGCTCTTCACTGGTTCAATACGCAATAATGTGGCATATTACGCTTAATACCAAGTCCGGTGTTATGATGACCATTTTCATTATTTGCGGCTTCTTGCCCACATTTTTTCTTTCACCCTTCGCAGGGGTTTGGGCGGACCGATATA
>JAKJBU010000008.1 GCA_022706825.1 Bacillota bacterium
ACGTATCTTTCGGTGCCGATAAAGAGCAAGGAGTTTGATGCGGGAACCTACAACTATGTCAAGACCCTGGTTGATATCATGGCCGCCGCATTAAGAACGGAATTAATGATATAACCATACAGCATGTACATCAAAGAGAAAATTTGGTATATGCTGTTATTTTTTTTTATAGTATGATAGAATATTATAATAAGGCAAAAAAATGTCCTCCAACAAGTGTGAGCATATTTGCCGCCTTATTGAAACGCGCAGAGGTAAGAAAATTTTTCTACAATCGAAAAATTTTCTGCTGATGCGTTATAAATACATTTCATTTAACAGATTGTACTACAAATTGTATTAATATTTCCATTCAACTGATTTTGCTATGATAAATCTTTTTCACGATATATAATAACTGTACAAGTTATTAGTGCTTGGGGGAATTAAATTGCGGTTTATTAATACCCAGTACAAAGTTATATCTATCAGTAATGAGGATCGCTACGGGAGTACTGTAGTTGTTGAAGATACCAGAAGGGGCCGCATGCTCAAAATCTTGAGGATAATCAATTATCAGAAAGAAACTCAGGATTTTGTCGATTATATGAAGCTCAACATGTTTGACCACAGGAATTTGAGCCATCCTAATCTGGCAAATTTCTATTTTTTCAGCAGAATATTGGAAATTGATACAAAGCCGGTAGTTGCCAATAAATATTATTATACCTACGAACACTTTAATGGGGTAGGTCTTTTTGAATTTATCAATAATCAAAATTTTGATATGCTGCTGGATATTTCGGTACAACTGTGCTCTCTGGTAAAATATTTGCACCTGAGGGGATTTCTGCTTTGCAGTGTTAACATAAATGATCTTTTTGTTGTATATGAGAAAGGGAAGGCTCTTTTAAAGGTTTCAACGCTGCCATACGCTAAGGGTACTGAGAAATCCGTGATGTTTGACAGAGAAAACAACTATTTTATATCTCCGGAAGCATTTCAATTCGGGGATTACTCAAGAGCTTCCGATATTTATCTTATTGGAGCACTAATGTTTTATATTTTTACCGGGGCAAAGGTCGAGGTTTCCAATTTCAAGGATGAGCTTGAAAAATTCAGGAATATTGAGGATAAGAACAAGGCGCAGGTAATAGAGATAATAAAAAAGTGTACTTCCTTAAAGCCGGGTGACAGGTACGAATCGGTGGAAAAAATAGTTGAGGATATAAACAGAAGGTTAAACAAGAATTTCAATATAATAAGCAAGAAGCATATTCAAAAGCTGCCGAGGCACATTACAAGGCTCGTATCAAGAGAGCATCATTTTAAAAGAGTAATAGAATCTGCAAAAGGGTTTCTTTTTGAGAATAAACTTCAACCAAAGGCTATGATAATAAAAGGATCTATGGGAACAGGCAAATCGGTTTTTATCAAAGCATCCGGTTATAGGCTTGAGCAGGAAGGTATTTCAGTAGTATACAATGTCTTAAAAGAAAATGTTGTCAGTAGTTTTTATTACATAATTTTGCTGATTAAAGAGATTATAAGGGTCACTGATAAAGAGATTATTGACAGGTATATAGCGGATATTTCTTATATTATTCCGGATATAAGCAGCGTTCCCGCTGCTCAGGCACGCAGCAGCGCAATCAGGCAGGAAGACAAAATAAAGCTGGTATACAGATTGGGAAACTTTCTTTTGGAAGCTTCTGCGAAGCATTCCTTTGCTTTAGCTGTAAGCGGCTTTGATTATATTGATGAGGACTCCCTCTCTGTCTTGAATTACATAATGAGAAGCGAAGGCAAAGGCAAGATATACCTTCTGCTGGGAGCAGGAATACAAAGTATTGAAGAAAATGACAAGCTGAAGGAGTTTTGCAGTTCACTGGCAGAAGCAGGATATGCAGAATGCATTGAGCTTAATAATCTCAATATAAATGAGACAGCAGAATATATAAGGCTTTTGCTCGGCATGGACAAGCCGTTTCTTGATTTTGCCGCAAAGGTATATAAAGAAACAGAGGGTAATCCAAAGTTCATATACGAGATTATATACTTCCTGGTTATAAACAACCATATTTTTGTTAATGACAAAGGGGAATGGGTTCTGAACAGAGTTGATCTGAACAAATTGAACCTGTCCTTTAATATAGATGATTTTATCCTGAATAAGATAAGCAAGCTAAGTCCCTTGCAAAAAGAAATCATAACGACTGTTTCCATATTCAATACTGCCGTATCTCCGGATATATTGAAGAAAATGGTGGATATGAGCGAGGATAAACTCAACGCACAGCTAAATCAGTTGGATACTATCAATATACTGTCAAAAAAGGTGGATGACTGGGGAATATCCTTTGACTTCAGCTCCATTAACCTTAAGAAATCAATATATGAAAGAATACCCCAAGATATAAAGCTAAAATCCCATTTAATAGCTTCATATATATTGGAGGATAAATTCAATAAAGAAAAAAGGCAAAACAAGGACGAACTCATTTTTCACATGGCAAAGGCTATGAGGTATAAGGAAGCCATCGAATATCTTATGAACTCTGCCGAGAAGATGATATCCAGCAACTTGTACAGCCAGGCTATTCAATTTCTTATGCAGTCATATAATTTGTTTGCCCCGGAAGATGTAAGCAATGATAAGAAAATTGTCTGCAGCAAGCTGGGTGAATTGTACGAGCAGATAGGGGAATACAGCAATTCCATGTATTTCTATGATGAGGCAGAGAGATCCGCGGTCATAGTGAATGATTCGAAAGTGCTGATAGACATATTTATCAAGAAATTTTCACTTTCTTACAAAATAGGTGACAAGAAAAAAGCGATTGAATATGCAGTAAAGGCAAAAAGGCTGCTGAAGCGCTTTTCATATCCTGGAGGGCTCTATGAGCTTGTTATTTGTTTTAATGACGTAATGTCAAACAAACGCAAGTACAGTTCATATATAAAGATATTGAAAAAGTTAATAGATACAATCGATACCGAGCGGCATGAATGTTATTACGCAAGATTGCTGGTGACTTACGGCAGAACAATATGCAATAAGAACAGATACGAAGAGGGCCTTTCCGAATTGATGAAGGGTATGGCCATACTGGAAAAGCTTTCTGAATATAAATATATGCCTTATGTATTGAATTCTTTAGGCTATGTGTATTCTGAATACTACAACGACATGGAAAAGGCCAGAGAGTATTATGAAAAATGCCTTAGTGTGAGTCAGAAGCTGAATGATCTAAGCTCAATGGAAAAAGGCTACAATAACATTGCGGAGATTTACAGAATAGAGGATCGCTACAGCGAGGCTATTGAATATTATAATAAAGGATTGCAGGTTGTAAATGTTTCCCGGAATATGATGATAAAGGCACTGCTCAACACAAACCTGATAATTGCAAGCATAGGGATGGAGGATTTAAAGAAAGCGGCTCTGTACATCGATATCTCGGAAGAACTTCTCAGAAACCTGAAGGATTCAGGTAACGTTATGCATTTTTTCTATCAATGCAAGGCGGAATTCCTTTATGCCATGGGAGAATACGAAAGAGCAGCGGAATATGCACAGAAATCCGTGAATATGTGCATAACCTGGGGTATTACGGAGAATTACGAAGCACATTTTGTGAAGCTGCTGTCGGAGATACAGCTGAGCGGCAAGCTGAACCACGGAAGAATCAAGGCATTTCTGGATAAAGTATTTGAAGTGAATTGGTACAAGCTGGGACGCACAGCCTGTGTGAAGCTTGCCGAAATATATATCTCAAAGGGTATGAGGAAGAAAGGGTTGGAGCTTCTGGCCAGAGGGCTCAGGTATGTATCAAATATTGACACTGATATGCTGCGGCTGAGATACGAATATGTGGAAGCTCTTGCAAAGAAAGGGGCTGAGAGGCTGGAAGGCCTTACAAAGCTGGCGGGGCTCATGGAATCGGCGGAGAATAACGAAATAAAGTGGAAGATATACAAGGCAATAGCTGAAGAGCTGATGGAGCAGAAGAACTACAGAGAAGCATTGAAATACCTTATCACATCCTTAAGCTATTTGAGGAAGCTGGTATATAATGTGCCTGACGAATACAAGATAAGGTTCATAAACTCCCATGACAGAAATTCGGTAAAAGAAAACCTGTGCAGGGCAGCGGAGCTTATGACCGGGAATGAACCGGGAGAAAAAGCTGCCAAGGAGTATACGACAGGAAATATAAGCCTGCAGGAGATGGACAAATACTTTGATTATACAGAATACAGGGATATGTACAGATACAAGGAAGCGGACGAAACAGCGGCAGGGGAGGATCTGGATACAAGCACCCGGATGAAATTCCTGGGAAAGATGCAGGAACTGGTAGGCAGGTTCAGTGATGATGAAACCGCCAACCTGAAGCATATGGTAGATTTGTTTGCAGAGATAACACAGGCAAAAAACGCATTCATAGCGACGCTGCAGGAGGACGGCAGCCTGAATGTAATAGTATCCTACAACAGGTATCAGGAAACCCCTTTTTACAAGTATTTGATAGAACAGGCAAAGCAGAAACGGGACAGCATAATAGTAAATGACACCTTTGATTACAATGCCAAAAAAGGAGATATATTGATACCCAAGGATATAACAGCAGTGTTCTGCATACCGATAATGATACAAAAAGAAAGAGACGGTATAGGAATAGAACTTGTGGAAGAGCGGAGAAGGTATAAAGAGCAAGGGGACAACCCGATAATAGGCTACATATACCTGGACACCGACAGCATAATAAGCAACTTCACCCAGGAAAGCAGCCTTTTCTGCGCGATGGCGGCAAAGATAGCCTATGTACTGACAGACAATTACAACATGAAGGTAATGTCAACGGTAGATAAGCTGACAAGGCTGTATACCAGGAAGCACTTTGAGTCAGCGCTGTCGAAGGAGCTTGCGTATGCGGAAAAGGAAGGGGGACAGTTCTCCATAATAATGGCGGATATAGATAAATTCAAGAGTGTAAACGACCGCTTCGGCCATCAAAAAGGAGATGAAGTGCTGCAGAGCATAAGCAGCATGATAATGAGCAGCGTAAGAAAAGGGGATATATGCGGAAGATATGGAGGAGAAGAGATAATAATACTGCTTCCGGGGACAGATGCCAAAGGAGCTTACTCCGTTGCGGAGAAGATAAGAAAGAAGATAGAGAATGCAAAGCTTCTGGGGCTTAACACGCCTCTTACCATAAGCCTGGGGATATCCTCGTATCCGGAACACGGCACATGGGCAAAGGATCTGATAGACAAGGCAGACCAGGCGCTGTACCATGTAAAAGAGTCGGGGAGGAACGGGAGCAGGATATATGAGCTTAACATGTCAAACAGCATAAAGAGAATAGACAGGCTTGCAGGGATAATATCAGGAAACATTGTGGAGGATCAGAGGAAAACAGAGACAATGCTTGAGATACTGGATCTGCAGAGAGACAGTGATAAGACACTGGAAGAAAAGCTTTTCAGCTTCCTGGGAAGGATAATAGAAGTATCGGAGGCACAGACAGGAGGGATATTCTGCATAGAAGAGGCGGGGAATGAAAAGAGGATAAGCAGGAAGATATTGAGGAAGAGACTGGCGGATAAGGAAGAGGAAGTTTACTACAACGAGGGGATAGTGCAGAAATGCATGGAAACCGGGAAGGGAGAATACCAGATAGACTGGAACAGTTACCCCGGGATAGATATACTTACGGGGATGCCTGACTGGCAATCGGTGATAGCAGTACCGATGATAGACAGGGGAAGGATAAAGGGAGTGACGTATCTTTCGGTGCCGATAAAGAGCAAGGAGTTTGATGCGGGAACCTACAACTATGTCAAGACCCTGGTTGATATTATGGCCGCCGCATTCTAGTGCAGGTTATATACCTGCACTGAGGCTGATGAAAAACCTCCGATATAAGAACAGCAATGTATAGTCTCGCATAGGTATACAAAAATTGATGGCTCTAATTCGGCTCAACTAAGAAAAACCTAGCGCTGCCAAAGGTCGTCCGTGACCGTGACAGCTTGCTCGGCCTCCATGCCTCGCATACGGTTGTTTCTAAGCCGAGCATCATAAGAGCCATTAACAATCTTTGTATAAGTATGCTCTGACTATACATTGCTGTTTCTATTTTGAGCTTTGTCTGCAAACTGAGTGTAGGTTATATACCTGCACTTTTTAATGCATCGGAAAAACTATTGTTGCTAAAACAGTTTGAATATTCCTAATGTAAAATGTATAATTTATATATATGCAAATTGGGGAGAGGTTATATTGAAAGGATTTGGCAGAATTAAAACCAAAGGCATTACGATATTGCTGGTAATTATTGTGCTGGCTATTGCGTTTTTTAGCAATATAGCCGAATACCTTATTAACTACCAGTGGTTTTCGAAGCTTGGCTATCAAGAGGTATTCTTTAAAAAGCTTTTTACACAGATGCAGTTTTTTATTCCGGCCCTTTTTGTATTATTTTTTCTGTTTTACCTGTACCTGAAATCCATTAATACGCATTCTGTAAGGCACAGCGGATTGGTACTGTCAAGTGTCGAAAAAAAAATAAGAACAAAGATATCCGTTTATGGTTCTTTAGGCTTGGCCTTTGTTTTTTCTTTGTTATTCGTGTTTGATATATGGTATGATTTTCTGATATTTATCAACAAGACTCCCTTTGGCCTGGCAGATCCTATATTTGGAAAGGATATAGGATATTTTGTATTTTCACTGCCTTTCTTCAATAAATTGTATAATTTTCTGCTGATGATTATATTTGCATTTGCGGCAATTACCTTTCTTTTTAATGCTTATAACTTCCTTACCACAAAGGTGCCCGACGAGAAGCTAAATATGGATATAAGGCCTGTCGGCAATTCCAGGAATATGTACAGAAACATACTTAGGACTGCCTCAAAACAGCTTATGTTTCTTGGAGGCCTCTTTTTCCTGATTTTAGCTTTCGGTTTCTATCTCAGGACTTTTGACCTTCTTTATTCTTCAAGAGGAGTGGCATATGGGGCCAGTTATACGGATATTAACATAACTCTTCCCGCCTATTACATATACATAGGCATATGCATATTGACTGCGGCATTATTGATATTAAACAGGAACAAGAAAAACATAAAGCTGATTGTTCTCGGGCCGCTGCTTCTTGTAGTTGCCATGATTGCCGCCGGAGTGGTATATGCCATAGTTCAGAATATGATAGTGGCACCAAATGAACTGGCAAGAGAAGAAGAATTCCTGCAGTACAATATTAATTATACAAATTATGCATACGGTCTTGATAAGGTCACAGAGAAAGAGTTTTCGGTCAATCAGGCCCTTACACGGGAGGATATTGAAGAAAATGAGGTTACAATAAATAATATTCCGATAAACGATTACAGGCCCGCAAAGGATATATATAATCAGATTCAGGGCTTGAAAAGCTATTATCAATTCAATGATATGGATATTGACAGATATATAATAAACGGAATATACAGGCAGGTATTCATATCAGCCAGGGAACTTCAGTCTGCAAATATTCCGAAGCAAACAGAGGCCAGAGGGGCATCATGGATAAACAAGCATCTTAAATATACCCACGGATACGGTGTTTCAATGTCTCCGGTAAATGAAGTCACCGCTTCGGGCCAGCCCAGGCTGTTCATAAGAGATATGCCTTTGGTATCGGATATTGATATTAAAGTGGATGTTCCCCAGATATACTTTGGAGAGAGCACAAAGGACTTTGTAATTGTCAACTCCAGGGAGAAGGAATTTGATTATCCGGCCACCAATATGAATATGGAGACTGAATACAGCGGGACAGGAGGTATAAGTCTTAACATATTGAACCGGATACTTTTTGCAGTACGGGAGGGAGAATTCAATTTATTATTATCCCAGGATATTAACTCTAAGAGCAGAATACTCATAAACAGGGAGATAATTGACAGAGTGAAGAAAATTGCTCCGTTCCTCACTTATGATGAAGATCCTTATATAGTCATTTATAATGGGAAATTGTACTGGCTGATAGATGCATTTACAACAAGCAGCAGATATCCATATTCAGAGAGAGTCAACAGCCAGACATCTACAAATTATATACGAAACTCCGTCAAGGTTGTAATAGATGCTTACCACGGCACTACCGAATTCTATATTGCAGATGCAAATGACCCCATAATTAAGACATATTCCAAGATATTTAACACGTTATTTAAACCGATTTCTGAAATACCTGAGGGCTTAAGGTCTCATATAAGATACCCTCAGACTTTGTTTGACATACAGGCGGATATATACAAAAAATATCATATGAAGAATGCCCGGGAATTCTACAATAAAAGTGATGTGTGGGATGTATCGACCCAAATCTATGGAACCAGTACCACTCAGGCAAATGCAGAAATGGTAGAGTCCTCATATCTTATAATGAGGCTTCCGGACAGCAAAAAGGAAGAATTTTTGCTGATAGTTCCATATACCCCTCAAGGGAAGACCAATATGATATCCTGGCTTGCGGTAAAGAACGACGGGGAGAATTATGGGGAAATAATACTGTACAGCTTCCCGTCAGGGAAAATAGTAGAAGGCCCTATGCAGATAGAGGGCATAGTCAGTCAGGACACCATAATAGGCCCGCAGCTGAATTTGCTTGCAACGGGAGGAAACTCACAGGTAGTAAGAGGAAATATGCTTACAATACCCATTGAAGAATCGATACTGTATGTAGAACCTATTTATGTAAAAGCATTAAATGCCAATGCACTCCCGGAGCAGAAGAAAGTAATAGTATATTTTAAAAATAAGGTTGTAATGGAAGATACATTGGATGAAGCCTTGGACAGGGTGTTCCCCGTAAAAGAAAAACCGGGAGAAAAAACGCAGGATGAACCTGTACCAACTCCGGGGGGAAATATCGATACTTCGGCGGAGAAGCTGATAAAGGAAGCAAATGATACATTTGAACAGGCAATGAATGCACAACGATCCGGCAATTGGGCGGAGTACGGCTCCAAGATAAAAGCCCTGGAAGAACTGTTAAAACAGCTTAGTGAACTGACAAATATACAGGGCAATCAGTGAATAAATCGGATGTAAGGCGGCACCTGCAAAACATTTTTTGGAGTGAGGCAATTGAACGGTACAAAGGATAAGTACCAGTATTATAATCATTTGAAGAATATACTTGAAGAAAATGGAATCGAAATAAGTTTATATGAAGACATTAATTATGGGCTTCAGTTCAGTATAATTATCAACGGAAAGAAGCATCTTATAAGAGTTTACGAAAACAAAAAAAACGGAACAAGGTGTGACTTGTCGCAAATAAAAGATGAAGCGGCCTATAAGCTGATTGAAGGGCTTTTGAGGACTGGAAGCCTGAAGGCAGAAAAGGCAGAAGAGCCGCAAGAGGCTGATGCCGGGCTTATCGGCACCGATGAATCAGGTAAGGGCGATTATTTCGGGCCTTTGGTGATTGCGGGAGTATATGCAGATGCAGGAATGAAGAAAAAGCTTATGGAAACAGGAGCCGCAGACAGCAAAACTCTTTCTGATGCCAGGATCCGTAAGCTGGCTGAGGAGATAGCCGGAATATGCAAGTATTCTGTGGTTATCATTGGTAACAAAAGGTATAACGAATTATACGAAAAGATTGAAAATCTGAACAAGCTTCTTGCGTGGGGACACGCGCGGGTAATCGAAAACCTGCTGGAAGAAACAGACTGCAGTTACGCACTGTCTGACCAGTTCGGCAGCCCTGAGCTTATAAAGAACGCACTGCTGGAGAAGGGAAAAAATATAAATCTGGAGCAAAGGCCGAGAGCGGAAGAAAATGTAGTAGTGGCCGCTGCCAGTATTCTTGCAAGAAACGAATATGTGAAAGCAATGAATAAGCTGGCGGAGAAATACGGGATGGAATTTCCCAAAGGAAGTTCTTCCATGGTGACAGAGGCTGCAAAGGAATTTGTGCTGCTTCACGGGAAAGAGAAGCTGTCAGAGGTTGCCAAGCTGCATTTCGTTATAACCGGGAGACTATGACTATGGAATGGATGAATTAAGAAAGGAGGATTACGGAATGAAAAAAGTATATGTCTATTTGGCGGAAGGCTTTGAGGAAATTGAAGCCGTTACTGTGGTCGATACATTAAGGCGGGCGGAAATAGATGCAAGAATGATATCAATAACGGGAAAAAAGAATGTTACAGGAGCCCATGGGATTGTTGTCTCCGCCGATGAGATTTTCGAAAATGCCGATAATATGGGGCAGGATATGATAGTTCTGCCGGGAGGGATGCCCGGTACAAGATACTTGGGGGAACATAACGGCCTGAGAAAGATCATAATGGATTTTGCTGAAAAGGGCAAACCCATAGCGGCAATATGCGCAGCTCCCAGCATTCTGGGGAAACTGGGGCTTCTGGACAAGAAGGAAGCCGTATGCTATCCCGGTTTTGAGGAAACCCTTAAAGGAGCAGTAATAGGCAAAAATATAGTCTCACATGGAAGTAATTTCATAACTTCAAAGGGGCCGGGTACTGCTATCTATTTTGCCTTGTACCTGGTGGAAATCCTGAGAGATAAGAAAACGGCGGAGGAACTTAGAGAAGGAATGATTGTACAAGGATAAAAGTAAAATTCCGGATGGGCCTTATAATCCATCCGGAATTTTTTTGCTTTAATTGATTCTTATACAACAGAGGGTTCAAGCAAAAGCTCTCCGCGTTCAAATCTGTCCTTATCCAGCATATGAACCGGAATTGTAGGAGTTTCTCCAAGTATGGCTTCAGCCATAACAACTCCCGTTACAGGCCCGAACATAAAGCCATGTCCGCTGTAACCGCATGCAAGATAGAAGCCTTCCACCTCTTTAACCGGTCCGTATATCGGCTGACGGTCCGGAGAAATATTATACAAACCGGACCATTGACGTACTACTCTTAATTCTTTTAAAGGAGGCAGCAATTCAGTACAGGTCTTGGCCATTTCCTCCATGAAGTGCCAACTGGATGTGATTCTCAAATCCCTGGGCTCATTTGCATCGCCTCTGCCCATTATGAAGCTGCCGTGAGGTGTCTGCTGGCAGTATATATTAAGGGAGAAGGACATAAACATCGGCCCCTGCATAGGAGCTACCGGCTCAGTTACAAGAATCTGATGCCTTTCTGAATATACCGGCAGATCAATACCCACCATTTTTGCAATAAGCTGCGAATACCCGCCAGCGGCATTTACGACAACCGGAGTGGAAATATAACCTTTATCGGTCTGTACGCCAACTACTTTTCCGTTTTCAACCTTAATTCCGGTAACGGTTGCATACTTCATTATCTCAACACCCAGCCTGACTGCTGCATTGGCATAAGCCTGAGTAGTATGGAAGGGGTTAAGGTGCCCGTCTTTTGGGTTAAATGTGGCGGCAATAATCTTTGTTTCATCCATATGAGGGACTATTTCCTTAGCTTCCTTGGGAGTCAGCAATCTTGAAGGGATGCCCAGGCTGTTTTGCAAAGCTATATTTTTCTTGAACTGGTTGACTTCTTTTTCCGTAGAAGCAACTATGAGATATCCTCCCTGTTTGAACTCAATATCATATTCATATTCCAGCTCTTCATTTGCTCTTTCAAAGAATTCTATACTGTACTTTGCCAGCCTGCAGTTCATTTCGGTACCCCACTGCATACGGACACCGGCTCCGCACCTTCCTGTAGCACCGCTGCTAAGATAATCCCTTTCAATTACTACAATATCCTTTACGCCTTTTTTGGCCAGGGTGTAAGCTATTGCACAGCCGGAAATACCTCCGCCCACTATTACTACACTTGCAGTTTTATTCATGATCATCACCTCCAAGCAGCTGTCCTAATTTAATCGGCACTGCCGGCGGCCTGAATGCGGACATCTTTATCTCAGAGAGCCGTTTCCCGGTAGCTGCGGCCAGCTCCTGCATAATCAGCTGACTGCAGGTTCTTCCCTGACAGGGACCCATTCCGGCCCTGGATATTCTCTTGATTTCCTCGAGGCTTTGATATCCGCGCCTGATATATTCTCTTATTTCACCCAGAGTAATTTCTTCACATCGGCAGACAATAGTATTATCACTGTAATGGTCATTAAGGCTTAAAAACCTTACAGTCATGGAAAACTCTTTTGGGACTATTAATGATACTACAGGAGTTCTGTCCTGTGCTTTTGTATTCAGAACCTTTTCAACCTTTGCCCTGCATACGGGCTTTCCTTCTCTGTCCAAACCTGTGACGAAGCTTCCTTCCTTAGGCAATGGCACAAATTCATAAGGTATCTTTACCAGAGCTTCAGTTTCTGAATAAGATTCGTCAACTACGAAAATCGCAAGCCCCGGGCAATTGCTTATACAAACGCCGCAGCCGTTGCATTTTTCAGGATCTAATATAGGACGGTCATTAATATCTATCAGTTCTTTTATCGCACCTTTTTTACAAGAAGTGTAGCAGGGATTGCAGGGTATTTCCTGAAAGCACTCTATAATTGCTACCGGACCTTTTGACAACCTTTCCTTCAAAGGTGTTACACTTTCGATATTTTCTTTTGTAGGCACACCGGTTCTTTCAAGCATTATAAACCAACCTCCTTAAGCTCAGCTTTGGATAGACCTTTACGGATTGCTTCACCTTCAGGGCCTGACCGTAAATCATAAAGCTGTTTATGGCAGTCCGCCACAAGGGCTTCAAAATCCGGATGAATATGACCGGCTGCTTTTGCAGCGCACAAGCCGGCCAGTGACCCTTCAACCATAGCGCTGCTTGCCTCTTCAATACCGGCAACGTCTCCGGCAACATAAATACCGTCAAGGCTGGTCATCAGGTTTTTATCCCTAAGGGGAACATGACCGCTTAACTCTGAAATATACTTCATCTCACAGCCCATCTGCCATAGAAGCTCTGCCAGCGGGGTAAGTCCCGTTGCAATACACAGCACATCAACCTCTATATCAAACTCGGTGCCGGGGATTTCTTTTTTATTTTCGTCAAGCTTAATCAGGGTTATCCTTTCCAGCTTATCCTTCCCATGGGCATATACGACTTTGTGGGAAGGCATTACAGGAACGCCTAGTCTTCTCAGCTTTGAAGCATGTACGGCATAGCCGCCGAATTTCGGGCCTCTGCATATTACACCTTTTACTTTTATTCCGGCCTGCATAAGCTGATAGCTTACAATAAGTCCTATATTGCCTGCTCCGACCATGAATACACTCTCTCCGGGAGCTACTCCATAGACATTCATTAATGTCTGCACGGCTCCTGCTCCATAAATGCCGGGTAAATCATTATTGGGGAAAGCCTGGAATTTTTCCGAAGCACCTGTAGCAATAATTAAAGTATCAGGCTTTATTTTTATGTATTTGCCCCCCTGGTCAACAGTCAGTACTCTGTCTTCATACAGTCCTATTACAGTTGCATCAAGCATAACGGTAATTTTGTCCTTATAATCTTCTAATTTGGATATGAGGATATTTGCAATATCTATACCTCTGTGTGAGGCATATTGTTTCTGGGAACCAAAAAACATATGAGTTTGTTTTATCAACTGTCCGCCCAGCTGGCTGTTTCTATCAAGGACTATAACCTTTGCACCGGATTCGGCAGCCTTTATTGCTGCGCAAAGTCCCGCAGGGCCTCCTCCTACTATAGCTATTTCTGTATGAATCACTTAATATCCCCCCGTCCTATTTGAGTTTCCACTGCCATTCCCTCTTTGAGCTTTTCCACACAAACTCTTACATTGGGCTTGCCGTTCACTACCATAAGGCAGGAGGAACAATTTCCTATTGCACAGTAAAAGCCTCTGGGTCTTCCCAGCTTGTGGGTATGGCCCAGAACCCTTATTCCGGCATCGTGGAGAGCAGCTGCAATCGGCTCGCCTTCATATCCCTCATAAACCTTTCCGTCAAATGTGAACTGAACCTTTCTGCCTTTGTTGAACGTAATAATAGGATGTTGCTCAATCCTCATAAAGGATTCCCCCTTTCGCTAATTAAAAAATTATATAGCAATTTATATGCCAACGCAGGAAACAATTCATTTTACTAAGGTCTATATATTTATGTGTCAATATATTGACAGTTGGATTGGTTTTAGACACAATAGATGCCAATATATTGACGCGCATGTCGAAGTATTGACGTTTTCGGGAGAATGTCATTTTTCCAGGTTATGCTTTTTAAGCTTGAAATACAAGGTGCTTCTCGGTATATTCAGGAGCTTTGCCCCATGTGCCTTATTGCCTCCCGAAATTCTCATGACATTTATCAAGGCTTCTCTTTCTGCGTTTTCCAGTATGGTATTCAAGTCATATATACTGTCCTGCTTCGCGGCAGAGATGGTTTTTCTGATTCCTCCGAGGCTTTGGGGAAGAAAAGAGGAATCAATTACCCCTGTGTTGGAATTCCTCGCCAGCACCACGATTCTTTCGACGGCGTTTTTCAATTCTCTTATGTTTCCTTCCCAGCTGTGATTTACAAAGCTGTCCAAAACCTCAGGAGTAATGCCAAGGATATTGATCCCGTATTCCATGCAGTAATCTTCTATAAATCTGTTTACAAGCAATGGTATATCATCCTTCCTTTCTCTTAAAGGAGGAAGGTTTATAACAACGGAGTTAAGCCTGTAATAAAGGTCTTTCCTGAACAATCCTGCCTCCACCATTTCCGATAAGTTCTTGTTGGTGGCAGTGATGATTCTTATGTTTGTTTTTATGGTTTTTTCGCTGCCTATTCTGGTCATCTCTCCATTTTCAAGCACCCTGAGTATTTTTGGCTGCATACTCAGCGGCATGTCCCCTATCTCATCAAGAAAAAGCGTACCGTTATGTGCCAGCTCAATTTTGCCTATCTTGCCTGTTTTCAGTGCCCCGGTGAAGGCTCCCGCTGTATATCCGAATAATTCGCTTTCAATTAATTCGTGAGGTATGGCACTGCAGTTGATGGGTACAAAATAACCTTCCCGTCCGCTTTCCATATGTATTGCACGGGCGAACAGTTCCTTGCCGGTACCGCTCTCACCGGTTATCAGCACGTTGATATTGGACCTTGAAATATCTCTTGCCAGTCTGATGCTGTCTCTGAAAGCTCTGTTGTTGCCCAGAATCTGTGAAAATGAGTATCGATTTTTATTGATTATGGACATTTCATGTTCCAATACATTAAGATTGGATTGGGCCTTCATCAGCAGCTCTGAGGTCTTTATGAACTCTGTGGCATCCCGATCCAGGCTTATGCCTCCGACAAGGCGGCCATTCATGTATAGCGGGGAAGCGCTTATGACATTGTAACACCCTTCTCTGGGATTGTTGTAAATATTGTCATAAGATTTTCTTTCCTTAATTATCTTAGGGAGCAGGGAGTTTGGGAAAAATTCCTTTATATGCCTGCCCAATATCTTATCCTTGCCGATATTGTAAAGCTTTTCTGCGGCATTGTTCCAGTAGCGGGTTATACAGTTCTCGTCTACCACACAAATAGCGTCGTTGATACTGTCAAGAATTATCTTTAAAAGTTCTCCGTCTTCTACGTCAAATATATCAAATTCCTTTATTTCATTATTATCCGGCATATCAACACTTCCTCGCAAAGATTTTCAACCTTCAATATATATACTACTATTTTCATCCTTTACATTCAACTGTACAATAGCAGAATGATGTGTATATTGACAGGTCAAATGCCATAATATATAATAAACTTAATTCAAAACCTAAGGCAATGAAGAGGAATAGTAGATAACAAGTCGCCTTAAGAGAGGAAGGCTTAAGAGCTGAAATGCTTTCCAGGTTAGATTTTATCGAACCCAACCTCCGAGCCGGGGATGAACTCCCGCCGTATGCCTGCGTTAAAGGCTGAAGAGGAATATACGTATAACGGCGTATGTTCAAATAGGGTGGTACCGCGAGTAAAACTTCGTCCCTTTCATGTGACGAAGTTTTTTTATTTGTTAATATCAATTTATTCAGATAAGGAGAGATTATTATGGCTGACAAGAAGCAGCAGGAATTTGTTAAAGAGATTACCCCGATGGAAGAGGATTTTTCCCAGTGGTATACTGATGTCATCTTAAAGACCGATATGGTTGATTATGCTCCCGTAAAAGGCTGCATGGTAATAAAGCCTTACGGCTATGGAGTATGGGAAGGAATTCAGAGAGTAGCCGACAGAAGGTTCAAGGCTACAGGTCACAAGAACGCATATTTCCCGCTTTTGATACCGGAAAGCTATCTGAAAAAGGAAGCTGACCACTTTGAAGGATTTGCTCCCGAGGTGCTGTGGGTTACCCACGGAGGCAGCGAGGAGCTTACCGAGAGATTGTTTATAAGGCCGACCTCGGAAACTATAATATGCGATATGTATTCCAGATGGGTGCAATCATACAGGGATCTTCCCCTGTTGATAAACCAGTGGTGCAACGTTGTGCGGTGGGAAAAGACTACAAGGCCCTTCCTCAGGACGGCAGAGTTCCTATGGCAGGAAGGCCATACGGTACATGCAGATGAGGAGGATGCCCAGAGGGAAACCTTGCTGATACTGGAAATATACAGGCAGGTTGCGGAAGACGAACTGGCAATGCCTGTGATACTTGGGCAAAAGAGTGAAAAGGAAAAATTCGCAGGGGCTCTCCGCACTTATACGATGGAAGCGATGATGCATGACGGAAAAGCTCTGCAGGCGGGTACATCACATAATCTGGCGCAGCATTTTTCAAAGATGTTTGATATAAAATTCCTGGATAAGGATGGCGTGCTTAAGTATGCCCACAGCACCTCCTGGGGGATTTCCACAAGGCTTATCGGGGGAATCATAATGGTCCATGGGGACAACAGAGGACTTGTAATGCCTCCGAGAGTGGCTCCGGTACAGGTTGTCATTATTCCTATAGCTTTCCATAAGGAAGGAGTGCTGGATAAGGCAAAGGCAGTGAAAGATGAACTGGAAAAGTGCTTCAGGGTCGAAATGGACGACAGGGATACCTACAGCCCCGGCTGGAAGTTCAACGAGTGGGAGATGAAGGGTGTTCCGATAAGAATGGAGATAGGCCCCAGAGACATAGAAAACAACCAGGTTACAATAGCCAGAAGGGATACTTTGGAGAAATTCACCGTATCCATGGACTCTCTGACAGAGACCGTCTCCGGGCTTCTTGATGAGATTCATACCACAATGTTCAACAAAGCGCTGAAGAATATGGAAGAAAAGACCTATACCACTACGGATTATGAGGAATTCAAAAAAATAATGCAGGAAACTCCGGGCTTCGTAAAGACAATGTGGTGCGGCAGCAGGGAATGCGAAGATAAGCTCAAGGAGGACACCGCCGCTACAATAAGGTGCATACCCTTCCGGCAGGAGCATGTTGGAGATAAATGCCTGATTTGCGGAGGCAAGGCGGAAAAAATGGTTTATGCGGCAAAAGCATATTAATTTATTAATGGCATGTATATCGGCTTATTGATATACATGCCATTTAATACTAATGCTTTAGCGTTTCAACGAAGCAGGGGACGTGCTTACCCCCTGTGGGACATCTTTTGCCTGATTATATTTATCAGCGGAAGTCGGTTCTTATCCCGAATCTGCTGTTCCTTCTGATTTCGGACAGAGTCTGGTCTTCAAGATACTGTGCCTTTGCGGCTACTTCGCTGCTGTCAAGGATGCCCTTTTCTATCAGAAGCTCAATAATACTTGTTATTGCCAGTGTGTTTTTGTAGTCTATTTCCTTTAAATCTGCAATTTGACCGATCATATCCAGCTTTGCCATAAGAGTACCTCCCCGGTTATTATATGTTTTGGCCAAGTTCTATTAAGAGTATTGCCTGGTGCAGGCATATTATACATTTTATAGAAGCGGATATTGCAAAAATGCATAATTAGTAGTAGAATAGTTTAAAATATGTATAATACATAAAATGCTTTGAAGGGAAAAGCTATAGGTGCGCCATCAAGAGAGCGGGCGGCAGGTGCAAGCCGGCTGGCAGCTTAAAGCCATCCATCCCGGAGCAGTCTGCGAGGAGCAGTACCGGTACAGCCGTTAAACATATGAGAGAGCAGTGAAATTGGTTACTGCTAATTAGGGTGGCAACGCGGAAAGCCTTTCGTCCCTTATCATGGGGAAGGAAGGCTTTTATATTTTCTAATCAAGAAAAGGAGGAAAACACTATGCTGGATATCAGAGCAATCAGATCCAATCCTGAGGAGGTAAAAAGAAAGCTCGCAAGAAGAGGACAGGAGTTCAGGATTGATGAGGTTCTGAAGCTTGATGAACAAAGAAGACAGGTTATTTATGAGGTAGAAGAGCTTAAAAGCAGAAAAAACAAAGTTTCCGAAGAGGTTGCAAAGCTTAAGAGAGCGAAGCAGGATGCCGAGGCTGTAGTTTTGGAAATGAGGCAGGTATCTGAAAAGATAAAGGAAATGGATGAGAGGGTAAGAAATCTGGATGAGGAGATAACGGGCATTCTCCTGACCATACCCAATACCCCTTATGACGGCATACCTGACGGCACCTCCGATGCGGATAATGTGGAAATCCGGAAGCAGGGAGAACCGACTAAGTTTGAATATGAGCCAAAGGCTCATTGGGATATCGGCGTCGATCTCAACATACTGGACTTTGAAACCGCAGGAAAGGTGACGGGAGCAAGGTTCACCTTTTACAGAGGGCTTGGAGCAAAGCTGGAGAGAGCATTGATAAACTTCATGCTGGATACTCACACCGAAAACGGCTATACGGAAATATTCCCTCCTTTTATGGTTCACAGGAGAAGCATGACGGGAACAGGCCAGCTGCCGAAGTTTGAAGAGGATGCCTTTAAGGTTCAGAATACGGAATATTTCCTTGTACCCACTGCAGAAGTACCTGTTACCAATATGTACAGGGAGCAGATTTTAGACGGCAGCATGCTGCCTATAAGGCATACGGCATATACCGCCTGCTTCAGGGCTGAAGCGGGTTCGGCAGGAAGGGATACAAGAGGACTTATAAGACAGCATCAGTTCAACAAGGTTGAGCTTGTGAAATTTACAAATCCTGAAAATTCTTATGAAGAACTGGAGAAGCTGACTGAGGATGCGGAAAGGATATTGAAGCTCTTAAAGCTTCCTTACAGGGTGGTTTGCCTGTGTGCCGGAGATTTAGGCTTTTCTTCTGCAAAGACCTATGATTTGGAGGTTTGGATGCCGAGCTACGGAAGGTATGTAGAAATATCCTCCTGCAGCAATTTTGAAGATTTCCAGGCAAGAAGGGCAGATATTAAATTCAGGCCCGAACCCAAGGAAAAACCCAGATTTGTTCATACTCTCAACGGCTCAGGCTTGGCTGTGGGAAGAACAGTAGCGGCCATACTTGAAAACTTCCAGCAGGGTGACGGAAGCGTTATAATACCTGAGGTTTTGAGGCCTTATATGGGAGGTCTGGACAAAATAACAAAGGCATAAGAAATTTTTGAAAAGCGTGTCAATTCGACACGTTTTTCATTGCTCATTGTAATGCCTGTAAAAATTTGATAAAATTGTAATAGGCATTTGTCAAATATTATGAGGGGGTGATTCAAAAATGTCCGGAAAAGAAGTAAAAAAGCATAAACATTCTACTTTATCAGGGTATATAGTTCAAACACTCCTTATGGTGGCACCGCTTGCCGGAATAGCCGGCACGCTGATGTCCATTTATATCATCAGGCTGGAAGGACTTCAGCTTAAATTGTCCATGGCTTGCTACCTGTTAGCCGGAATAATGTTAGGTATTATGGCATCCTTCAGGAATTATTCGAAGTTTATAAAGCCGCTGAATGAAATAAGCAATCTGGCAGATAGCCTTAAGAACAGCAACATAACATACCGGATTGACACGAGCAAAGCAGGAGGGCAGTTAGAAATAATAGAAAGCCTAAATGAATCGGTATCAAATCTGAGAAGCACAGTTAAAGATGCAATGGAAGTAGGTTCGCAGGTATCTGCAGCCCCTTTGGAAATGAAGAAATCGATTCAAATACTGAGCAGTATATCCGAACAGGCAGCAGCTGCGCTTAGTGAGCTTGCCAAGGGTGCTGTTGAGCAAGCAGGTTCAATAGAAGAAATAAGCAATTCTATCAGCGGTATAGTAAGCGGATTAAGCAAAATAACTACCGACATGGATGATACGGATAAGCTGGCGGAGAAAGCCATTGATACCATTAAGCTGGGAGAAAATTCAGTAAATTATCAGGAAGTAAAAATCAATGAGAACAAAGAATTTGTCACAAGCGTGAGCAGTGCCGTTTCGGCACTGGCAGAGAAGTCTAAAGAAATCGGGGATATATTATTGGTAATCAACGGTATAGCCGAGCAGACAAATATGCTCTCTCTCAATGCAGCCATTGAAGCAGCAAGAGCCGGTGAACAGGGAAAGGGCTTTGCAGTAGTAGCAAATGAGGTAAGAAAGCTTGCAGAGCAATCCGGAAACTCAGTGCAAAAAATTGAAGAATTAATCAGAGAAGTACAGTCGGGTATAGAAAAAGCAGTGCAGGAAATGACTAAAGTTGAAAGCATTGCAGATGAACAGCAAAAAGCCATGTCCGCTACGGTAAAATCTTTTACCGGAATATTTGAAGCAGTGTCGGAAATATCTGCCAATATAAGAGAGGTTAATTCAGAATCAGTAAATATAGCAAAAAATGCCAGGCAAGCAGAAACAGCAATCGGACAGATTGTCAAGATATCAGAACAAGCTGCTGCTGCAACCGAACAAGTATCTGCTTCAACTGATGAACAGGCAAATGCGGTTCGAAGCATATTGGAGTCCTCCGAGAAACTATCCGAGCTTGCAGGAAGGTTAAAAGGGAGTATAAACAATTTCATGGTATAAGAGCATTTAAATAATGAAATGATAATAGAATTGTCTGTACCAAGTTTATGATGAAGTGTAATAAGCAGACTGTATATCATAATATTTGTTTATTGACACCAAAAATTAATATTGCTATAATGTATATTGTTCACGTTGGGAGAGATGTTCGAGTGGTTTATGGAGCTGGTCTTGAAAACCAGAGGCGTGTTACAGCGTCCGAGGGTTCGAATCCCTCTCTCTCCTCCATTTTAATAATTTATCAGACAGAATAGAAAGAGAGGGTGAGAACCCTCAAATAAATGGCCAATAAGGAAATATTAATCAATAATTATCAATGGCCACAGACAATGGAGATTTACGGACAGAGATTGGCAGCCGGCCATCCGGCTTCGAATCCCTCTCTCTCCTCCATTTTAATAATTTATCAGACAGAATAGAAAGAGAGGGTGAGAACCCTCAAATAAATGGCCAATAAGGAAATATTAATCAATAATTATCAATGGCCACAGACAATGGAGATTTACGGACAGAGATTGGCAGCCGGCCATCCGGCTTCGAATCCCTCTCTCTCCTCCATTTTAATTTTATAAAAATTTTTTAAGTAGTCCAAGGAGAAGTACTCAAGTTTGGTCGAAGAGGCGCCCCTGCTAAGGGCGTAGGTCGGGAAACTGGCGCGAGGGTTCGAATCCCTCCTTCTCCGCCATAAAGAAATTAACTGCCGAAAGGCAGTTTATTTGTTTATGCAGAAGGAGGGTATGAGAACCCTCAAAGAAAGGCTGATACCTTCCTATGCAGCTGTAACTCACATGGGCCACAGAAGATCAAGCTTCACAAATAAGTGCGGCTGCCGGCCTCCCGGCTTCGAATCCCTCCTTCTCCGCCATTTTGAATATCAACTGCAATAATGCAGTTTTTTTATTTTTTGCCGCATTGATCACAAAAATTAAAGATCAGATCTTCTTCAATGCCGCATCGAATTCCTCCAGCACGTCGTCAATATTCTCAAGGCCGACGGAGAATCTCAGTAAGCCCATTGAGATACCAACGTTTTTCAGCTCCTGAGGAGAATACGCACGATGAGAAGTTTTTGCCGGGTAGGAGATGGAGGTGGCAACACCGGCAAGGCTGGGAACAAACTTGATGTTCTTACACTCACGGATGAAAGTGCAAGCACCCTTTTCACCGCCGGCAATATCAGCAGACAGCATACCCCCGCAACGGCCGTATGTAAAGGATTCCTGAGTCCGTTTCTTATAGGGGGAGGAAGCAAGGCCGGGATAGTAGACCCTCTCAATTTTGGAATGCTTTTCAAAGAACTCCGCCACCTTCAAGGCGTTGGCAGAATGGCGCTCCATGCGCATGTCCAAAGTGCGCAGGCTCCTGGTCAGCAGCCAAGCGTCGAAGGGCCCCATAATGGCACCGTACAGGGTAAGGAAGTGGTGGATGTGAGCGATGTTCTCTGCATCAGACATCACGGCGCCGCCAATAATGTCGCTGTGGCCGCCTAAGTACTTCGTCGCGCTGTAAACCGAAATATCTGCGCCCAGTTTCAGCGGCTGCGCTATGGCGGGAGTTGCAAAGGTATTATCTACTATCAGCTTGCAGCCATGCGAATGCGCAATTTTGGAGATTGAGGGGAGATCCTCCACCGCCATTAAAGGATTGGAGATAGTCTCGGTGTAAAGAATCTTTGTATTGGAACGAATCAGAGATTCAATATCGTCTTTTTCAAAATCAGCGAAGGTTACCTCGACGCCAAAACGAGGCAGTTCATTTTTCAGATAATCATATACACCGCCATACAGCACAGGAGATGAAATAATATGATCGCCTGCTTTTACCTGAGAAATAATAGTGGTGACGATGGCGGCCATACCGGAGGAAAACACTAAGGTGCCGCCGCAGTCTTCCGCCTGGGCCAAAACCTCTTCCACACAGTCAGTGCCGGGGTTCGTCATACGGGAATAGACATAACCCTGGGCAGTACCGGCGTACACGGCATCCAGCGAATCCACATCGTCAAAGGAAAATACACTGCTCATGTAGATCGGAATAACCTTCGGCACTGAGACAGATGCGGCAGTTTTCTTTGCTATTGCATTCTCGCCGGCATGGGTTAGTCGAGTCATCATTCCTTTTCCTTTCATAATATTTTTCCTCCTCATAAATTTACGGCTTTAGGCTTGAATGCCGCCTCATACAATTATTATA
Source organism: Bacillota bacterium (assembly GCA_022706825.1). Classification (GTDB taxonomy): domain Bacteria; phylum Bacillota; class Clostridia; order Lutisporales; family Lutisporaceae; genus BRH-c25. The sequence goes on from JAKJBU010000008.1 coordinate 23,053, forward strand.
TCATTTAAATGGCGATTAATTGTCAATGACATTACAGCAGCTGCATACATAGAATAAAAATGAAACGAATTAGTAGAATAAACTATGATATAATGTGTAAAGTGGGGTGAGAGCATGAAAAAGCTGAAATTCATATATAATCCTTACTCCGGAGAAGGTGTTTTCAAGGACAGGCTTGATTATCTGATTGAAAGGTTTCAACAAGCCGGGTATATGATGGTTCCTTTTAGAAGCACAAATATCAATACACTTGACAGGGCTTTTTTTGACATACATGAGGATTATGAGGCTGTTTGCATTTCAGGAGGCGACGGTACTTTAAGCACTGTTACAAATATAATGGCGTCAAGAAAGCTGAAGCTTCCCGTCGGGATATTTCCCTTCGGTACAGCCAACGATTTTGCAACACACCTTAATATACCGGGAGATATTGAAGCCTGCTGTGAAATAATAGAAAAGGGCAGGACAAAAAAAGTTGATATAGGAAGGGTCAACAACAGCTACTTTTTAAACGTATGCAGTGCGGGGCTGCTTTCGGATGTTGCCTATGAAACGGATACGAATTTGAAAAATGCCCTGGGAAAACTGGCTTATTACATGAAAGGCATAGAGAAGATACCCAGATTTACTCCGTTCAAAATGAGGCTTCAGTATGGAAGCAATGTAATCGAAGACAACTTTCTGCTGCTCCTCATATTAAACGGCAGATCTGCGGGAGGCTTCAGCAGGCTTGCACCCAATGCGGTGATAGATGACGGGCTGCTGGACGTAATAGCGGTTAAAAACACAAATATAACAAATATACTTGCGTTATTTTTGAAAATATTGAGGGGAGAGCATATAGGAGACACCAACCTCTATAATTTTCAGGCCGACAGGCTTGCTATTACCTGTGAAGGCGGCTGTGAAACCGATATTGACGGAGAACGGGGGCCGGACTTCCCTTTGGATATAGAGGTCAAGAAGCATTTTTTGAAGGTATTTGTACCTTAAATAATGCGAAGCATTCTTCAGGTACGGGGTACGGGGTACGAGGTTTCGGGATATAGGACAGGACTTTGAAGTCTTGGTAACACTGAAGACACGAAAAATCACTAAATGCACGGCGGGATAAATATTTCGATACATAAATAGTTGTCGATAATGATGAAAGTATCGAAGTATCCTGATGTAGCTATATAATATATTATAGTTACCGTGTAATCGCGTAGCGATTCCGTGAAATATCGTGTTTTTGGTGTTACCCGTTACCTATGTCGCATTATTCTTCGTATGTGTAATACAGATAATCGCAGGTTGAAGGGTCCATCATACCGAATCCTGCAGCATTGAGGGCCTCAATCAGTTCCGTATCTGCCGGCATAACCGAGACCAGAGGCGGAACGGGGCATTTGCCCGCAAGGGTCAGTAAATAGTAATTCATAAAGGTATTTATACCCTCAAAGCTTTCATCAAACACTATGAAATGAGGTTCTCCTTTAAATTTGAAAAGCCCTTTATGACCGTTTATTGATACGAAGCAATTCTCTTTCAGCAGTTCTTCATACAGCTCAGGAGTGGGTTCCTGAAAGTAGAACACAAAAGGCAGAATGCCGTCTCTTCTTTTAAGATATGGCAGATTCGCAAACTCGTCATAGGAAGGCTTCCAGCTTTCTGCGGCAAAGTCTCCTATGCTCAATGAATTATCTGCATCGCTGTATTCCTTCCAAATGAATTTATATTCCTGTTTCAGTTTGAAACCGAGTTTTGTCATTAAACTGATGCTTTCAACCGAGAGAGCACTGGTGGAAAATGCTATTTTATTTATTCTCCCGCTTCCAAGATCCTCCAAGGCCTTATTAAAGGTCCTGACAGCCAGTTCCTTTCCTATGCCGCGCCCCCGGTAATCCTTATGGGTTCTCAACCCTTCAAGCCAGCCGCTGCCGTCGTAAAGCACAGAATATTTGTCTGTTCCTATTACCTTGTTGGCATCAGTATCAATGGCACCCAGAAACAAGCCCTTATCATCAACCCATTTATGGAAAATCTCAGGGAGATAATCGGTTCCATCCCAGATATCCTTACAGATATCCAATATATCATCATAATCTTCATGAGCAAGCTTTCTGTATTCTATCATACAATTACCCCTTCTATATCGTAATTTTTTCTATATTTTCCGGCAAAAAGGCTATATACAATTATACTATACGCATATATATCTTTGCACTGATTGCATATATATTTTTGTGAAAAAAATGATAAAATGGTATTGTATCGGGATTAGTAAAAGCTCAAATATTTACGTATATATATTGTACGAAGGAGGAATGATTATGGAAGCGGAAAAATACAAGGCTGCGGAAACCGCAGTGGAGGAAGCTGACCTTTCCAAGCTTACTGAAGAGCAGAAACAGAGGCTGGAAGAAATAATAAAAACTATTAATCTGGAGGATTCCCAGTTCATACTTCAGTACGGGGTGGGGGCCCAAAGCCAGATAGCCGGTTTTGCGGATAACATTGTAAGCGAGGTAAGAGCAAAGGACAGCGGTTATGTGGGAGATATACTCACCGACCTTATGCTTAAGGTGAAAGAATTGGATGTTGATGGTGTAAGCTCGGGCAAGGGATTCATGTCCAGGTTTCCCATTTTCGGATCTTTAGTTAACAATACCCAGAAGTTTGCCGCAAGATATCAGAAGCTCAGCACCGAGATTGAGAAAATCGTAGATGAACTGGACAAATCCAAAATGCAGCTGTTAAAGGATATCACCCTGCTGGATTACTTGTTTGAGAAAAACCTTGAATACCTGGGCAACCTAAATTATTACATAATGGCCGGAACTTTGAAGCTTAAGGAAATCAACGAAAAGATAATCCCGGAAATGCAGTCCAAGGTGAATGAGACTAATGACCCTTTAGATGCGCAGAAGCTGAATGACCTTATACAGATGGCAAACAGATTTGAGAAGAAAATACACGACCTGAAGCTCAGCAGGATGGTGTCCCTGCAGACAGCGCCCCAAATAAGGCTTATTCAGAACAATAACCAGGTACTGGTGGAGAAGATACAGAGTTCTATACTTAATACCATACCCCTGTGGAAAAATCAGATAGTTATTGCAATAAGCCTGGCAAAGCAGAAAAATGCCCTGGCTGTGCAGAAGGAAGTAACCGACACCACCAATACCCTGCTTCAGAAGAATGCGGAGATGCTGAAGACCGGTTCCATTGACCTGGCAAGGGAGACTGAGCGGGGAGTTGTGGACATAGAAACTCTTAAGAAGGTAAATGAGGATCTTATAGCCACAATTGACGAGACCCTGAATATCCAGAAGGAAGGCCGCATCAAGAGGAAGCAGGCGGAAGAAGAGCTTGCGGCTATAGAAAAAGAGCTTAAACAAAAACTGATCGGGAAATGATATATATAAAAATTGAGTGGAGGTTATCCAATGAATCAGAGGTGGAGTCTGGATGAACTGTATAAATCCTTTGAGTCAAAAGAGTTCAAGAAGGACTATGAAAAGTGTATCAAGGATATTGAGAGGATAAAGGAATGGGCTGAGAGCAATTTTAAGGACTCATCAGATGCGGCCCATAAGATGAGAAGATATATAAAGACCATAAATGAGTTCTATATGCTGTATTCACGGCTTTACAGCTACGCACAGCTTACCGTGAGCGTGGAAGCCAGAAATGAAAAGGCACTGAAAGTAATCGACTGCCTGGAGGAAAAAGCCGCAGAGCTTACAAAGCCCGAAGTAAGCTTCCAGAAATGGCTTGGAACCATAAGCAATATAAATGAAATCATTGCCTCTGACAGCTGCCTGAAGAAGTTTGAGTTTTTCTTCAGGGAAAATCTCGAAAAGAGCAAATACCTGCTAAGCGACAAAGAAGAAGCGCTGATATCAAAAATGAAGACTACAGGCTCTGCCGCTTGGGAAAAGCTTCAGGGGCTTTTAACCTCCACACTTCTTGTGGAAATTACATTGGACGGAGAGGATAAGAAGCTTCCGCTGCCGATAATCAGGAACATGGCATACAATAAGGATGCGGAGCTTAGAAAGAAAGCCTATGAAGCGGAGCTGAAGGCTTATCAAAAGATTGACGAATCTGTGGCCGCCTGCTTGAACGGTATAAAGGGAGAAGTAATTACCGTATCGCGGATGAAGGGTTACAAGTCCCCTTTGGAGAAGACGGTTCTGGATTCAAGGATGGATTTGGAAACACTGTATGCAATGATTGCCGCAATGCGGGAAAGCCTGCCGGACTTCCACAGGTATTTCAGGAAAAAAGCAGAGCTTATGGGATATAAGAACGGGCTGCCTTTCTATGAGATGTTTGCCCCCATGGGGGACGCGGATATGCAATTCAGCTACAAGGAAGCCAGAGACTATATAGTTGCCAGCTTCAGAACCTTCAGCGACAAGCTGGCAGATTATGCCGCCCATGCCTTCGATAACCGCTGGATAGATGCGGAACCAAGAGAAGGCAAACGGGGAGGGGCTTTCTGTGAGAATCTCCATTCCATAGGGGAGAGCAGAATACTCACAAACTTTGACGGAAGCTTCAGCAATATGACCACCCTGGCTCATGAACTGGGTCATGGGTATCACGGGGCATGCCTTATGAAAGAAGAGTATCTCAACTCTGATTACCCGATGCCTATAGCGGAGACAGCCTCTATATTCTGCGAAACCATAGTCAAAGAAGCGGCATTAAAGACAGCCAATAAGGAGGAAGCTTTCTCCATGCTGGAAAACGATATATCAGATTCGGCCCAGGTCATTGTGGATATATACAGCCGCTTCATTTTTGAAAGTGAAGTATTCAAAAGAAGGGAATCCGGCTCATTATCCGTAAATGAACTGAAGGAGATAATGCTTGATGCACAGAAAGAAGCATACGGAAACGGGCTTGACCCGGATTTCCTGCACCCTTACATGTGGCTGTGCAAGCCGCACTATTACAGCGCCGACTATAACTTTTACAACTTCCCCTACGCCTTCGGACTGCTTTTCTCAAAGGGCTTGTATGCCGAGTACCTGAAGAAGGGAAAGGAATTCACGGCGGAGTATGACAGGATGCTGTCGGTGACAGGAAAGATGAGCATTGAGGATGTTGTAAAGGTCATGAATATTGACGTGCATGATCCGGGTTTCTGGAGAAGTTCTCTGGAGCTTATAGAGAAGGATATAGACAGATTTATAAAGCTTGGATAGAAAGAAGGCTGCTTTAGAAGTAGCCGTGAGGCTGATGAAAAACCTTCTCCATGCCTCGCATACGGTTGTTTCTAAGTCGAGTCTCATAAGAGCCATTAACAATTTCTGTATAATTATGCTCTGACTATACATTACTGTTCCTATTTTGAGCTTTGTCAGCAGTTTAAAGGCTGCCTTATCGGCAGCCTTTGCTCTTTTAATCGTTTCTGGATTTTCCGGTCATATGCTCTAATTCAATTTTTATTACTTTTGTTTTGTATAAGTCGGACTTCATGTATTTTATTCCTTTGTCCATAAATTCCGATGAATATTTTTTGAGTATTGCCATATGGGCTTCCTCTTTTTCATCGTCATATACCTCAGAAGCCTTTCCGAATACTATCACACTTTCATATTTTGTGCTGAAATCTCCGGGAAGGACTTCGGTTGCCCCTACCACACAGAAGGATACCTTATCGTTGTGCTTTATATTGTCCAGCTTATGCCCTTCCGGTGCGCAGTGGAAATATATGCTTCCGTTGCTGTAGGCATAGCTTAAGGGTACTCCGTATGCATAGCCGTTGTCTCCCACGGTTGAGAGTATGCCGTATTCTCCCGCAGCCAGAATTGCAGCAGCTTTTTCATTATCTGTTTTTCTGTCCTGCCTTCTCATTTCTCTGAACATAAAATCAGCTCCTCATATGTAATAATATAATTATATAGCAACAGGGGAAATTTCACTATATTAAATCGCCATCATATGAAAAAGTCCCGGTATCTGTTAAAATAAAAGAGTAGTAAATATAAATTTTACTGGGGGAAATACTATGAAACTTATCGATTTTCACTGTGATACCATTTTAAGCTGCATAGACTCTGACGGGGAAGTAAAACTAAGGAACAACGACCTCTGCATCGATATACGGAAGCTAAAGAAGGCCGACTCTCTGGCACAGTTTTTTGCGATGTATGTTGATCTGGATAAGTACAGTGCGCCGATGGACAGATGCCTGGATATGATTGACTGCTTCTATAATGAAATTGAAGAAAACAGTGCCGATATAGCTTTTGCAGGAAGCATGAAGGAACTGAAGAAAAACAGGGCAGAAGGAAAAATATCCGCATTTATTACTGCCGAGGAAGGAGGAGTACTGGAAGGGAAGCTCCGGAACCTCAGAATTCTATACAGGCTGGGGGTAAGGCTTATTACACTGACCTGGAACTATCCGAACTGCATCGGCTATCCGAACTTCAAATGGGAGTACAAAGACAAGGGGCTTACGGCTTTCGGAGAAGAAGTTGTGGCAGAGATGAACAGACTGGGGATGATTATAGATGTATCCCATCTTTCGGATCAAGGCTTTTATGATGCAGCCAGGCTGTCCCAAAAACCTTTTGTTGCGTCCCACTCCAACGCAAGGGCCGTTGAAAATCACTGCAGGAATCTTACTGACGACATGCTTAAAAAGCTTGCCGAAAAGGGAGGGGTTGCCGCCCTGAACCTTGAGCCTGAATTTCTCGGAGATGGCGGCAGTTTGGAAGCCATGACAAGGCATATAGTCCATATGACAAATACCGCCGGTATTGAAGCGGTAGCCATAGGTACTGACTTTGACGGCTGCAGCACTCTTACGGCAATCAAAAATATCGGGGATATGCATCTGCTGAGTGATGCACTGTCAAAAGCGGGTTTTTCCGGCAGAGATATTGAAAGGATAATGTACAGGAACGGGGAAAGAGTCATAAAGGATGTCCTGGGATAATAGAGGGCACGTGTCTTTCAAAACTATAGATATTAATTTCTATAGTTTTTTTATTTTTTGAAAACATTCTCCAAAAACTGCCGTATATAACAATGTGTTTTATTTCTTTTAAGAGGTGCAATATGAGTGTAATATTAAAGTTTACAATTAGAAACATCAAAGAAAAAAAATTCAGGACATTTCTGATACTATTCTCAATAATGATATCCTCAGCCTTATTTTTTGCGTCCGGGGCAATGTCAGGTTCTGTGGCGCAAATGATGGTGGACAGGATGAGAAGCTCGGTGGGAGCTTCGGAAATAGTCATACATGCCAATGAGAAGTCTCCCTCCGGATATATGACGACTTCGGCTGCGGAAGCCTTCGGGGAAGATATGGATTTTATTGTTGGGAATGTTTTCGGCCAGGGGATATATAAAGCAGACTCAAAGGAGATATTCAAGATTGATCTGAACGGATATGTATTCTCCGAGCTGCAGATGATGAATCCCGTTGCCCTTGAAGCGGAATACAAGCTTCATCCCTTCAGCGGGAAGAAGATAATACTCAGCAGCGCTACCGCCGAAAAGCTCAAGCTGGCCCCCGGAGATTCGATGGATCTGAAAATTAACGACGTAAGGCACAGATTTGTCATATCCGGCATAGCACAGCCCAAGGGAGTCTTTCTTGAAGACGGAAGGACAAACAACGCAGTGGTGCCCAGGGAGACACTGGCCGCATTGTTCAATGCAAAAGGAAGAGTATCGGCAATACACATGAAGCCGAAGGACATGAGCCGGAAGCAGGAACTTATAGACAGTCTTTCAAAGGCATATGGGAGATACACCGTAAGTGAAACTATCCCCGAGGAAGATATCCGAAGAGGAGCGGATGCCTTCAATGTCCCCTTCATGATGATGGTGGTAATGGTGCTGGTTATCAGCGTGTTCATAATATATACCTCTTTCAGGGTAATAACTACGGAAATGCTGCCGGTTATAGGAACCTTCAGAAGTATAGGAGCAACAAAACGGATGACTGACCTGGTGCTGCTGACGGAGAGCATCGCTTACGGGGTTGCGGGAGGTGCCCTTGGCTGTATATTGGGCATAGGGGTGCTGAAGATAATGATGAATATGATGCTTATAGAGTCGGACAGGGCCGCAGGTTTTACCGCAGCTGTACAGTATGACTGGACTCAAATGCTTGCGGCATTTATACTTGCCGTGGCATTATCTGTAGTAAGCTCGATTATTCCGATAATAAGGGTATCCAGGATTTCTGTCAAAGATATAGTTCTTAACAAAATAGAAAGCATAAAGAAAAAGAAGCGCTTCAGGCTGTGGCTGGGATTGATTCTTCTGGCATCAGTCATCATTGCCCCCAGAACGGCACCGAGAAATGCCGCGATTCCTGTTGATATGCTTTGCCTTGTGCTTGCATCCATATCGGTAACTTTATTGATACCATACATTACCGGCTGGTTTATAAAGCTGTTCGAAGGAATTTATACATATGTTTTCGGCAACGAGGGAATCCTGGCAGCAAAAAATTTGAGAGAAAACAAAAGTGTACTCAACAATATATCCCTTCTTTCCATGGGTATTTCCGCCCTGCTGATTATAAACACAATAAGCTTCAGCGTATCCAAGGAGGTTGGAAATGCCTACAGGGCATTGGATTATGATATAGAATTCTGGGCTCCGGGCCTTGACAGGCAGAAGCTCATGTTGACGGAAAAAATTGACGGGGTGGCGGATGCCTATGGCAATTATCAGGCATACAATACGGAACTGGCAGGCAGCAAGGATAGTATAAGCTGCATAATCGGCGCTGAGCCCAATAAGTTTGATGAGTATTTCGACATGGGCATAGTCGGGGATAAGGAAAGCCTGATAAAAGAGCTCGGCAGGGACAGGAACATTATAATATCAAACGGGCTTAAAGAAAAATTCGGAGTAGACATGGGAGACAGCATTAAATTGAGGACAAAGAGAGGAGACCGGCCATACAAGATAATAGGTTTCTGTGAGACTATTATGTACAACGGACAGATAGCGATAGTAAGCGACAAATACTTGAAATCCGATATGCAGATGAAGTACTACAACGATATGCTTGTTAAGACCTCAAAGCCTCCGGAGGTTGTTAGTGAGAATATAAAGAAGTACTTCGGCAATCAGGATATATATATTAGAACAATGGAAGAAATGGAGAAATCCAACAATGAATCCAACAAAGCACTGTTCAGCATTTTCAGGATTTTTTCCATTATGGCAATGGTCATAGGGGTATTCGGTATATTGAATAATTTCGCCATAAGCTTTATGGAGAGGAAGCGCTCTCTTGCAATGTTCCGCTCAATGGGCATGAGCAAAGGGCAGATCATAAAGATGATTTTCATAGAGGCCCTTTCGGGAGGAATAGTTGGCGGAGCGGTTGGAGTTTTTTCGGGAGTTGTAAATATTTCCATAGTTCCGTATGTTTTGAGGGCAATTGACCTGCCTATTCCTATACATTATTCGGCAGTGCTTATGGCATTCTCCCTTGCCGGGGGTGTTGCAGTTACATTGATAGCTTCGGTGAGCCCGGCCTTAAAGTCCTCCAGGCTGAACATAATAGAAGCGGTAAAGTATGAATAGGAGTGAAGATATGCAGATAATAGAAGCAAAGAACCTTAACAAGACCTTCAAAATGGGGGATCTGGATATAGAGGTTTTAAAGGATATAAACCTGAGTATAGAATCCGGAGAATTCGTATCCATTATGGGGCCCTCGGGTTCCGGAAAAAGTACGCTGCTCTATTTGATAGGGGGGCTTGACAAGCCCACCTCCGGAAGCGTGAAGATAAAAGGAAACGAGCTTTCCGAAATGAAGGACAAAGAGCAGAGCATAATGAGGAGAAGGGATATAGGCTTTGTATTCCAATTTTATAACCTTATTCCCAATTTAAGCGTGGAAGAGAACGTGATTCTTCCGGTGCTTCTGGACGGGAAAAAGCTGAAGGATTACAGGAGCAGGCTGGATGATATCCTCGAAGTTGTAGGGCTGGCGGACAGAAGAACCCATACTCCCAGGGAGCTTTCGGGAGGGCAGCAGCAGAGGGTGGCCATAGCAAGGGCACTGGTAAATGAGCCGGATATAATACTGGCAGACGAGCCAATCGGAAATCTGGACACAAAGACGGGGACTGAAATAATGCAGCTGCTGCAGAGGATCAACAGGGAAAAGAAAAAAACAATAGTGCAGGTTACTCATTCAAAGGAAGCTGCGGATTACGGCAATAGGATAATTAATGTAAGAGACGGAAAGGTGTGGGGTTAATGAGAAAAAAAATATTAGTTGCATTGATGATGGGAGTAATGCTTATGACTGCAGCCTGCGGCAAGGCTGCGGCGGATGTTTCGGCGGATGAGGCTCCGGCTCCTGAACCGGAGAAGGCGATAGAGGCCTTTGGTGTTGTTGAAGCAAACAGCATAGAAAATATCAGTCTGGATATAGAAGCGGAGATAGCAGGGATAAACGTGAAGGAAGGACAGCAGGTAAAGAAAGGGGATATACTGTTATCCATTGACATGAAGGCATATCAGGAAAAAATAAAGAGCAGGCAGCATGAGCTTGAGATTATACGGCTGGAAGCAAAAAAGCTGGATAATGCCGGCTCCAATCCAGATATGGAGAAGCTGGAAAATGACTTGAAATATGCAAATGAACAGCTTGAAAAGGCTTCGAAGGAACTGGAGGCCCAATTGAAGCTTTATGAATCGGGAGCGATTTCAAAATATGAATATGACGGGTATGCAAAGGCAGCGGAGGCCAAAAGGAAAAATGCGGAGGATATAAAGTACCAGCTGGACGGCCTTATGCATATTAACGGCCTAGGTCTGGCAATACAGAATGAGAAAGCAGCGGCAGCAGAGAGTGAAATAAGGCAGATGAAGAGTAAGATAAACAGAAGCTTCATTTCGGGAAACAATATAATATGCACAGTGGAAAACGGAATTGTATATGATATCGGCTACAAGGCAGGGGATAAAATAAACCCCGAAAAGAAGCTGCTCAGCTTGATGGACATGGATACCATAGTCGTCAAGGCTGATGTTGCAGAAGAATTCATAAAGGATGTAAAGCCGGGTGCCGGGGTGGAAATCATACCTGCCGCAGACAAAAGCAGGCAGTATCACGGAAAGATCGCAGCTATAGCAAAAAAGGCTGTGGAAAAGAATGGAGAAACAGTTATACCTGTTGAAATATCAATAGATGACAAGGATAGCTTTCTGCTTCCTAATTTCAATGTGGATGTAAGGATATTTACGGAATAATCATGAAATACCTGGGAACCATATCCTAAAAGCTTCGTCTAATTGTATAATAAGATTAGGAGGGTGAGGATTAATGAAGATTGAAAGTAAAGCCGTCAGAATTTGCCTGGTTTGTATTCTGGCAGTCTGTATAGCTTTGCCTGTTCTTACATTTGCGAGGGAGGATACTTTCGTTGAACTGCCGGAGCGCATCGGAACATCTCCTGAGATTGTAATAGAGGTTCCCTTTGATGCTCCTCTGATGGCTTCGACAGTCAATACGGGCAATGTCTATGTCCTGGATGATCAGGGAAGCAAAGTACCTTTGAGCAGGAAGATGGGAAGCGAATGGAAATCGATAATTGTAGAGCCTCTTGAACAATATGAAGCCGGAAAGGCCTATACATTATACATAAGAAGTGCAGTAAAGTATGCAACGGGAAACAGGCTAAAAGAGGGCTTCAAAATGAGATTCACAATTGCAAAGGCTGCAGCGGAGCCGCTGCCGACGGTCGGAAGCCGGGAGAACCTCAGGAAGCTCCTGGAGGAAGCAGCCAGGCAGGACTATTATATGGATTACGGCATTTATAAAAGAAGCGGGTTAACGGCTGTGGATACTACGGCGGCAGCGCCTGCCTCAGCAGCAGACGAAAGCACCGGCAGCTCCAATAAGGCAAAGCAGGCAGCCAATGAGGGCTCGGGGGACTATTCCACCACTAACGTGCAGGTGGAGGGAGTAGATGAAGCGGATATAGTAAAGACAGACGGAAAATACCTGTACCAGGTGAATAACAACAGGATTGTCGTGGCAGAAATATATCCCTCGGATAAAATGAAGATAACAAAGATAATAGGCCTTGAGGAAGAAAACGTATATCCCACGGAACTCTATCTTGATGAAAAGTATCTTATACTGATCGGGGCCTCCAACAACTCAATACCGGTATATAGGCCCGGGCAGAACAGCATAATGCCGGAGTACTATCCCCATTACAGCAATGAAACGGTAAAACTCATGGCTTATGATATTACCGATAAGTCAAATATAAAGAAAATAAGAGAGATAGAGCTGGAGGGCAGCTATCTGTCTTCAAGGAAAATAGGCTCAAAGCTGTACCTTGTATCCAACAAACGTTTCAACTATCGCAGGATATTGGACAATGCCGAGGTTAATGACACTCCTTCCTACAGGGATACTGCCTTAAAAGAAGAATTCATAAATATAGACCATGGGAAAATAGGATATTTCCCGGGGTCGGTGGAACCGAACTATATGATTGTTGCCGGTGTCAACTTTGACCTCCCCAAGGAAGGCGTTAACGTATCCACATATCTGGGTTCCGGAGAGAGTATATATGCGTCGGCGCAGAATCTCTATGTGGCTGTTACCAGATATAACAATACAAGGGTGCCCGGCCCTATAATTCACGACTCCGCGGCGCCGAAAAAGATTGAGATAAAGGTAAATGACAGGGAAACAGTCATATTCAGATTCGCACTGAATAACGGCAAGCTGGATTATACCGGCAAAGGCTCGGTGCCGGGCTCGATACTGAACCAGTTCTCAATGGATGAGGATAAAGGATATTTCAGGATTGCCACTACCAAGGGAAATCTGTTTGGCGAGGGTGAGAACATATCAAAAAACAATATGTATGTCCTTGACGCGGATATGAATACTTGCGGAAGCCTTGAAGACATAGCTCCCGGGGAGAGAATATACTCGGTCAGGTTTATGGGAGACAGGGCATACATGGTGACATTCAAAAAAGTTGATCCCTTGTTTGTAATCGATCTTAAGGACCCCAAAAATCCGGCCATACTCGGAGCTTTAAAAATACCCGGATACAGTGATTACCTGCATCCCTACGACGAGAACCATATAATAGGCTTTGGAAAGGACACGATAGAGCTTTCCAATGAAGGCACCTGGAAGAGAGAAGGCACTACTGCATACTATCAGGGCATGAAGATAGCATTGTTTGATGTAAGCGATGTCAGCAATCCCAAAGAAAAATTCAAGGAAATCATAGGGGACAGAGGAACAGACTCGGAGCTTTTGAACAATCATAAGGCACTGCTCTTCTCAAGGGAAAAGGAGCTTATGGCATTTCCCGTAACTGTAATGGAAATAGAGAGCGGAAGTAATGTGGAGGACAACAGGCCTGTGTACGGCAGCTTCAGCTTCCAGGGAGCCTATGTTTACAATGTTGACCTTGAGGAAGGCTTCAAGCTCAGGGCAAGGATTTCACATATCAGCGAAGAAGAATACAAGAAAGCCGGAGACCGCTGGTACAGGGGCAATATGAACGTAGAAAGAATAATATACATCGGGGATGATTTATATACAATATCCAAAGGCATGATAAAGGCCAACAGCATGACGGATATGAAAGAAAAGGGATCTCTTCTGATACCGTAGGAGGTTGATGAAGACATGGGGACGTTTCGCGTGTCTCACTGGAAGTGAGACAGGGGAAACGTCCCCATGTCTCATATCAGCAATTTCGCCGGAGCGTCGAAGATGCTTTTTTTCATCGATAACAGGATATTGGGTGAAAAACAGCGAATTATTAATATATTAGGTATACACCTGTCTGATATATGATAAAGCTAACGCAAAAAATAAGGATATTTCCCGGGAAATAAATTATTATGCAGAAATATGCCGATTAAAATATATTCCATATTTTATTTGGGGGGATGCTTTGATGTACCAGAGTGATGCAACCGGTCAGAATACACTCTATGTAAACGATTTGCTTGTCAGGATATTCAAGCTGATGCTGGTAGCAATTGCGGCTTTTGTTATTCTTAAAGCTGCGGGAATAATATTGATTCCGTGGCTTCACACAATAGTAATTGCCGTCACAGTAATAATTGCCTGCGCAGTTCCTATCGCATGCAGAGGCTTCAGTATGGATGTGAATACAGTCAAGAGTGTGAACATCTGCTGTATGGCAGCGATTTGTATCCTTGGATACAGTTATCTTAACATGGGGATTATCATGCTTCTGGCTATACCAATAGGTTTTGCCTGCATGTATTTTGACTTGAAGCTTATAAGCCGTTCCATCGGCATATCCGTATTGGGTATCATGATAGGAGAGACCCTGAGAGTAGGTTCAAATTGGAGTTTTGATGCTGCAGTTCAAAACAGTTATATCAGAATAACATTATATTTTTTTCAATTCGGTGTCGCAGCTGCATTAATTACGGCTATTTCAAAAAGAGCACTGAGTATCCTTTCAAACACCCACAGCTACTATGAAAACATCAATAATATTTTCTCCAATATCCAGGTTTCCTCACAAAGCCTTGAGGCTGCGGAGCAAACATTACTGAACGGGGTAAACAGCCTGAGCGTAAATAATGAAGAGGATACTACTCCCTCCAATACAGTTGTAAAGGGAATAATATCAAATATAAACAAATCCATGGAGAATGCCAGGGAAATAATGAAATATACCCATACCATGCTTAAGGGCAAGGTTAAAGACTTGAAGGCGGAAGAAGAAGCTGCAAGGATCGAGGAATATGCCAGAAGCTCCAGGGAAATTATACTGAAGCTTGATAAATACACAGAAAAAATTAAAGAAAACCTGAGCCTGATATCGGTAATGATAGATGAAAGCAAGCTGCTTTCAATGAATGCCTCAACTGAAGCGGAAAATGCAAGCTCGGGAGGCAGGGGTTCTGCAATAATTGCCATGAAGGTGGAAAAGCTGGCTGACGAATCGGTAGAGTCGGCTTCTCACATACAGGAGTTATTGAACAATGTGGTGAATGATGCGGAAAATACGGTAAAATCAGTGGCAGAGGCCTACGAGGAGATGTTTAAAAGCCTGGAGCTTATCAACAGGACAGTGGAGACTTTGATAAAATGGCTTATGTACAAAAATATGAAATAGGCATGCTATGCCTCTATATTTTTTTTATTTTCCATCCACCGGACCAGGAACATCTTGATAATTGCGGCAATGGGAACAGCAATAAGCATTCCCAACAGTCCAAGGTATGAGCCTCCGATTATCATGGAAAGCATCACAAACACAGGATGCAGCCCCACACTGCTGCCTACAATCCTCGGAGAAATCAGCGTGCCGTCTATCTGCTGCACTGCAACAAGCACGATAATTGCAAGAAGTGCCTTAACGGGGTTCCCGCTGAGAAGCCCTACGATTACTGCAGGTACCGAGCCTAATATAGGGCCGAAGTAAGGAATGATATTCGCTATACCTGCAGTCATACCTATGAGAATTGCAAAGTCAAGCCTTATAATAGACAATCCTATGGAACTCAGGATGCCGACAATCAATGCCGCCAGCAGCTGCCCCCTTATGAAGTGGGACAGTATCGAATTAATGTCTTCAAACAGATTGTTCAATTTTTCATTTTTTTGTTCCTTTATCAATGCTTTTGCGGCTTTCCCGTACAATTCCCGGAAGTATTCAATATCCTTCAAAATATAGAAAGCAAGAATAAGTCCCAGAACGATATTAACAATATTGCTTCCGAAGCTTTTGATTTTGATGAAGGAATTGGATATAGCCGAGCTTATCAACTCATTGGCGCTCTCTACGGTATCGATAAGCTGCTGCTTCAGGTTGTCCGACAAGCCGCTGTTTTCAAGCCATGATCTCAATTGGCTGAAAATGTGGATGTATCTTTCAGAATAGCTTATCAAAGACTCAATAACTGAATTAATATCTACCTGGCTGCTGATTTTTCCGCCTATCATGGCATAAGAACTATAAAGAAGAACGACAAGCAAGCCCAGAACCAGCAGGTATGTAAGAAGCACGCTCATTGTGCGCTTTAATTTTTTGTGCTTGTCCGAACAATCAGCTTCTGTTTTTGTAATTCTTTTATTGTACATAACATTGGATTCTATCCAGCATACTATCGGATGAAGCAGATATGCAACCACCAGCGCAATTATAAAGGGAGTCAGAACAGTCAGCAATCCTGACAAAGCACTGATTAGCGCGCCCAAAATATATTCAAAGTTGGAAATCAGCCTGTATATCACATACAGGATAGTCGCAAGTACAACGAAATATACGTATTTTAAAAGGGTTCTGTCGATTTTCAGCTTCATTTGCTTTTCCTCACAGCTTAAGCATAATAGTATATGAATACTCTATCATAAAAATTGCCATTTTCATAGCATTGCATACATTTCGGCAGCAAAAAAATTATGTAAAATAGCAAACAAAATACTGTTGATATTTAAAGTTCAATTTAGTATAATACTAAAGTACGAGCAACAGCTCTGTTTATGGAGAGATGGCTGAGTTGGTCGAAGGCGCACGACTGGAAATCGTGTGACTGTTAACGCGGTCCGAGGGTTCGAATCCCTCTCTCTCCGCCATTAAAGAAATCAAACCGTCCGGCGAGGACGGTTTTATTTTTTTATGCTGAGAGAGATTGTGAGAACCCTCATAGAATGGTGTAAACGTCAATATAAAAGATACCAAAAACGCGCATATTTTGGATACCACTTTGGAA
>JAKJBU010000090.1 GCA_022706825.1 Bacillota bacterium
TTCAAAGGTTCAGGGGTTGCAATCGTTACCCCTTTCAATGACAATGGAGTAGATTTCAACAAACTTGGAGAATTATTGGATTGGCATGTTGAAAACGGTACAGATGCAATAATTATATGCGGCACCACCGGTGAAGCACCCACAATGTCGGATGATGAGAAAAAAACGGCATATAAATTCACAGTGGACAAAATTGCCGGAAGGATTCCGGTTATTGCAGGCACCGGAAGCAACGATACCCATCACTCAATAGAACTGTCAAAATATGCTGAGTCTGTGGGCTGCAAGGGAGTTCTGTGCGTTACCCCTTATTACAACAAAACCACGCAAAAAGGTCTTATTGCACACTACACGGCAATAGCGGATTCCATAAACATTCCCGTAATTATTTACAACGTCCCCGGCAGGACAGGAATTAATACAAACGCAGATACTTTAAAGGCTCTGTCCGTCCACAAGAACATCGGCGGCATAAAGGAAGCAAGCGGAAATATAAGCCAGGTTGTTGAAATAGGAATGTTCTGCGATGATAATTTCTGCATGTATTCCGGAAACGATGACCAGGTGGTTCCTCTTCTCTCGGTCGGTGGAATCGGTGTTATTTCGGTAGTGGCCAATATAGCACCTAAGCTAATGCATGATATGGTTGACAGCTTCCTGAAGGGTGATGTGAAAACCGCCATGAAGCTTCAGCTTGACATAAAGAAGCTGAATGATGCCCTTTTCTGTGAGGTCAATCCGATTCCGATAAAGACCGCTATGAATCTTCTCGGTATGAATGTCGGCAAACTGAGGCTTCCCCTTGTGGATATGTCAGAAGGCAATTTAAACAGGCTTAAGAACGAACTGATAAACTCCGGATTTGAATTAAGGGGGTAGCGTACTTGATTAAGCTAATGATAAACGGCTGCAACGGCAAGATGGGCCAGGTAATTACAAGGCTTGCCCAGGGATGTGATGACCTTAGTATAGCAGCAGGTGTGACAAGAAATCCATCAAGGCTGCCAAACAGTTATCCTGTATACCGCAGCTTCAAGGAAGCCGAAGTCAAAGCTGATGTTGTAGTGGACTTTTCAAATCCTGAAATGATACCCGAGACTGTAGATTACTGTGTCAAGCATCATACAGCTCTTGTAGTAGGAACAACAGGGCTTTCAGAGACAGATCTGAAAATGCTTGAGAAGGCATCGGAATCCATACCTGTATTTGTATCAGCAAACATGAGCTTCGGCATCAGGGTATTGATTGATTTGGCTTTAAAGGCAGCCGCAACCTTAGGGGATGAATTCGATATTGAAATACTTGAAAAACACCATAACGAAAAAAAAGATGCTCCCAGCGGCACTGCAATGATGATAGCCAATGAATTGAAAAGCCGGATTAATGACGGCCTCGAGTTTGTTTATGACAGGTCGAAGGTCCGTGAAAAGAGAAAGCCCAATGAGATTGGGATTTCCGCAATAAGAGGCGGCACCATTCCCGGTGAACATACAGTATTTTTCGCCGGTAAGGATGAAGTAATCGAAATAAAGCATTCCGCCCTGTCCCGTGATATGTTCGGACGCGGTGCAATCAGGGCTGCACGTTATATATCTTCAAAACCAAAGGGATATTACACCATGAAAACAATGCTTGAGGAGCTGATTTGATGAATCAAAAATTGGATATTACTAATCCATATGAAATAGCCAGATATATAAAGGAATCCAAAAAAGTAACCCCTGTCAAGGCTTATGTCAACGGTGACCTGAAGGATGCGGATATGAGCGGCATACGTGCATACGGTGCGGACAACTTCTGGATTTTGTTCGGGGATCATTCGGATATGGAGAAATTTCTCTCCGATAATAAAAGCTTAATAAGGAGCTTCGAATTGGAATATGACAGAAGAAATTCAGCTATTCCCCTGCTTGATACCAGGTATGTTGATGCCAGGATTGAACCGGGCGCAGTAATAAGGGATAAGGTTCTTATACACAAGAACGCTGTAATCATGATGGGTGCAGTTATCAATATCGGTGCCGAAGTAGGCGAAAACACTATGATTGATATGAACGCAGTGCTTGGTGCCAGAGCTGTTATAGGCAGCAACTGCCATATAGGGGCGGGTTCAGTAATTGCGGGAGTCCTTGAACCTCCAAGCGCCGATCCTGTGATAATTGAAGATAACGTTCTTATAGGTGCAAATGCCGTTGTGCTTGAAGGCGTGCGTATAGGAAAGGGAGCAGTTGTTGCAGCAGGTTCAGTGGTAACAAAAAATGTAGAGCCTGATACGGTTGTGGCAGGAATACCTGCAAGAATGATAAAAAGCGTTAAGGATTTGAACGAGGATAAGAAAAAATTATTGGATGATCTAAGAGGTTAGGATGTGAACACAAATGGCAATAATTGTACAAAAGTATGGAGGCACCTCCGTTGAAACGATTGAAAAAATAAATAATATAGCTGAGCACATTGTAAAAAGAAAATCGGAAGGCAATGATATGGTAATTGTAGTATCTGCCATGGGCAAAACTACAGACCATCTGATAAATATGGCACATGAAATCAGCCCCGATCCTGATAAAAGGGAACTGGACGTTTTAATGGCAACCGGAGAACAGGTTTCAATGTCTCTATTGTCTATTGCGCTCAACCATTTGGGTGCAGACGCTGTTTCTTTTACAGGCCAGCAGGTTGGAATAATAACAAACGGCTCTCATACGAAATCCAAAATAGCTGATATTAATGAAGAAAAAATCCGTGAAGAGCATAGGAAAGGTAAAATTGTCATAGTTGCAGGCTTTCAGGGGGTAAATGAATATAATGAGATTACTACACTTGGCAGAGGCGGCTCAGACACGACAGCAGTGGCACTTGCCGCAAAGCTCGGCGCCCAGTGTGAAATATATACAGATGTTGACGGTATATATACCATTGATCCAAGGCTTTATCCGAGAGCAAAGAAGCTTGACTGCATCAGCTATGAAGAAATGCTTGAAATGGCAAGCTCCGGGGCAAGTGTCATGCATTCAAGATCTATAGAACTTGCAGAAAAATATAAGGTTCCTGTTCTTGTAGCCCTAAGCAGGGGTGATATACCAGGTACAATCATAAAGGAGATGGACAATACCATGGAAAATACGGCAATAACCGGTTTGGCGGTTAATAATGATGAAGCAATAATTACCTTAAACGGTGTACCCCATGATATCAAGGTAATTGCGGAAATATTCCAAAGCATCGCTAACAAAGACATAAATATTGATATGATAAGCCAGACCTTCCCGGTCAACAAGCTTGTCAGCATATCCTTCACTCTGCCCAAGACTGATCTTTATCAGGCTTCAAAGGTACTGAACACATTCAAGAAAAAAATATTCACCTTCAGTTATGAAACCTGTGACAATATAACAAAGCTTTCTGTCGTAGGCTTGGGAATGAACACTCAGTCAGGTGTTGCCGCCAAAGTATTCAACCTCCTTGCAGAGAACGACATACCCGTCAGCATTGTGACAACTTCTGAAATCAAGATATCCTACGTTATCAGCCCTGATGACCAGAAGAAGGCAATTGAGGCTATCGCAAAGGAATTTGATCTGTAGATAAATTTCAAGAATAACGGGTAACACTAAAAACATGAAAATCCACGGAATGAAGAGTTCAGTGGATTTCAGTGAATTCAGTGTTATCCGTTTTTTGCGGCTTTTATATCCCCCTGTTCCCGAAGCCGTAGCCCAGCACTTCTGCTGTATCGCTCACCGCCATAAAAGCACTGCTGTCTATCTCGTTGACTATCTGCTTCAGCTTAGCCAGCTGCTTCAGCGCCACTATGCAGTATATAACCCTCTTCTTATTACCTGTGTAGGCTCCTTCCCCCTCCAGATAGGTAACACCTCTGTCAAGAGTTTTTAGTATTGCATCTGCAACCTGCTGTTCTTTGTCGGTAATAATCATTACTGATTTGCTGCTTCCGAAGCCCTGCTGCACTTTATCAAGAACTGTGGATGCCACATACATAGAAACCAATGTGTACATGGCGGGCTCCAGTCCGAAAAAGAGTGAAGCAATTCCTATTACTATTATATTTATTAATAATGAAGTTTTTCCAAGATTCATGGAAAAATATTTTTTGACTATAACTGCAACAATATCAACTCCGCCTTGTGAAGCCCTGTTTCTGAATACCAGCCCCATTCCTATTCCGTTAAGTACACCTCCGTATAAACATGACAACAGCGTATCCTCAATATAAACAACATTCTTCAAAAATGAGAACAAATCAATGGAGACTGAAAAAACCGTCATCCCGACAAGGCTTAACAGAATAAACTCCTTGTCCATAAATTTATAGCCTGCAAGAAATATCGGAATGTTGAATATAAATATAAGCACTCCGGGATTCAGCCCGAAAATATAATTTAATATCAGCGCTACCCCGCTGACGCCTCCGCTTAAAAGCTTATGAGGAATCAAAAATGCATTAAAGGCTATACCTCCCAGCGAAGCTCCCAGTACTATCATAATCAGAATCGGAACATATCTGAGTTTTCTCATGATTCTATGCCTTCCCTTGCCGGAATCCCGCTGTTGAAATAATGCTTGATCTCCTTCATTTCGGTTAC
>JAKJBU010000091.1 GCA_022706825.1 Bacillota bacterium
AAATCCAATCCCATAATTCTCATAAAAATTCTCCTCCATATATTTTTACACAAAGCACAGGTAACACTACGCCCATAAGGAATACCCGGAAGTTCCCCGCGACCTCGCAACCTCGTAACCTTTCATATCACCTTAATGCAAAAATCAGGGCAATAAGCGCTGCAATATCCGCAAAGCACACATTTTGAAGAATCGACCACTGCCTTGCCCTTTTCCACACTAATAGCTTTCTGTGCACATTTCCCGCTGCAGCTTCCACAGCCGCTGCACCAGTAATCAATGAGCAGCCTTCTTTTTTTATTCTCAAGCTTCAGCCTGATATCTTCCGGTACCTGTTTCCCCTCAAAAATCATTACGTTGCTTGCTACCTCTTCATAACTCTGCATTCCAACGGCTATTGAATGCAGGTTGTCGTTTGAAAGTACAAAGTCAAAGCATTGGCTGCTGTCCTTTATCATATTCCCTCCGCCTAAAGGCTTCATTGAATATATGCCCTTTCCTGCCTTGTATGCCTCAGCTGCTGCTTCAAGCATTCCGTTTACGTCTCCGTCAATTATCCCCAGGCCCCTTTTATTCAATATAGGATGAAGCACCTCAATATCCTTGTATTTTAATGAAGCCCTTACCGCGGCAATGGCATGGGTAGATATGCCGATACTCCTGATATACCCCTTTTCCTTTGCCCTGACGAAATATTCAATGGCTTCCTGATGCCCTTTTAATGTATGCTCGCTTTCCTGCTCATGAAGGGAAAAAATATCTATATAATCGGTATTTAATTCATCCAGGGCTTTTCTAAGGCTTTTTTCAGCACCTTCCCGGGTATAGGCATAGCACTTTGTCGATATTATTATATCCTTTCTTCTTCCCTCTGCAGCTTTTCTTATATAATCATATGTTCTGTAAAGCTCCGCTGTGTCAATGAAGTTTACTCCCATATCAAAGGCGGCCCTTATCACCGATGCCCCTTCTTCAATATCAAGCCCCGCTTGAAGAGGCCCGATGGTGAGGCTTCCAAAACAGAGTCTCGATACTCTCAGCCCTGTACTTCCCAAAATTCTGTAATCCATCTTCAGACCACCTTCCCTTCCCCTATGCACATAATCAACATGGTAAATGCCATAAATATCATCGCCGTTGCGGCTACTACAATACCTGAATCATTTACTGCGAAGCCTGCGGCGGCTGAAGCGGCAATACTCATCCATGAGTATTTCAGATATTTATACCTGTTGAATATATAGAACATCTGTTTTACAGGCTTGTAAAACATTATGGATATTGCCCCTATTATGCACAGCAGCACTTTTGTCCATATGGTATATCTCATCAGCCTGAGATTCATTGATATTTTCCTGCTTATCACAGAGGTAATAACTCCAACGCCATTGGCACGGGTGTCCTTAATAAGGGCTCCCATGTGGGATTGCCTGGCCAATCCCATGCTGTCCGCAATAAACAATGCCGCTGCAGCCGACCCCAAAATCAGTGCTCCCGTAAAAATATTTCTTCTGTTAAATTTTATATCAAAAACCAGGAAATAAGCAAGCAAATAACCAAAAACCCCTGCAACTGCCCCTCCAAAATTAGCGCCAAGAGACGTCAATCCAAGAAGGAGCGTGCAAAAAGAAAAATAAGCAGCTGCGGCAGCCTTGCCGCAGCTTCTGCCTCTCAGTTCCGAAACACAGCCAAAGACCAAAAGAGAAATGCCGATGAACATCCCTGCGTATTCATTTCCGATGCCGTAAAACCTTGCGCCGATTATGGGATCATAGCCCAGCACAGACTTTTTTATCAGTTCGCCGCCTGTAAGTATATCAGCGGCAAGCCCTGCCTGCAGCAGCAGGCAGATTGCCAGTATAACCTTCAGCCTGTTCCTTAATGCCAGGTGAAGCAATATTGACAATACTGCAGAAGCGGCGGCAGTCAGCACCGAATATTCGGCGGATCCCCAATCCGTATAAGATGCGGGTATTAAAAGAAAAGCGATTGGAATCGAAAGCATTGTATATGCAATAATAATCCCAAAACCAGACCAAAAATGCCCCGCTTTCTTTCCGAGAAAAACAGCCGCGCCAAACAGAATCCCGAGTACTGCAATCACAGACACCGCATAATAAGTAAGAACAGGAGTTCTCAGAACGGAAGTCCTTAAAATACTCATATTCATATACGTTAAAGTATTTAACGAAGCTTTTTTATCCAATTCCTCGACGGCACATTCAGTCAGGTATCCCAGCTTACAGAGCACATAATCCGCAATGTCCGTATTCAAAATTATGCCGCTCCGCCTTGTATTGTTTGAGTAAAGCACTCCTTCCCTTCCTTCATAAACCACAATGGGAGTCAGTTTATTGCCCGCTTCCGCATTTGATTTCGAAGGGTAGGTTGATATGAATACAAGTGTTTTAAAACCCCCGTAACTGACAATCTTCTTTACAAATCCGTCAATCCTTTCCAGCACATCCTGTTTGCATGATTGGCAGGCTTCCTCGGACATGGAGCCTTTAAAGGCTTCCAGCCTTTCCATATCCCCTGTCTCTATTACAATAAATGAAGAAGCCGGCAGATATTGCTTGTACAATTCCGCCAGCCTGTCATAATCAGTCCTTTTTCCCCCCGGGAAAGCAGCATCTTCTATAATGACATCCTCTGTCTCTCCTGAATCAATTTCACCGCTGCTGTCCGCAGCAATTAGCATAGAACTTTTGTTCGGCTTCTCTGCATCTGCATTTCCGATATAGCAGGCAGTCCCGCCCTTCTTATTGATTGCATCGCCTATGTATCCGATGTATTTCTTATATTCACTGTCGGCATTTCTGTCTTTGATCCTGTTAATACCCGTATATACGAGACTACCCGTCAAAGATTCCCTTCTGCCTTCCGAAACCATATCGGCATCCAACTCAAGTTTTTTCCCGGATCCGATTATGAGTTTTGATTTGGCTGCATCGGCTTTCCCCGGCTGCCTGTTGTTTATGAGGGCAACACGGCTGTTGCCGGCCAGTCTGTAAAGACTCTCCATCCTGCCGATATCCTTGATATCCAGGTAATCTCCGACTATCATCACTACCTTGCCGTATTCCTCTTCTCCGGATGCAAAAATTTCATAAGCCTTTACATCCTGCAAAGCAATAATTGCTGCACTTAACGCAGCAATGGAAAAAAAAGCGATTAAGCTTTTGTTCAAACTAATCTCTCCTGAACCGTATTTCAGCTACTTCCCATCGACATAAGCCCTTACAAGCTCTTCAAGGAGTTCGTCTCTTTCAAGCTTTTTAATCAGGCTTCTTGCATTGTTGTGGCTTGTAATATAGGTAGGGTCTCCCGAAAGTATATATCCCACTATCTGATTGATGGGGTTGTAGCCTTTCTCCTTAAGTGCGCTGTATACAGACAGAAGTATATCCGATGCTTCATACTTCTTATCCGTCTCAACCTTGAATTTCATTGTGTCTTCGAATCTTTCGCCCATTATTACACCCCCCAGGTTCACATATATATATATAATAATATAGATAATAATTCATTTCAAGGAAATGTTTGCATGTGTAACCGTAATGTCATGTAAGGATGACCTCTGCTGTATGTTCCGCTCCGTCTTCGGCAAGCGGAATCTCATTTCCTTCAAGCTTCCTTCCGTCCAGGATGATTTCTGCCTTTGCATTGCCGCTCCTGTTCTGATTTCTTACTATTATATTATATATCGTATTCTTGTTGTGTCTGTACCTAATATTGTACTCAGGCCAATCCCTTGGTATACATGGTTCCATCACAATCCTGCCTGCTTTTTTCCTGAATCCCAGTATATGCTGCATTCCTACATTATACATCCAGCCCGATGCACCTGTGTACCAGGTCCACCCCCCTCTTCCCGTGTGGGGAGGAACGGCGTACACATCTGCAGCCATTACGTATGGCTCAACTTTGTACCTTGAGGCTTCCATCATAGTATTTGCATGATTGATGGGGTTCAGCATATTAAACAGCTTCCAGGCCATATCAGGATTTTTCATTATTGAATAAGCCATAATCACCCAAGTTGCCGCATGGGTATATTGGCCTCCGTTTTCCCTTACACCGGGGGGATAGCCTTTTATATACCCCGGCTCCAGATCTCCTTCATCAAAGGGAGGTGTAAGCAGCTTGACAATCCCTTCATCATACTTTACAAGGTACTGTTCTACTGCCTGCATGGCTTCCCTTGCCCTGTCAAGATTTGCAGCTCCCGATATCACTGACCAGGACTGTGCGATGGAATCGATTTTGCATTCTGTATTTTCCGCCGAGCCAAGGGCCGTTCCATTATCAAAATATGCCCTTCTGTACCAATTTCCGTCCCATGCATTTTCCTCCTGCGCCTTTGCAATTTCTTTCGCTATGTTTATGTATCGGTCTGCTTTGTTCAAATCCCTTCTCATCCTGCACAGCTCCGAGAAATTCATAAGTATGTCATACAGGAACCAACCCAGCCATACGCTTTCACCCTTGCCCTTGTTGCCTACCGTGCTCATACCG
>JAKJBU010000092.1 GCA_022706825.1 Bacillota bacterium
CTTTTGCTTCCGCTGGCTGTTATAATTCTGTCCCTATTCGGTATTAATATTATATTCAATATGAGCATAGGAATTTTCGGGGGAGCTGTTTTAAGCAAATTTTTGCAGAATAGTACTGTATCTGAAGTTATTCAATATATTATTTCCGGTTATCATCCAAGGACAGGTATTGGGGAGCTTAATGAAATTCTAAGGGGTGGGGGGATATTGTCAATGGTTGAATTGCTTTTGATTCTGTCAGGGGCAGTTGCACTTAACAGCCTTCTTGAAGGTGCAAATATGATTTCTCCCATAATCCAAGGAGCAGTGAAAAATGTTAAGAGCAAAGTATCAATGATATGCAGGACAGCAGCTTTAAGCAGTCTGATTACAATAATTACTTGTGACCAGGTTCTCGGAGTCATAATTCTGGGAAAGATTTTGCAGAACAAATTTGAAACCTTTGGAATCAGCAAGATAAAGTTAGCCAGAACCATTGCGGATTCGGGAACTGCCATCGCACCGCTTATCCCGTGGAATGTGAACGCAATAATAATACTGGCCATTACAGGTATACCAACAATGCAATATGCACCTTATGCGCTGATGTGTTACCTGCTGCCTGTCATTACAATACTATTCTCACTTTTTAAAGAGAAAGCATGATTTAGGTCAGTTGTTGATGAAGCAGCAGCATAATAGTGTTTGATACCAGATAATATGCATATTAGTACTATACGCTACAGTTTTTAATTGTATATGTCGATAACTTATGCTAAAAATAGAAATAGAATACTATATACGTCATGAATAAGACTTATCACAACATAGGAATCAATGCGAATGTTCAGCGCGTAACTTATGATTGGAGGATATGCAAATGAGTATCAAAATAGTTGCAGACAGCAGCTGTGACCTGAATGAAGATTTGAAGAAGGAGCTTGGTGTTACGCTGGTACCTCTTACTCTTGAAGTAGGCAGCAATGTCTTTAGGGATGATGAAAACCTGGATGTTAAATCCATGCTAAAGGAAATGGCAGCATGTCCGACTCCCCCCAGAACCGCATGTCCTTCCCCCAGTGATTTTATTAAAGCTTATGAGGGCGAGGATAGCGTTTTCGTTGTTACATTAAGCTCCAACCTTAGCGGAACCTATGAAAGCGCAATGCTTGCGAAGAAGATGTTTTTGGAAAAGGCAGGGAATAAATTTATTCATGTTTTTGACTCCTTTAGCGCTTCAATAGCAGAAACACTTATTAGCATTAAAATATTTGAACTGGCAAAGAAAAAATGTGATGACCTTCAAATAGTGGAAAAGGTCAATGAATACATCAATAGCATGAAGACTTTATTTCTTCTTGAATCCCTGGATAACCTCATAAAAAACGGAAGGATGAGCAGGGTAAAAGGCGGAATTGCAACGCTTCTGAATATCAAGCCTGTAATGGGGGCAACTGACGATGGGCATATAAAGCTGGTAGAGAGTGTCAGGGGCTACAGAAGGGCATTCATGCGTTTTATAGAAATTATAGGGGAGCAGGGAGAGAGGCTGGAGGATAAGGTTATAGGGATAGCTCATGTTAACTGCCTGGAAAGAGCAGAGGAGTTTAAGAGCGAGCTTCTTAAAAGGTACAAGTTCAAGGATATAATTATTGTAGAGGCTGCAGGCCTTAGCAGCGTATATGCGAACCAGGGAGGCATAATAGTTGCGTTTTAGCGGGTATGAAAGGTACATTAATGCAGCCTGATGTATGGCAGTCAAAAATAGGACTATAGTGCAACAGTCCTATTTTTTATTTCTGCCTTAAGAAAATGGAATAATTTTCGAAATTATTTGTAATGAGGGGTGATAAGTTGAAAAGGATATTATCAGCAATTTTAATAGTCATGATTTTATCGGGATGTTCCCAAAAGCCTGCTGAACCTGTGGAGACAGCTGGGCCTGTCGTACAGCCTGCAGCAGAGCCGGTAGTTGAGCCGGAAGTTGAGCCGGAAAAAACTGAAACGGAGCAGAAGGCTGAAGAAGAAAGCAATCTGTTTGATGCAAGAAAAGCAAAGGAAGGGGACCTGGTAGCCGGTCTGAAAATCATTAAGGTTCAAGTGGATTCTCCCGAAATGGAGGATTATGATGCATATGTAGATTTTGAAGGGGAAGTGACGGTAAGCGGCACCTTTAAGCATAATCTGAACGACGAATTCTTGGATCATGAAATAAGCTTCAAGGTTGATGAGGAATCCGAGGCCTTGTTCCCAAAGCTTGCCCATGACCAGAGGTATGTGTGGTTCATGTTCATGAACCACGATGAAGCGGAGAAGGCATTAGGAGTTGCAGGTACGGAAGGAAAGGCAACTGTTACAATAAGAAATTACAGCATTAATTATGCTCATACAGAGATATGGAATACGGCTGATTTGGTAAAAGCAGAGATTTCTTCCGAATAATCTGAGTAATTCATGAATATTTTCAAAAACCCTTGACGAGAATATGAAAATGATATAAACTAATAAAAATAGTTTATACGACTTATAAATACTGTGATCGGGACGAGTAGACCATGTTCGGCTAACAGAGACGGAGATCCGCCGGCTGAAAGATTTCCTTGGCAAGAATGGTTGAAAACCACCCGGGAGTAGCATTCTGAAATACCAGTAAGAAATGACGCCGGCTGCGTTAAAGCTTTGAGTGGGTTTATACCAATATGGGTGGAACCGCGGGAGTCAGGCTCTCGTCCCTTTCAGGGACGGGAGCTTTTTGCATACCCGGCACCCCCTAAACAAAATTACATATATGTATATAACGATGATCGGGACGAGTAAACCATGTTCGGCTAACAGAGACGGAGATCCACCGGCTGAAAGATTTCCTTGGCAAGAATGGTTGAAAACCACCCGGGAGTAGCATTCTGAAATACCAGTAAGAAATGCCGCCGGCTGCGTTAAAGCTTTGAGTGGGTTTATACCAATATGGGTGGAACCGCGGGAGTTAGCTCTCGTCCCTTTCAGGGACGGGAGCTTTTTGTATTGAATAAAAAATCAAAGAGGAGCAGGTGATAGATATGGTAGAAGTCAGAGTTCCGGCTACAAGCGCAAATATAGGCCCAGGGTTTGATTGCCTTGGAGTTGCTTTGAATCTGTATAACCGTTTTCAAATTGAAGAAAGCGGAAACGGATTATTAATTGATGGATGTGATGAAACTTACAGGAACGAAAAAAACCTTGTGTATGTTTCAATGCAGAAATGCTTTGAGAAGATAGGCTGCAATAATAGATACAAGGGATTGAGAATCAACTTCGAAAGTGACATACCCATATCAAGAGGATTGGGAAGCAGTGCTGCATGCATACTGGGGGGAGTGCTGGCAGCCAATGAAATAGGCAGAGGAAACCTGAACAAGAATGAGATATTGGAGATCGCTTCAGAGATAGAAGGGCATCCGGACAATGTTGCCCCGGCACTGTTCGGAGGGATGACAGCATCTGTAAAAGACGGAAACAGAGTTTATTTTGAAAAAATTAAACTTCCTCCGGGGCTGAAATTCTGTGCGATAATTCCTGATTTTAAGCTGTCTACAAAGGAAGCAAGAGCAGTCCTTCCGGACAGTATTCCATACAAGGACGGCGTTTACAATGTGGGAAGAGTATCCCTGCTTATAGCAGCCCTTTCAAACGGAAACTTTGAGATGTTGAAGCTGGCGTGCAAGGATAGGCTTCATGAGATATACAGGGGCAGGCTTATCGGCAATTACAACGAAATTGTTGAAGAATGCAACAGGCTGAACAGTCTTTGTGTATTCCTCAGCGGAGCAGGCCCCACCATCATGGCTGTTTTAAAAGAGGAAGAGACGGATTTTTGCAGACAAATGGAAGAATATTTATCAAAGCTTGAATGCAAATGGATAATAAAAGAACTGAAGTCCGATCAAAATGGGGCTTGTGTTGTAAACATTTAATTAGGAGGATTATTATGAGAATCATAGTTCAAAAATTTGGAGGCACATCGGTTGCATCAGGAGAAAGAAGAAATTTGGTGGCAGATAAGGTAATATGTGCGATAGAGCAAGGATACAGCCCCGTTGTGGTAGTATCAGCAATGGGAAGGAAAGGGGATCCCTATGCCACCGATAGCCTCTCATCACTGATAAATGGTAAGGATTGCAGTGTTGATAAACGGGAGGCCGATCTGCTGATGTCCTGCGGCGAAATCATTTCTGCAGTTGTTATGGCAGAGGCTTTTGCTGAAAGAGGATATAAGGTGAGAGTCCTGACAGGGGGAAATGCAGGAATCATAACAGACGACAATTTTGGCAATGCCAATGTTGTAAGTGTTGAAGCCGAAAAGGTCTTAAAGGTGCTTGAGCAGGGGTTGATACCTATTGTAACAGGATTCCAGGGAATGACGGAGGAGGGAGACTTCACTACCCTTGGAAGAGGGGGGAGCGATGTGACGGGAGCCCTGCTGGGAAAAGCACTAAATGCGGAATATGTGGAAATATATACT
>JAKJBU010000093.1 GCA_022706825.1 Bacillota bacterium
CATGTTCAAATGCAGCTTATCTGAATATACAGTCAGCAAGGCACTGGTGATCTCATCATTCTTATTAACCATCTTAGTAAGTTCTTCATCTATTATTATATTCATTTCATCTTTCGATAAGGGTCTGTTTGCTACGGAAAGTATAATAAATCCTATCATTAATATTAACACGAATCCTATCAGAATAATGTATCTCTTCTTTATATGCTTCATAATCTACCTCCTGATTTATTTGTTAAAGTCATTATATTAAATGAAAAGCAATTCTGCATTTAAATTCTGATAAGTGGTCTTAACATGAGCATAAGTGGAATAGGTGCTAGGCATTGCGTCCGAGTGAAAGCCACAATATCCATATTGTGTACTTACATTGTTCAGCTAAATAATGATGGGTTCATAGGGCGTCCCGTCGTCGATCATGCCGCTGATAAAGAAATTGAAGGCAGCGGCAATAACTTATGTGCCAGGGAAAGCGCTGAAAAACTAATTCCCTTGAATAAATATACCAAACAAAAAATAATTATACAACAAAAAGGGTTTGGGGACGCTTAAACCCTTTTAACCTCCCATAAAATGCTATATTTCTTGTGCTGATTATGGTATAATAAAAGCATGTAAAGCATTGAAAATACGGAGGTTAGGCATTGTGTTAGGAAAAAATAATCCACAAATTGATGTATTTACTCATATGATATTTGATCGACTAATACCTGAAGATCATTTGCTTGTTTTGATAAATTCAATCATAGATTTCTCATTTGTTTACGACATAGTAAAAGAAAAATATAGCGATATAGGTAGAAAATCTGAAGATCCGGTAATGATGCTTAAGATCTGTCTGTTGGAATTCCTATACACTCTATCAGATAAAAAGGTAGTAAAGAGAATCCAGACGGATATTGCATTTCGTTGGTTTCTTGGTTTATCTTTAGACGATGAAGTCCCTGACGATACAACAATAAGTCACTTTAGAACAAATAGAATGGGAGAAGAAAGTTTTGATGAATTCTTCAATGAGATTGTTAGAAATTGTATCGAAAAGAATATAGTTAAATCCAAGCGATATTTAATAGACACCACCGATGTAGCTGCAAATGTTAACTATCCATCAAACCGGAGACTCATATGTGATGCGTTCCGGAAGGTCATAAGGGAAACGAGGAAGTTCAATGAGCTCCTTGCAGAACAGCTGCTGGTACAATTTGAGAATGAGATTGAAGAAGAATACAAGATAGATGATAAGGTAAGTGTAAAAGAATATCTGCAAATAGCACAGAAATATGCAGAATACCTATATCTTAAGACCTATGATGAACTTCAAACAAATGAAAAATATCAAGAGGTATTTGGCATACTATGGGATATTATAGACCAATACACCAACGGAAAAAAGGATAAGATAGTAAGCGTTGTAGACCCTGACGCAAAGATAGCACACAAATCACTTGGCAATATAAAAAGAGGCTATAAAGATCATATCATAGTAGATGAGGACAGCGAGATAATACTAGCATCAGTACAAACCCCTTTTAATGTTGGTGATGAGAAGAAACTTGCAGAACTCATAGAGAAAGTTGAAGAAAGCCTAGGGCTGAAGCCGGAAGAAATCACAGCAGATAAGGTATATGGGACAACAGGCAATCGAGCATACTTAAAGGATAATGAAATCATATCAAATATAGCTTTTTATGAAGAGTCCAGCAGAGAAGTCAAATACTATGGACTACGAGACTTTAAAATATCAGAAGACCTGAAGTCAGTAACCTGCCCTAATGGAATAATTACAGAAGAATATGTTATAACCAGAAACAAAACTAATGATACGGACTTTAAAGTATTCAAGTTTGATAAAGCAATTTGCCAACAGTGTCCATTAAGAGATCAATGTCTATACAAGGATAAAAACGGAAAAGTAGTAAGCAAGGGAAGGAGACTAGACGTTCCTCTAAGATACGATGCCGTACTAAGAGACATGAAACGGGTTGCAACTAAGGAATTTGAGGAAGCTAGCAATAAGCGGTTTAAAGTAGAAAGAAGATTTGCGACAATGGTAAGGAATCATGGACTGCGGCGATGCCGTTATGTGAGATTAGGGCGTGCGAAGATTCATATTACTTTAGCAAATATGGCATGTAATATAATCAGGATGGTAAATCTGCTTTGCCAACCTGAGTTTGCTGCCTCACCAAACTAAAAAGCTCCGATAATGGAGCTCAATAAAGGGCTATAGTTGTTAATACATGCGAAATAGTAGGAGATGTATTACCATATAAAGGCAAACAAATGTATATTCAATGAATATTCATCCATACCGAGGGAAAGTCTAATTTCTTATAGGCATTTTTCAGCGCTCTGCCAGTCACCCGTCTCAAGGGCATACTCGGCCATCGTCAGATAATCACAGCCCGTCCCGCAGCCGTTGGCCAGCTTTGCGAAGAAGGGAAATTTGCGCACTATGTAATCCGCCGTTTCCCTCAGCCTGCCCGGCTCCCTGTAATATGTATAAAGTAAATGGGGTGAGCCGAAGGTAAATTCGCTCTCCCGCTTTATAAGGTATGAAACATCCCCATCAAGCAGACGGAGCGCCTCGTTCATTTGCGACACCATCTGTTCCGCATCGTTGAATACGGAGAAAATCCTCATTGTGCTGATTTCCCCGAGGATACGGTTTTTGAAATCGGAGCTTATGTCCTCTGTGTGCTCATATACATCCTGAAACTCATTCAGCCGTGCCAATCCCTCCCGGGCTTCGGCGGAATCGCCGCTTATCATCAATATGTCTATATATTGCATATAGGCATAGGGATACTTAAACAGAGTATCCCGCGGGATTGCCGCGAACATCTCCGAAAATCCTTCAAAAGAAGGGGAGTTGTACGCAATTTTGTTAATATCATTGAGAAGGGAGAGAATGCGCATGGTATCGCCCCCACGGCAGAGATAGCTGCAAGCAGGTATATGGGCGCCTTTTGAAAGGTACCATTCGCCCATCCTGCACCAGAGAGCTTTTCGCTTCTGTTCGTCCTTAAGCATTGTTTTCAGAAAATCCAGCAGTATGCTGTGAATACTGTAAACGCCTGCAGCCCCTAATAACACAGTAATCGCGTACTTCATCGTCGGTAAAGCGGAGTACCTGCTGGGTCACGATATTGCACAGGCCTTTGGCAGCAAGCTCCAGTAGATCAAGATTTGAGGTGTCCCTCGTCACAATCGTGATATAGAGGTTGTCCGGCTGATTCTTGACTAATTGATAAAGAAACGCGCCGATCTGGTGGCCTTTCACCAGATGAAAATCATCTATTACCAGCACGGTGTTTTCCTTGAATTCTATTTCGTTTAAAACGGACAGAACGGTCGCTGTCTGGGGCGCATCGACGGGAAAGCCGAGAAGTTTGAGTTTCATGCCCGCTTCCTCGTCCAGCCGGCAGATTTCTTCCGAAAACCTGTCCCAGAAGAAGGTTGACGTATCCTCGCCTGATAAAAAGGAAAGCCATAAAACAAAGCAGACTTTTGAAGCGAGAAATTCGCGCACGGCCGTTGTCTTACCATAACCGATGGGGGCTTCCACAACGGTCAGCGGATATTCGAATATGCTCTCCAGTGTGCGATTGATACGGTCTCGCCTAAGAGTCTTTTGCTTTTTCACGGCGGGTTTTCCCCCTTCAGCAGGATTATACTGTAAGTATACAACTATTTTTTGTTGCCTTCAAGAGGCTTGCAAGTCTTGAAAATGCTGGAAAATTTGATGTTGAAAAATAAAAATTATGAAAGTAAAGGAATAATTTTATGAAAAATAAAAGGAATTTGCCAAATTATGTAGAATATATTATAATTAGATGAATATAGGTATTAAGACCTATTGTATAGGTAATTGGTATTATTATATAGTAAATTAGTACGAATATCCATTAGGACGTATGAACTATTGTTGTACTTGGGCGCTTATACAATAGTGACGTAGTGGCGCAACCGGCTAATATAGCATTAGCTGGTTTTTTATTTAATCGTACGGGGGCAGGTGGTAAGATGAAAACGAGTTTGAGGCTTGGAGATATGCTGCTGCATTCCGGGAAACTGAGCAGGCAGCAGTTGGAGGAAGCAATAAATATACAAAAATCATCAAAAACGACAAAAAAACTCGGGGAAATTTTGGTGGAGATTGGGTACACCAGTGAGGAAGAAATTCTGGGGGTTATTGAGGAGCAGCTGGGCATCCCTGTTCTTGACCTTGCGAATTACATTGTCAACCCCAAGGCCGCCGAACTGATACCTGAGGCAATAGCAAAAAAATACGATTTGATGCCTGTGGATATAGTTGATAATGAGCTGCTGGTTGTAATGAGCGATCCTCTTAATATTTTTGCCATTGATGATATAAAGCTTATCAGCGGTATGAAACCAAAAATCGCAATATCCACAAAATCCGTGATTAGCAGGACTATAAACAAATACTATACCCG
>JAKJBU010000094.1 GCA_022706825.1 Bacillota bacterium
TTCTATGTTATACTTATTCTTGATGACATCGGCAATTTTAACGGTATGAGCCTTGCTGCTGCCGCCGGCACCGTAAGTTACGCTCATAAATGCAGGCTTAAGACCGGACAGAGCATCAATGGTATTAAATATTGTATCTATTGGCATTTCAGGTTTCGGCGGAAATATTTCCAGGGATATAACAGGCTTGTTCTTAAAAAACTCTTTTATTTTCATAACCAATTCTCCTCTCAAGGCTTTGTAATATTAATATCACCGCAGGCACCCATTTTGTCATCTGCAATGATTACTACTCCCTCTACACCCGGAATAGACATTGCGTATTCTATTCCGGCCTCAATATGGTTTTTATCCTTTACTACATTTCCTACAGCGGTGGCTGCGGCATCAGCCAAAACCGCATCCTTTGAAATCACAACGGCTGCATCTGCGTTGCCAAAACTTAAAGAATGACCGACAGTTCCGCTTGAGGTGCATATCCCAAGCTCCTGATTATTGCCGGGAATAAGGAGGGCAACCTTGTTTGAAAGAGGAGAACTGCCCGCATATATAAGTATCCGTCTGTCATTCTTTGATTTAATGAATAAATCACCTCCGTTTTCTATCAGTACTTCATCTGCAAATCGGAGCAGATCTCTGCCTGCATATTTTGAAACAGCCCCTGCCACTGCTGCCATTGGGCCTACATTGGCAAGCTTTGAGCAATGGCACATATCCTGTATTATTTCAGGGGCGTCCAATATGGGATTGATCGGCACCAGGCTTGTCAAAAACTCTGGATGTCTTCTAATGTAATCAATAATATCCTTTCTGTATTTTGCAACAGCAATTTTTGCTTCTTTCTTTAGGTTTGTCCTGGCATATATCAGCAAATCGGATTCATATTCAGTTACATTGAAGCATATCAGATCATCTGCCTTCATAAGCTTCCGATAATCTCTTTTCTGATACATAAGGCCTCCTTATCTGGTTATAGGTAAGTGCTCTTGCCGGGCAAGCTCTTATGCAAGCGTTGCAGTGTGTGCAAAGGGATTCATCACAACTGACAGTCCCCGATTCGGGTTCCATTTTCAAAGCACCTTTGGTGCAAGCTGCGGTACAAGCGCCGCAATGAATGCATCCTTGCATACTATAACCTCCCTTGTTCCAGTGACTTCAGCGTTACTCCCTTAGGGAAAGGGGCTATAGGAGGCTGTAATGTAAAGCCCTTTTCCGCAACCCAGTTCTTTAGTACCCGGGCTATTTCCCTTGATTTATACAGGCTTGTAAGAGGCGAAGTTTTTACCTTCTTACCTTCAATGGAAACAAATCCGCTTCTCAATTCCTCATAGCTGCATTGTGCCAAGACCGGTTTATTGCTTCTTTGTACGCTGTAATCCAAAATATTTGTATATATGTCTTTGTTTTGTACCGAAAGATTGAAAAGCAGATCCGAATCAAGGACAGGTATAGGTATTCCTATTCCGACAAACATTGAAACACCGTATTTTTCAAAAATAGCCGGCTGAATATATTCAGTGCTCATCTCTTTAAGGTTGCCTATTACCGCAAGGGTACAGGCGCCGGACAGGGGGATTCCATTCTCACCTCTGGGTTTTCCGCTGGCAAATTGGGTTCCCTGCCAGGCTACGTAACCTTCTGCACCGGCCAAAAAGATTCTTGTTCCTATACCTATAGTCCTGAGGTAGGGGTCTTTCAACAGCGGGCTGAGTTCCCCTGAAGTAGAATAATTTACATTCCCCAAGCCGGGCTGAAGTACTCCCATGTATGTGTACAGTGTCCTGTCAGAGGTATTTGCCGCTGCGGAGTAGTTTTGATAGCAATTTCTCGGATTGTACAAATAGGCTTCGTTTATCGAATCCTTGGTGATATAAGTATCTATTTCTTTTCTCGGATAACAGTCTGTGCCCTTTGAGTATGCCTTAAGATGCACTTTTTTGCCGTCTATTAAATTGCATATTACATGAGCGCCGCCGTATTCTATACCTCTGTCCGTTGAGGGCTCTGCTGCTCCTATATATGCATCTACCGCTGCAAGTCCTCCGTATGCACTTACATTGTCCAGCTCAATTTTTTCCATTCTGATCGGAGGATCGGAATGCCCGAAGTTAAGAAAGGCACCGGTGGAACACATTGGACCAAAGGTTGCTGTTGTTACCACATCTACATATTTTGTTGCGTCGGAAATACCCTTTTCCTCTACTATGCCTGTTAATTCCTCGGCCGTTACTACTACTGCTTTACCTTTCCTGATTTTCTCGTTAATTTCATCAAAGCTCTTTTTTGTTGTCATTTTTGCTATACCTCCTGATATAATTTGTTGCGGTAAGACAAGGTATAGTAAATTAAAAAGCTTCCGCCCCAATAAAGGGACGAAAGCTATTCGTGTTACCACCCTGATTCTTTTTTGCCTCACGACAAAAAACTTACCAAGTGACTCCTCAAAAATGATTTATCACCGTGCTGTATAACGTCAGCCTGCCGGTATAAGCTAAGCAATTGCCTCACCTATACAGTTCAGAGACCATGTTCGGCTGGTATCATGTACCGGTTTCCACCCTTCCCGGCTCTCTTTGCCACTCGCTCCAACTTACTCTTCCCATCATCACCATTATGGTTCTTAAATATTTAAAATATAATATACCCCATTATTTCAGCAATGTCAATATATAAATTTTGTACTTTTGAGAAAATAAATTACTTATTGCTTTTTAGAGCAGTTTGTGTTTATCATATATTAAATTGGAGGGCTGATTATGTACATAGACAGAAAAGAAGTACTGCGTTATATGGGTTATAGAGGCCAAAACATCGGTCATACTACGGAAAAGCTGTTGAATGATTGTATTGATGAGGTTGCAAGTGTATCAAAAGAAAGCTTTTTGTATGAAATCTTTGATGTGGAGCATACTGCGGAAGGCTTATGCTTGAAAGGGACTACATTGACCCTTGCCGGAGAAGACATTGGCAAGCATCTTGCCAATTCTGAAAAATGTGCGTTAATGGCAGTGACTCTGGGGCTTGAAGTTGATAAACGCATAACCTTCTATTCGAAGACGGACATTGCAAAAGCCCTGGTATTTGATGCCTGTGCAACAGCGGCAGCGGAATCTCTATGTGATACGGTTCATGAGAAAATAGAAACCGAGGCGAGGTCCATGGGATTTGAAACAACAACAAGGTTCAGCCCCGGATACGGAGATTTTTCTATTGGGATTCAAAAGGAATTGGCAAAGGTATTGAAGGCTTACGAGGGTATAGGACTGAGTGTAAATGAAAGCAGCATAATGATACCGAGAAAGTCCGTAACGGCCTTTATTGGGCTTCAGCGGGAGAAGAGTGATATATCAGGCCATAGCTGTGAAAGCTGCGACAGCAAAAATTGTTTTTTCAGAAAGGGTGTGGAATAATGGGTAGTATATTTGAATCAAAGGAGTTGCTGATATTTGACGGTGGGATGGGTACAATGCTTCAGGCCCATGGGCTGAAAGCCGGGGAACTGCCTGAAAGCTGGAATATCAGCAATCCCGAAAAGATACTTGAAATACATAAAGCCTATATTGACGCAGGAGCGGATATAATTACCACCAACACTTTCGGGGCAAACAGATATAAGCTGAAGGGTTCGGGCTGCAGCTGCGGTGAAATCATAGAAAGTGCGGTAAAAATAGCAAAAGAAGCAGCGGGAAGCAAGCTTACAGCACATGATATAGGGCCTATAGGCCAACTAATGGAGCCGTACGGCACATTATCCTTCAGGGATGCCTACTATGCCTTCAGGGAGCAAGTAGCTGCAGGAACAGCCGCAGGGGCGGACATGATATTGATAGAGACAATGTCGGATATATACGAAGCCAGGGCAGCTATCCTTGCAGCAAAGGAAAACAGTCATCTGCCCGTATTGTGTACCATGTCCTTTCAGCTTGACGGAAGGACCCTGACGGGCACCGATCCTTTGACAATGGTGAATATAATATTGCATCTGGGGGTAGATGCGCTGGGGATTAATTGCTCTCTCGGCCCAAAGGAAATTATTCCCCTTCTTGCCCAGGTACTCAAATATTCAACAGTGCCTGTAATTGTGCAGCCCAATGCCGGGTTACCGATCATTTTGGACGGCAAGACCTTTTATGACATAAGCCCTGAGCAGTTTGGACAATATATGGCCGAAACGGCAAAAATGGGAGCAGCAATACTTGGAGGCTGTTGCGGTACTACTCCGGAACATATCAAAGAATTGAGGAAAGCTGTATCAGGACTAAAGCCCGTCAGGCCCGAAGCAGTAAAGCTCACTGCGGCCAGTTCGGCGACTGCAACAGTGATTCTTGGAGAAGGGGCAAAAATAATAGGGGAGAGGATAAACCCAACCGGTAAGAAAAGATTGAAAGAAGCGCTGCGAAACGGCGATATGGATT
>JAKJBU010000095.1 GCA_022706825.1 Bacillota bacterium
TATACGGTAACATTGTTGCTCTCGATGACTTTATCCGTCATAAGCCCCGCTCCTTTCCTGTTCTTGTGTATTTCAGGTTTAATCTACAGTATACATATTCACTACAAACATATAATATGAATTATTTTTAAATTCAGAAAAGAGTCTGCCTCAAAATAAGCATAAAAAATGGAGTGTTGTGTCCTCATCAGAAACAGCATTCCATTGCTCTTTTTCTTTATTATTCTAATTTTTTTTCTTCATGGGCCCCAGCAGCTTATATACAATCCTGCTTGCCGCATCCATTTCTTCGCTTCCCAGCAACACCAGCAAATCATTTCTGTTAACCAGCGACAGGCCCTTTTCAATAGCATGGTGCAGCAAATGATAATATCTGAATGAAATGTCATTTTCCCTGAAAATTCTTTTATATAATTTCATACTTTTCAGAGGAAGCGTTCCGATATGGGAATCACCATCCATACAACTGGTCAGGATTACCTCCTTGCACTTCAGAATCCTTGCCCACTCGGCTATCAGGCCGGCTTTTTCCTCATGAAAGTTCGTATTCACATCTTGTGAAACAGAAATGACAAGTACAAGATTCTCATAACTCAATATTTGAATTGAATCAAAAGCTGCCGTGTAGTCATAAGCTGAATTGCAGTAATTATCTATAACAGTAAAGCCATCCTCATATATTTTCTGAAAATGCCTGGCTGAGCCCTTATAGCTTTCTATTGACTCTTTAATATCTGAAATGTCCAAGTCATAATAAAGGCCGCAGGTAATTGCCGCCAATGCATTATATATGCTGTGGCTTCCCAGGACATTCAAACGCACCGGTATCTCGAAGGGTTCGATTCTTGCGCCGCTTCCGGACAGAAAACTTCTCTGTACACAATAATTGAAGCAGGTTATTTCATCGACATCAATACTTGATGCTGTTGCTACAGCCTTTTTATTCAGCCCGTAAGTGATTAACCCTCCCCTCGTGAGATTTTCTGCAGCATTTATATCATGATACTCATCATTGTTCATTATTACTGCCCTGACCTCCGTCAGCCCGGAGACAAAATCAGCTGCCGGCATATTCCCGCAGCATTTACCCAATGCACACCTGTCAGTCAGTATGGCACTGTCAAAGCTCATACTGTCAAGGTAAAAAAGGTTGTTTTCATTTGTATTAATAGTTATAGGTATGATGTCCATAATGAACCTGCTGCCATCTCTTCCGGAAAAAATACTCTGCAGCATCTCAACCAATATGCTTTTATCACTTTCGCCAAATACTCCGATTAGCTTTGCATTACTTTTCCGCTTCTCAAAGAATTTTTCGAACAGCATGCAAAGCGTATCTCTGGGGCTCTCAACCTTTATCACCGGCAATGCAGGATCTGATATATTGTAAGGAGTGAATATCATATATGCTCCCTTTTCGTAGGCTTCATATATCCTCCTTCTGTTCCTTCTGCATGACAAATCGACATATATCATACCCGGTTTTACCTTTTGCGGATCTGCTGTTACTCCTATTCCTTCATGACTGTCCACGTTCATTTTACCAACTCCCGGCTCATAAGTAAGATCTGTACAGTGTTTAAACGAGGGCAGGAAAATGCAGACACAAGTGAGGGATACCTTTTCTCCTCGTGATTATATAATTGGCATACAGTCATTTATTTATGTATGGCTTTCCTGTTGTATAAAGCTAATTACCTCATTTTTTGTTTGGTTTACCCTCCGAAAGCTCCTTTTTGCTGCCTTTCTTATCAAAATATTTCATTATATCCGCCAAATCACTCTCGGTAGCATCAAGGACCTTTGACAAAGATGAAGCACCATGAAAAAGCGCTTCCAGCACAAGCACCTTCCTGAGCTTTTTTATAAACTTTCTGTCCATCATAACTCCCTCCCTTTATACATTATATTAAGAGAGTATGATAATTGACCGGGCTATTCACCAATTTTTTCAACTTGCCTTGGGGGCTTCGGGCCGAAAAATTGATATAAATCTGTCTTCATCATTCCGTTATAAAGCTTCCTTTTTTTATCCGCCCTTCTTCCGAAATACCTTTCAAAGCCCTCATGGGAGGTAATAATATAAAAGGACCATGTTTCAAGCCTTGAAAATACCTTTCCCATTTCTTTGTACAGCCCTTCCACGCTTTTACTGTCGGAAAGCCTCTCGCCGTATGGAGGATTTGTCACTATGAAGCCATACTTTTCCTTGCTGCTTAACTCACTGATGTCTCTTTTTTGAAAATGAAGCTTATCCTCAAGGCCTGCCATCTTCGCATTTATTCTTGCTACCTTAAGAGCACTCTCATCGATGTCATATCCCTGAATATTGAGGACATCATCACGCCTTTCAAGGGCTCCGGCTTCCTCCTTTGCCCTATTCCACAGCTTGCTTCCTATCCATCTCCAGTTGTCTGAGACGAAGCTCCTTCCTCGCCCCGGAGCAATATTGAGCCCGATCATGGCTGCTTCGATAGGAATTGTCCCGGAACCGCACAAAGGATCAATAAAGGCCCTATCTGCTTTCCATGGTGTAAGCAGCACCATGGCGGCGGCAAGGGTCTCCTTTATGGGAGCTGCATTTGACAATTCCCTGTAGCCTCTTTTGTGGAGGGACAAACCGCTTGTATCCAAATACAGTGATGCCTTATCCCTGTTAAGGAATACATGTATGGGGTAGCGCTCTCCTGTTTCTTCAAACCACTGCTGCTTGTATTTTGTTTTCAGGCTTTCCACCACGGCCTTTTTTACTATTGACTGAATATCGGAAGTGCTGAAAAGCTTTGACTTTATCGATGAAGCCTTGGCTACGGGAAACTCCGCGTCTTTGGGTATCCAGCGGTGCCACTGCAGCCTCTTTGTCTTTTCAAAAAGCTCCTCAAAGG
This sequence comes from Bacillota bacterium, assembly GCA_022706825.1. Taxonomy (GTDB): domain Bacteria; phylum Bacillota; class Clostridia; order Lutisporales; family Lutisporaceae; genus BRH-c25. The sequence goes on from JAKJBU010000095.1 coordinate 2,886, forward strand.
AAAGGGCTTCAAACTCATCGATTTTAACAAGTATTCTTTCAGCGGTGCGAAGCCACAGATTTGATCTGCATATTCCTTCTTCATCCGCCATAAATGAGACTCTGCCATCCTCTACCTTTGTTACTTCATATCCCAGGCTCTTTATTTCCCTTGACAGTATCGCTTCTACCGCAAAATTGCAGGGTGCCACCAATTCAATTTTTGACACGGCCATCCTCCTTTGTGATATCTGTACCTACTTAATTAAGAGTATATCATTAATTATACTGTATCCGTCAATTATTATTCATCTCAGCAGCTTCTGCATACCTGTATGATCGATATAATAATTCTCCTTGTATATAAGCTCGGACACCGGCACTATCTTGTACCCTTCCTTCTGCAGGTTCTCAAGAATAATGGGAAGCGCGTCAGCCGTATAGGCGGCATTATTGTGAAACAGCACTATCGATCCGTTCCTGACCTTTGAGAGCACCCGCTTCACTATTGCGTCAGCCCCGTAATCCTTGTAATCAAGAGAATCCACATCCCACTGTATAACTTGTATCCCCATAGCTCTTGAGGTTTCTATAACCCTGTTGTTATAATCACCGAAAGGCGGGCGGAATAAAGTCACCTTTTTATGTGTAATTGCTTCAATCTTTTCCGAGGTCTTTGCAAGCTCGTCTATTATCTGCTCCTTTGAGAGCTGTGACATATGCGGGTGTCTTGATGAATGGTTGCCGATTTCATGGCCTTCCTCATCAATTCTCTTTACCATCTCAGGATATTTATCCACCCAGAATCCAACCAGAAAAAACGTAGTTTTTACATCATAATTTTTAAGTATTTTCAATAGGCTTTCTGTATAATCCGCCCCCCATGCCGCATCGAAGGATATTGCCACCTTCTTTTCCGGAGTATCCACACAATATATGGGAAGCTCCCTGTTATTGTTTCTGAATACATTTAAAATCTGTTTGTACCCTGCATAATTGTATATCAGCGAAACACTGACAACAATAACCACCAGCATTATATTCAAGATGTATTTGTTCTTCGCGAATCTGAAATTCATAATGCACCTCCTGATATATTATTAGTATTAATCTATTCAAAATATCAGGAAGTAGAATATTTCCAAGCATAAACAGCATAATTTGGCGCGAAATTAAAATTTCGCGCCAAATTTCATTATATTAACCAGATTTTCTACAATTTTTCAATGCTGTTGTTTAGTCTAAACATCAAAGTGCAAAAAATGACGGACACTCACTTCATCATACTGCTCCCTCGTAAAAGCAGCACCGGCCTCGCCTTATTAGCAGCAATGGCGTGTAGCCGCACAGGCTCCTCCATGAGTGTCCGTTTTTTTCTATCTCAATCATTTATCAAGTAATGATTGTATGTATCAGCTCTATAAATTCTCTCGGAGTAAATTTCGCATAGTTTACCAGCAAAATAGCTGCTAATGCAATAGCAACCAACCTGATC
>JAKJBU010000096.1 GCA_022706825.1 Bacillota bacterium
ACCTATAATGAGAATTTTGAGCAGCTGACTCCCCATGAGCAGTGGCTTATGAAAACTGCATTCTTACAAGTTGAGGCGAAGTTGTCAAAGGATCCCGAAGGTTATTTATCAATGGCTTACATGGCAATGGTCACTGCAGGGGCTAACCCGAAAGCCCAGGCAGTCATGGCGGCCTGGGGAGCCCAAAAATATCCTCAATCACCGTGCCTGCTGAATAATTTAGGTTATGCCCTCAGCATCCTAAAAGAATACGATAATGCCGAGACAGTCTATAAAAGAGTACTGGAACTGGATGAGAAACGCCTTGAAACAATAATTAATCTGGGGAATCTGTATATGGACGCCGATAGGGATGAGGAAGCCAAAGCCAGCTATGACAGTGCCCTTAAGCTGGATAAGGACTGCAGTAAAGCATGGGAAGGCCTGTGGGGCTACTATATGAAGAAAAAAGATTATGCCAGCGCTTTAGAAATCGCAGGAAAGGTTCCGCAGCCGGGAGGATTTGTGCAGAAAGGGACGAAGGAACTGGCCGATAAGGTCGAAGAGGAGAATAAAGCTCCGAAATTAGAATCCATTAAAACGGATGATTCATTGGATACAATGGAAAGAAAATTGGAAGGCATATATCAGAGTAAACCGCTCACCCTGGTGACTGTAATAGAAAAATTAGATCCTGAAATGGCACGAAAGGTAAAGGAAGCTACCGAAAATATAAAGGCCGGCATTAAGGCCCCTCAAAAACCCTGGCCTTATGAGTACAACAACTTGAGGGACTATTACATTACGACACAGGCGTATGGAAGTGCTTCATCTTTCTTTATGTCGGATGAAAGCAGCAAAATAGTCATGCCGCAGCCGCCGCAGATTTCAGAGGAGGAAGTGAAAAAGGCAGCAAAGGATTATGTAAATGAACTGCAGAAATCTGTAGGCCAGATGCAAAATATAGATCTTACCGATATGAACAAAGTCATGGAAATGGCCAAAAGCATAAATAAAGCTATTGAAGGCGCCTCATCCGGTCAGATGCCAGGAGTTGGTGATGTTCAGCAGCCCGGTAAAAGCATATCCGATATAACTGCTGAATTGGGAGCAGGAGATAAAAAGGGTACGGTAACAACAAGCAACTATAACAATTACTTCATTCACAAAGCAAATTTCCAGAAATATATTGGTCAAAGCATTGATGAATATAAGAAGGAAGTTGAGAAAATAAAACAAGAGTTCAATAGGGAAATGACAGCGCTGAGGAAAACGCAAAATGATCAGCTGGAACAGTTGGATGCAGAAAAGTTAGGAGAAAACAATCCGTTTGAAGTAATGCATATAAGTCAGAGAAACTCTGTTCGCGAAATCTATTTATCAAAATTCAACTCATATTCGGAAAATTTCTATCGCAAGCATGTGCTGCCGGCAATTGAAAAAATGCAGGACACTCAGGCACTCTATATCAAGAATATGTCCAATAAAAACCTGAGAGAAAGGGAATCTCAAGAAATGAAAGCTACGATAAATTCCTACCTGAACTTTTTTGCCAAAACTCAGGCGCCGATTGATGGCTATGAAATCCCGGTAAATGCGAAGGATTCCGCTGAAGCCCATAAGCAATTACAGGATCAAATCGAAAAGGTCAAAGCACAGGCGCCTAAAGCAGGTGAACCTCTTCCGCAGCTTAAAAAATTCGAGGATGAACAAAAATCGCTGCTCCAAAAATTATATGAGGATACCAAGTTTGAAAGCAGCTTGGGCCTGGTGAAACTGACCTATGAAAATGCGGAGCTCACCCTTGGGCTGAATGATCCCATAAACCAGGAATATATGGATCTCGGTGTGAATCTGAAAGAGTTTTCAGTCTCCCTTACGGAAGGCAAAGGTTCCGAAGTAAGCTTTAAGCTGGCGGAAGGAGTAAAGGGCACTTCCCTTGAAGGCATCGAGGCAGAGATAGGCTGGTCAGTGCGACAGCCGGGAAGAAAAACCACAATATTTTTCGATGATAATTTTAAAGCCGTTGATGCGCAGATTACCAACACTCCGGGTTCGGAAAGCTTTTCGGCGGGGGTTGGCGCCGGCAGTACCAGCCTTGAAGGAAGCATAAAGATTGAAACCAACGCCGAGGGTACAAGTCAGTTTGTATCCCAGATCAAAGCTTCTGTATATGATGTAACAATATTGGAAGAACAATATAAGGAAAACCTGGCACCATAAGCATATCAAGTGATAAGGAGGTAATTATCAATGAAACAAGGCGTATTGAAAGCCCTGTTTATTCTGGCAGCAGCTTTGGTTATAACTGTTGTTCCCGCGGCTGCCGCCGGGTCACCCCCTTCGGTGATTTCGCCGCCTGTTAATCTTGGTGTTTCAAATTACGGGGGAAATTCAGCCTATTGCACCATGAGCGCGCCGGATGACCTTCGGGCACTGCTTGGACAGACTCTTGAAGAACGAGGTTATCAGATGTTTACCTATGCGCAGGTGGATTTTAAAACGGACAACGGGGATTGGCACTATAAAGCCGACTGGGATGATCCTGCCACCTATAAAAAATATTCATTGAATCTGAATAACACCATGATTGGCGATAAATGGGGACGGTATATAGGGAGTGATTACCTTACGTTCAAAAATATGTTCCCGGAAGAGAAAAATGTTCCTGTCCCTTCAGCCTACAGCAGCTGGGAATGGTTCAAGAGCCATTCCATGACATTCAGAGCCCGTTTTGCTATTGACTTTGGAAATAAAAATATTGTTTTTTCAGATTGGTCCAGGGAATATGTTCTATCCGGCAAAAGCCTGATGGATTACAAAAAAATCATGAATACATACGCACCCGAGCTGATATCCGCTGAACTTCAAGAAGACGCAAAAACTAAAAAGCCCTTTGTCTGGCTTGAAACGAAGCGGCAGCCGGACGAGACACAAAAGCTCAATGCAGCTTCCTCCGGCAACATGACAACTGAAGTATGGATGCGTAAAGATGGGGACAAGGATTTCAAACTGGTTGGAGATGGTTTTTTCGCCAATGAAAGGATTTATCTGGATGTAAGCGCATACTTTAAGGATAACATCACTGATTATGCGGCAGCTGCCTATGAAGTAAAAGTACGTTATAAGATTGATGAAAGAAAATATCAGCAATCGGAAGCCACTGCACAGAATTTATTGTACAGCCCTTTTTCCAATGTAATTTCCTATGGCATGCCTGCATGGATCGCAGCTTCTCCCTGGGCCGGCAATGAACTTGGGAAGGCAGATGAATACGGCCTTATCCCTGATATTCTGAAAGGCGCCGATATGACCAAGCCTATTACAAGGGAAGAATTTGCCTCCCTGGCGGTGGTGCTTTATGAAAAGACTACGGATAAAAAGGCTTCTCCGGCCTCGCCGAACCCCTTTACTGACACAAATAATCCTGAGATATTGAAAGCTTTTCAGCTGGGAATAACCAAAGGTACCTCAGCAACCACCTTTTCGCCGATGGATCTTATCACCAGGGAACAATGCGCTGCAATGCTTGCTCGGGCAGCCAGGACCATGGTTCCCGGCGGAGACTTTTCCACCGATGGGGCTCCGGTATTTACAGACCAGGCGGACATATCATCCTGGGCATTGGAAGATGTCAAGTTCATGAGCAAGATAGGTGTTATAAAGGGATCAGACGGAAAGTTCATGCCTAAAGCCACCACGACGGCGGAGAAGGCTTCCGGTTATGCCACCAGCACCCGGGAGCAGGCGATAATAATGAGTAAGAGAATATACGAAAAATATAAATAAAGCAAAAGGGACGGTTCATTCAAAGAACCGTCCCTGGTGTTTACTCGATGATTCCCAGCTGCCTTGCACGAAGAACCGCATCCAGGGAATTGTTCACGTTCAGCTTTTGATAGGCAATCCTTGTATGGGTCCTTATTGTATTGAGACTTAGGCCTGTATATTCAACTATTTCGGCATTCTTGTAACCCCTTGCCAGGAGCTCCAGCACGCATTTTTGCTGTGGAGAAAGCTTGATCTCAGTTATATCATTATTGCAGGTTATACCTTTAAAATGCTTTGAGCGTTCATATGCAGCAAAGTATACTTCCTTTGCAAATCTATGCAGTTCATGGGATTGGTCTTTCTCTTTTTCAAGCTTCTTAATAATATAGGACAATATCGGCAGTACCGCCTTTCCTTCATTGGCAACAATACGGATAAAACCGTAGGGAAGCAATGTCAAAAGCAGATTCTGAAGCCTGTTTTGGGCTTCTTTCTTTTTGCCTGAAGCCCATTCAACTATGGCAAGGAGAACATCGGCTTCGGCAGTATCCAGCAGCCGGCCGCAGCTTTCCGCCAGT
>JAKJBU010000097.1 GCA_022706825.1 Bacillota bacterium
GTAATTGAAAAAACAAGCATATCTACTGTAACGGAAGGCCTATCATAGCGCCCTGCATCATAACGGGCCAAAAATTCCTTCTCGGTAAGGCCCTGCTTGTTTCTTAAATCACCGTGTTTCATAGATATCCCCTTTCTTTCGCTGTTAATAAAAACTCCCATCGGTAAATCTTCCTTTGGGAGTTATCTTTTATACACTATTTATTAGCGCCGCAGCACTTTTTGTATTTCTTTCCGCTTCCGCAAGGGCAGGGATCGTTTCTCCCCGGCTCTTTTGATTTTATCACTGTTCCTGAAAGCCTTTGCTTCTTTGTTATTTCCTTTCTTTTCTCGGCATCGAGTATACTGTCCCACTGAGGCAGATTGTACAACCAGTCTGCTTTTGCCTTCAGCATGTTATAATAAAGCTTCTCAAAGTCTATCTCCAGTCTGATGCTGCTTGACTCTTCCAGCGCCTCAAGCTCCATCGGATTAACAAGGCTGTCGTTAATACCGTCAAGAAAGCCCATAAACAGCAGTATATCCGTCCCGTACCTTTCTGCCAGTTCCGCCACCGTTCCCTCAACAACCTCTTCGGGATTGGAAAGCAGCTTCTCATAGATGGATTCTTCCTTCTCAAAGTAGCCTTCCCAAAACTTCTTTTTTGCCTTTTCATCCTGCTCGTTGTTATATGCAGTATCTCTCCAGTTCTCAAACAAACTCATGCTACTACTCCTTATCCAGTGATTTTATCATATAGTAAATACGCCTGTTCGGATATGCAGTAAGGCCATTTCCCCGGCGCACTTATTGAATTTCCTTAATTATTATATTACATTGCAGGATAATTTGCAATTTTTTGTCTGATTCCAGTCTTTCATACCTTGGTTGTAATGCTGTTGTCAAGCATGCTCAGGTGTTTGAAAAGCTTTCCGGATACATTCATTATTTCCAGCCCGTGCCGGTACATATCTCCCATTTTCATCATCCACATTACTTTCGCAGATACTTTTTCGTATTTCACTTCTTCCAGCATGAAGCTTAATATCAGCACCGCATCTTTCTCAAAAGGCTTTTCAGATATTATACCCAACCCCCCTACTGAAATATTAATAAGTGTAAGTTCAAGCGGCATCTCATATTCTTCAGTCCTGCCCATGTAAGTACTTTTATTGCATTGTATCTTTGAGTAATAATCAATCCTTCTGCTCTTTCTCTTATTGGCAGGCTTTGAAGCTTCCGTACCTTTACTCTTCATAATACTGCCCCCTATATGGCATTATTAATCATTATATCATCCCATTGCCCAAGCAGTATTCCTTTTTATATGATTGGTCGTCCTGTTCATACAAAAAATAACCATTGACATTTTGCCATACAGCTAATATAATGATAAAAATATAAATTTTCGACAATGATGGGAAGAGTAGCTTGTAGGATATGCCAAAGCGAGCCGGGATCGGTGCAAGCCCGGTGCTAAGCCTGAAGTGAAGAACAGCCTTGAGTCTCCAACCGAAATCCTTTGGATAGTAGACTTGGACGGAGCCATACCGTTACAGAATGGGCAGTATCGATTTCTGAAATGCATCAGAATATCCGTACTGGCAGAGTGGATTGGAGCATAACTTCAGTCAATCAGGGTGGTACCGCGAATAACCTTTCGTCCCTATTATTGGGATGAAGGGTTTTTATTTTTGCAGCAATAAAAAGGAGGTATTAAAATGTCAGAAATGTATTCACTCAGTATAAGAGAAACGGAGGTAGCAATTAAGGTAATCAAAGATTTTTTTGAAGCGCAGCTGGCTAAAAAGCTTAATCTTACAAGGGTCTCGGCCCCCCTGTTTGTTGAAAGGGCTACAGGCCTTAATGACAATCTGAACGGAATAGAACGTCCTGTTTCCTTTGATGCGCTTTCCCTGAAAGGCTCGGAGCTGGAAATCGTACAGTCACTGGCTAAGTGGAAGCGGCTTGCTCTTTCAAGGTACGGGTTCCTGCCCGGAGAGGGGCTTTATACCGATATGAATGCAATAAGAAGAGACGAAGAATTGGATAATCTTCACTCAATATATGTGGATCAATGGGATTGGGAAAAGATTATCCTCAGGGAGGAAAGAACTCCTAAAACCTTGAAGGCTGTGGTAAAAACCATATTCAGCGTTTTTAAGGATACAGAGGAACTAATTTTCAAGCGTTATCCGCAGTTCAAACCGGCTCTGCCCGAGGAAATATTCTTTATTACCGCACAGGAACTGGAGGACATGTATCCCGATAAAAGCCCCAAAGAAAGGGAAAATCTTATCACAAAGGATAAAGGAGCGGTGTTTCTTATGCAGATAGGCGCCCGATTGAAATCCGGAACAAGGCATGACGGAAGGGCTCCCGATTATGACGATTGGTCTCTGAACGGAGATATATTGTTCTGGTACCCTGTACTGCAATGTGCCGTTGAGCTTTCCTCCATGGGAATACGTGTCGATGAAGAAGCTCTGCTGCACCAGTTGGAGATTTCCGGCTGTATGTGCCGGAAGGAATTGTCTTATCACAGCTCCCTGCTGAAGGGCGAGCTTCCTTATACAATAGGCGGAGGCATAGGCCAGTCAAGAATATGCATGTACTTCCTGCAAAAGGTCCACATTGGAGAAGTGCAGTCTTCCATATGGCCGGGCAGCATGGTAAGCCAGTGCGAAAAAAAGAATATAAAGCTGCTCTAAGCTTTATATTCTGCACTTTCCTTTTTTTCGAAAAAATTAACCTGGGTCAGGAGCATTCCTGCAAACATAAGAGCACAGCCCAAATATCCCCTAACCCCCATATTCTCCTTCAGGAGCAGTGCACCCCCAAGGGCTGCAAAAACTGCTTCCATGCTGAGTATTATGGCTGCATGGGAAGGTTTTGCGTGCTTTTGAGCTACCACTTGGAGCGTATATGCTACGCCTACGGATAATAAGCCTCCATAAAGTATGGGAATTGCTGCCTGGCTTAAGCCGGATACTGATATATCCTCGAATATAAGTGCAGTTATGATGCTTAATGCCGAACACATTGCAAATTGTGCACAGGACAGCCTCAATGCATCCACTTTCTTTGTAAAGTAATCAATAACCAGTATATGAACTGCCCAGAAAAAGGCACCGATAATCTCCAGTAAATCCCCGAATGCTATGGTAAAGTCCTCATTGACACTTAGAAAATACAGCCCGGAAACAGCCAGAACAACTCCCAGCCAGGTATTCAAACCTACACGCTGCTTTAAGAAAATACCCAGCAAGGGCACAAGAACTATATATAACCCTGTTATAAAGGCGGCCTTTCCTGCTGTTGTATATGCGAGGCCGGCCTGCTGAAGAGAAGCTCCGAAAAACAAAACTGACCCTGCAATGATTCCCGGTATCAAAGCACTTGCTGAAGCGGTCTCTTCCGGCTGTTCCGCAGTTTTCTTGTTCTTGAAATATATTATCAACGGAATCAGTGAAATACTTCCTAATGCAAACCTCACCCCATTAAAAGTAAATGCCCCTACATACTGCATGCCTACTCTCTGGGCTACAAAGGCAAAACCCCATATGGCCGCAGTAAGCATAAGCAGCATATTGGACTTCATTTCCCGATTATTCATTATTTAATCCCCCTATCATTAGCTCTGCCAATACTATTTTAACTTGTATCAGCCGAAAAAAGCAATGGCAATAATTCAAAAGGAAGCTTATTCACATCCATAGAATCTGCGGGCTATTTTTACCGCTTCTCTCGCATCCTTGCCATAGTAATCCGCCCCTATCATTTTTGCATAATCTTTGTTAAGCACTGCTCCCCCTACCATTACTCTTGTATCCGGGCAATGCTGCCTGAGAGCCTTAACGGTATCTTCCATGCTCTTTACTGTGGTGGTCATAAGGGCGCTTAAGCCAACCATAAGGGCTTTCTCTTCCTTGACCTTTTTCACAATGCTTTCTGCGGCAACATCCTTCCCAAGGTCATAAACCTCGAAGCCGTAGTTTTCCAGCAGTATCTTCACAATATTCTTGCCTATGTCATGTATATCCCCCTTGACTGTGGCAATTACGATCTTACCCTTTGAGACCCCCGTAACCTCTCCTGCATTTTTGAGCATGTTGTCCTTTATTGCTTCAAAAGCTCTTTTAACAGTTTCAGCAGACTGTATAAGCTGCGGCAGGAAAATTTCCCCCGACTCGTATTTCTGTCCTGCAACGTCAATGGCCGGTATCAGGAAGGTATCTACAAT
>JAKJBU010000098.1 GCA_022706825.1 Bacillota bacterium
AAGATGCGTTGGAAATGCTGGGGATTTTATCCAAGGATGAATATAAGGTATTAAAGGACCTGACCCAAAAAATTGCGGGAATAATCAAGGATGAGCTGGCTAAAAAGGGATTGGAGCTATATGATATCAAATTCGAATTCGGAAGAACCGGGGAGGATAAGCAAATCACCCTCATTGATGAAATATCGGGGGGAAATATGAGAGCATACAAAAACGGTTCTCCTGTCGCACCCTTGGAGATTGAAAGGCTGATGCTGGACGCAGATTAAGGAAAACAAAATGACATTCTCATAAAATGCACAGAATATCCATATTGAATATTTGAAAGGGGAGATGTCGATATGTCCGGGGAAATAGACCTTAGCAAGACTGTCTATGAGCTTTCACGGGAATATCCGGAAATAGTGGATATCATGAAGGAACTGGGTTTTGAGAGCATCACCAATGAGGGCATGCTGAATACCGCAGGCCGTTTTATGACTATTCCCAAAGGTGCTGCAATGAAGGGCATAAGTATGGAAAAAATAAGTCAAGCTTTTGAGAGTAAGGGATATTCAATAAAAGGATAGGGGGCATTAAAAATGAGTGAAATTATAAACAACAGGGAATACAGGCAGAAGGTTCTGAAGGAACTTATTATGGAACTCCATGCAGGAAAGACGGTGGAAGAGGTAAAATCAAGGTTTGAAGAGTTGATAAAGGGCGTATCGGCTTCAGAGATATCGGAGATGGAGCAGGCGCTGATTATGGAAGGCATGCCTGTGGAAGAGATACAAAGGCTTTGCGATGTGCATGCGGCAGTCTTCAAAGGCTCCATTGAGGATATCCACAAGGTGCGGAAACCGGATGAAACACCGGGACATCCGGTGCATACCTTCAAGCTTGAAAACAGAGAACTGGAAAAGCTCATAAATGAGAGGCTGAAGCCCCATTTGGCGGAATTCAGGGCTTCCGACAACAGTGAAAACATATACAAGCTGCTGGAGGATATCAACCTGCTTCTTGATATCGATAAGCATTACAGCAGGAAGGAGAATCTGCTGTTCCCCTATATGGAGAAGTACGGTATAACGGCTCCCCCCAAAGTAATGTGGGGTGTGGATGATGAGATCAGGGCAGCAATAAAAGAAATTAAGGGAATGCTGCAAGATTATAAGGGAGAGAAGGAGCAGGTATACACAAAAGCGGATGAGGCAGCGGGCAGAGTGATAGAAATGATATTCAAGGAAGAGAATATACTTTTCCCGATGGTATTGGAGACCTTAACGGAGGACGAGTGGATGACCATTGAGAGTGAAAGTGATGAGATAGGCTACTGCCTGACAGAACCCCGGGGCAAGTGGAAGCCCGAGAGGACAGATGTGGAAGAAAAGCAGAAAGAAACGGGACAGACAGCTGCCGACGGTTATTTGAAATTTGAAACAGGCCTTTTGACAGCTAAGGAAATCAGCCTTATGTTCAATAGCCTTCCCATTGATATAACCTTTGTAGATAAGGACGGAGCGGTTAAATACTTCTCTCAGGGAAAAGAAAGGATATTCCCCAGGACTAAGGCAATCATAGGGAGGCAGGTGCATAACTGCCATCCTCCGGCAAGTGTCCATATTGTTGAAAAGCTGGTGGAGGACTTCAAGACAGGTAAAAAAGACAGCGAAAGCTTCTGGATTAAGATGGGCGGCAGGTACGTATACATAAGGTATTTCGCGATAAGGGATGAGAATGGGGATTATGCCGGCACTATGGAGGTGACCCAGGACATACAACCGATTCAGGAAATATCCGGCGAAAAGAGATTGGTATCGGATTAAATTGCACCATAAACATCAGGGAGATGGAGTCCATAGAGCAAGACTGATGAACTTCAACGATTATGCAGATTTTGAACCTTTGAATTGAAATGGGAGCATTTTCGGATGCTTCCATTTTTTCTCTGTTTATTAAGTATTTATACGGGTTAATATACTGAATATGTCACAATAGTTCACTATACTCACAAACATGATATTAATACAGTTGAAAGGTGTATACAAATGGAAGAAATTAATGAAGTGCTGATGAAAATCGAGGAGCTTAGAAAAAAGATGAATGATATGATATACGAAAGTGATGACCTGTTGGATAGTAAGATAATCGAACTCAGCAGGCTCTTGGATGAACAACTGACTGAATATTACAGGTTGCTGAAGAAAAAGAATGTATAGCAGTGTTACAGGTCATGGAATTATTGTATTCAAGGTGAAGACACATTGATTTTTTACACGGACAGGTTTATAATTTAAGTAACAGGAAATGTACCTGAAATGTTCGTTGGTTTAGTAATCTTAAGCCTCAATTTACAATGGGGAGCCCGGGTATTAAAGTGGAAATCGGGCTGGCACAGACCAGAGGATTGAAGCAGGAATCAGGGCACCCACCTGCTGATGGCAGGTTTTAAGATTATGACTGACGGCATTTCGGGGACTATATGGAAATGCCCGTAGGTTATTATTTTCCATTTGCAGGAATATAATAATTTATGGGCATTTATATTCAATGGGCTGATTTGGGGGGATTCAATGATAGACAGCGGAATAAGCATTGATGCAAGAGCTGCAAACAGCTTTTACGACAGGGAAAGGGCAAAGGCTTATATAGATGCATACTGGAAAAACTATAATCCTGCATATCCATCCTTTTCCCACGGAGGGGGAGACTGTACGAATTTTGTTTCACAGGTGCTGTATGCAGGAGGGATGCCCTGGGCGGATGATAAAAACCCTGCAAACTATAAGAAAAGTATCAACTGGTACTGCAAGCCCGGTGCGACTGCTAAAGACAGCGAGAACCGGATAACCTTCTCATGGAAGATAGCTGCAGTTTTTAAGGCTCACTGGATCAGCCGGGCTGCAAGGCATAGAATACTCAACTATACAGAAGCGATGCAAAGCATAAATTGGCTGTCCGACTCGGTATTTCCTGGGGATGTGGTGCAATTCTGCTATTCCGGGGGTGCTCCGTATCATACCTTGGCTGTAACAGGATATAACAGGGATCCCGAGTACAATATAAGGGATATAGTGCTGGCCTCTCATGATATGGATTCGAATACCCGCTCATTATACAGGACCATGCTGAAATACCCTTCGGATTATAAGCTGAGGGTGTATAATATTAAGCTGGGGAATTAGTGTTTTGAAAGTGAATCTTGTAAAGCAGGACAGTATATGCTAAACTAAGTTTAATCGCCGGCAGAAGCCGGTACTGAAACAAACAGGGATGATATTTTAGGATTTATACCATGAAGGTATTTGCTTTCAAGATTGAAAGCGGTATTTGCATGGCTTTTTATTTTTTCATCAGGAGGAAAACAAAATGGAAAAATTATCAATCAAGAATCTTGTACTTTCAGGTTTATTTATCGCTTTTGGCCTCGTATTGCCATTCCTGACAGCACAGATCCCAAGTCTGGGCAGCAAATTTCTGCCTATGCATTTGCCTGTTCTGATTGCGGGTTTTGTATGCGGCTGGCAATACGGCTTGATAGTCGGCTTTATAGTGCCGGTATTCAGAAGTATGCTGTTCGGGATGCCGCCCATGTTCCCGACAGCTGCCGCTATGGCCGCCGAGCTGGCTGTCTATGGCTGTATGACAGGGCTTATGTATAAGCTGTTACCGAAGAAGGATGCATACATATATGCTGCTTTGATAATATCCATGATCTGCGGAAGAATAGCCTGGGGGCTTGCGGGAGTATTCCTGTACGGACTTGGCGGTACTCCGTTTACCTGGGAGATTTTTATGGCAGGTGCGTTTATTAACGCTGTCCCGGGTATAATAATTCAATTGATTTTAATTCCAATAATTATTATAGCTTTAAAAAAGGCTAAGGTAATGCATAATGCAGGATAGGGAAAAGCTTAAGAAAGTATTGCTGATGCAGTATGAAAGATACCCCGGGATGCAGATTGTGGATATGGTAAAGCTTATATATCAAAACGAATTTGCCGGAGGGCACTTGATTACAAATGAGGATGAATGCCTTAAAAGACTCACGGAGGAACTCCGGATTCTTGAAAAAGACTCCGGTGCATATATTCCTCCGGTTCCCTTTGAAGATATAGGAAACGGCTTATGCAGGTTTTATCTTGTGTCGG
>JAKJBU010000099.1 GCA_022706825.1 Bacillota bacterium
CTCCTCTTAAGAGCACCGACTGGTTGCCGAGGACTATTCCGGCATCGGCAAGCTTATTGCATGCGGCTGAGGATTCCGGAGTAATCTCCTTGGGATGGTTGAAATGAGTATTAAGCCATACGGGATGATATTTCTTAAGCATGTTAACAAGATCGTCGGTTATTCTCTGGGGCATAACTACGGGAGTCCTTGATCCGAGCCTGACAATCTCAACATGATCTATTTCCCTGAGCTTTTTGATTATGTATTCCAGTACGTCGTCATTGACAAGCAGCGGATCTCCTCCTGAGAGAAGCACATCCCTTATAACGGGAGTATTTCTGATGTATTCGATGGCCTTTTCTATTCTTTCCATAGGCATCTGCTCGTCATGCTGCCCTGCAAATCTTCTCCTTGTACAATGCCTGCAGTACATTGAACACTGGTCTGTGATAAGCAGCAGTGCCCTGTCGGGATACCTGTGGGTCAGTCCCGGTACCGGTGAGTCTTCATCCTCATGAAGAGGATCCAGCATGTCTGCATCTGCTTTATGAAGCTCCTTGGAAGTAGGGACAGCCTGTTTTCTGATAGGGCAATGGGGATCCTTCGGATCCATAAGGGATGCATAATATGGAGTAATTGCCCCCCTTAAGGTCTTTAAGCATTCGTTCACTCCCGCTTCTTCTTCGGGAGTAAGTTCAATTACCTGCTTAAGCTGTTCTGCTGTGGTTATCCTGTTGGATACCTGCCATTTCCAATCGTTCCACTGCTCGGGAGAAACATCCTTCCATAACGGAATATCCTTGTAATTTCTCAATGCGCTAACCTCCTTAATTTTTACTTCATCAAAATAGTGTCTCGCGCCTCGTGTCCCACCTCTCACTTCGCACTTCCCACCTCTCATTAGGCGTACATTTCGGTAAACAATTCCCTGAGCTTTTCACTCTCTCGGAGTATCTGGAGGGTTATTTCGGCGTGCCCCTTGGTATAGCCGTTCCCGATTACCATAGTGACATCGCTGCCTACTCCTTCAGCCCCCAGGGCTGCTTTTGTAAAGCTGGTGGCCATGCTGAAGAAATATACCACTCCGGTATTTTTTGTCGCAAGTATGCTTGTCATCTCCGTATCGGGTATGTTTACGCAGTTTATTGTTATATCAGCCATCTGGCCATTTGTATATTCAGATACCTTGTTCATTACTTCTACGGGCATTTTTGCATTTCCTACAAAAACCTCATCACAGAACCCAAGCTTCATCAGCCTGTCTGCACTCTTCGGGCTTCCGCAGCAGCCTATGACCTTACCCGTTATTCCTGCCCTTCTCTTTGCTTCATAGCTGCAAAGCACTCCTGATTTTCCTCCCGCGCCTATTATGAATACCGTGTCACCGGGCTTCACCAGCTTGGCAGTCTGTGCGGGAGCACCGGCTACGTCAAGAGCTGACAGTGCCAGCTTTTCCGGCATGTCCTTCGGCAGCACCGCATAAATTCCGCTTTCAAAAAGTATTGCTTTTCCTTCTATATCAACCTGATCTATTTCTTTTCTGATTTCTTTGATCTTATCTATCCTGAGAGGAGTAAGTGAAAGCGATACAAGTGTTGCTATCTTATCCCCGACCTTCAGGTCAGTCTTCCCTTCCAGTGCCGGCCCAATCTTCTC
This sequence comes from Bacillota bacterium, assembly GCA_022706825.1. Taxonomy (GTDB): domain Bacteria; phylum Bacillota; class Clostridia; order Lutisporales; family Lutisporaceae; genus BRH-c25. Next base: position 1,639 of record JAKJBU010000099.1, read on the forward strand.
CACAGTCCCGATAAGCATTCCGCCGGAGCCTGTTACAGGGTTTCTGTGCTTGCCCTGCTTTTCTACTATATCCAGCATGATTTCCGCTATCTTTTTTTCATCTCCGCCGGCCTGTGCTTCTATCTGCGTAAAGCTGGCGGAGTCTATGTTCAGGGTATGTACATCGATAAGTATTTCATTGTCATAAAGTACGTCCATATTGTTGTCAACTTTGTTTGCCGGCTGCGGCAAGACTCCTGCCGGTTCAATGACCCTGTGGGTACCATATTTGCATCCCTTTTTCATGTGCGATTATTCCTCCTTAATTTTTGGGCTTGTAATAATTCTAATAAGCAAATAGTATGCCAATCGGAGGTTACAGGTTTGCGAAGAAAATATTAATTGCTGACATATTTAATATATGGACAGTATATATAGTCTCGAATAGTAGACAAAAATTGATGACACTAATTCAACTTGACTAAGAAAAACCTAACTCTGTCAAAGGTCATCCGTGACCGTGACAGATTGCTCGGCGTCCATGCCTCGCATACGGTTATTACTAAGCCAAGTTTCATAAGAGCCATTAACAATTTCTGTCTAAGTATTCTAAGCCTATATATACTGCCCCTATTTATCAATATGTCAGCGATTAATAAATTTATGCCTAAAATCCGGCATTGTCAGCTTTGATGATATACTTGCTTATTTTGTATTGAAGTGTCTGTCTTGGTATGTCCAGCAGCTCTGCTGCCCTTGTTACGTTGCCTTCGCACCTTTTCAGGGCTTTCTCAATAAGGCTTCTTTCCAGGTTGTACAGGGCTTCCTTCAGGGACTTTATTTCATGATCCTCCTGGGTGAAGTCAAATTTTGAAAATATCTCTCCCAGGTAATGGGGAAGGTGCTTACTCTCGATTACATCCCCCTCTGTTATGTTCATGGCTCCTTCTATGGCATGCTCCAGTTCCCTGACATTCCCCGGCCATGCATAGCTCAGAAAAAACTCCTCCACGCTGCTGCTTACATGACTGACATTCTTATGCAGCCGTTTGTTGTATTTCTTAATAAAATGCTCTATCAGGAAGTGTATGTCACCCTTCCTTTCTCTTAAAGGAGGCACCTTCAGAGATATTACGCTCAGACGGAAGAACAGGTCATCCCTTAGAGTCTTATCCACAACCGCCTGCCTGGGATCAATATTTATAGCCGTCACTATTCTGACATCAACGTGAATAGTTTTTGTATCGCCGACTCTTCTCACATTGCCGTCCTGTATTACCCTCAGCAGCTTTGCCTGCAGTTGAAGAGACATTGAATTGATCTCATCCAGGAACAGGGTACCGCCATTGGCTATTTCAAAAAGCCCCGGGCGGTTTTCCGCTCCGGTGAAGCTGCCTTTTACCGTACCGAAAAGTATGCTTTCCAGCAAGGTTTCCGGAAGAGCCGCACAATTTTGGGCAATGAAAGGTTTGTCCCTGCGGAGGCTTGCATTATGTATGGCATGAAGGAGCAATTCCTTTCCTGTGCCCGTCTCTCCATAAACCATAATCGGTGAAGGAGATGAGGCTACTGCCATGGCATCTTTCTTGAGCTTGAGCATTGCTTCCGATATTCCGATTATATCTGCAAAATTAAAGAATGCCTTATTTCCGTCGTAGCTCTTTTCAGGCCTTGCATCTTTCATAAGCTCCGCCTGCAAATCCACAACCTTCAAGGAAAGCTTCTTTACCTCCGTTATGTCCCTCGATACTTCAAGAGCACCCATAACCCGCTTCCCCGAAATAATGGGTATGGTTGAATTTATGGTTGTTATCTGAATGCCTTTGTAGTTCTTAAAGGTCTGCTCATAGTTAAGTATGGGCCTTCCCGTTTTTATAACCCTCAGTATTGTGCTGGTTTCCTCTGTCAGGGAGGGATATATTTCGAGTATGTGCCTGCCTATTGCTTCCTCCGGATTAATATTGTCCAATTTGGCTGCAAATCTGTTGTAATACACTATGATGCCCGAGCTGTCAACAATGTGAATGCCTTCTTCTATATTGTCCAATATGTCTTCAATGTTCTCCTTGAATAAAGAATTCAACAAGCTTCCACTCCTTCTTAAATCCTCTTCCGCCTGTTTGCCGACTGCCGATTATTCGGCATGAGGCTTGTATAAAAAGCAGGTTGATTACCTGCTATATCTTAAGTATATACCACCCGACAGAAAATTACAAATAATCTGTTGAATTTTTAGAAAATTCATGAATCTACAGCAGCACCTTCTTTATGTCTTCGTCCTCGGCAGGTTTTACTTGTATGTATTCATACTCACTGTCTTTTTTCTTTTTGAATTTCACCCTTACGCTGTCCTTTTCCCTTTCTTTGCTATACCTGGCTGCAACGGAAGCAGCAAACAAAACATCCTCATCAGACAACACCCCTGCCCCGGAGGGTATCAGAACGACTGTGGAGCCGCTGCAATCCGCAGTATCAAATATGAGATATTCTTCTTTCACAAG
>JAKJBU010000009.1 GCA_022706825.1 Bacillota bacterium
GAATTTGAAGTATTAGCAGACAAAGGCTATTACAAGGCAGAAGATCTTAAAAAATGCGTAGATAAAGGAATAATACCCTATGTAGCAAAACAAACATATTCCAATGGAACTGGGGATATAGATTTTTATGCAGATAAGTTTAAATACGACAAGGAAAGAGATATCTATATATGTCCAGCGAATAAAGAATTATATAATCGAAGAATCAGAAAGAGTAAAGGTAAAGTAACAGGCTTTGATTATAGCAACTACGAAGCTTGTAAAGATTGCAAATATAAAACCCGCTGTACAACTAGTAAGAAAGGCCGCAGCATAACACGGCATGTAGACCAAGACTTTTTAGATACTATCAATATACAAATAGAGCAAAACATTGAAAGGTATAGGCTTCGCCAAGCGGTGGTTGAGCATCCCTTTGGAACCATCAAAAGGGGTTGGGGAGCCTATTACTTCTTGACTAAAAGAAAAATCTCAGTAACATCTGAGACAGCGTTAGTATTCCTAGCCTATAACTTCAAAAGAGTAATGAATATTTTGGGAGTTAAAGAAATGCTAAAAAGGTTGGAAGAAAGAAACTGGCACTTGTATAAGGTGCCAGTTTCTTAAATCATTATATTAATCAGTGTGACAGTTCCAAGGACTGACTGTTATAGGTTATCTCACAAATGTTGTCACACAGTCTGACGTTTCGCGTGTCTCACAAAGTGAGACAGGGGAAACGTCCCCGTGTCTCCCATTTGCAATTCTCTAAGGTCACATTATTCTTCTTTTGTTTAACAATTCTTTATGCAAATTCTTATCTTTTTATATAAGTCACATTTCTGTATTTTTTTCTGCGTCTTACTTTATATATGGTGACTACTGTCCGATACAGCAGAAAACCTGCAATGGCCCAAAGCCACCACAAGCTTGGCTTCTTAACAGCTTCGACTGATACAGAGGAGAGGAGTTCTATCTTCTTTACTCCATTCCCCTCCGCATAAACAATAATTTCTCCCAATACCTCACCTTTTTCGATAGGCTCCCTCAACCCATCCCCGGTCTTAATTTCTGTCGTAATATTCTCTTTTTCAGATTCGGAAAGCACCATTGAGAAATCCTCAGCAGCAAGGAGATTTATTTTTTCCTGGCCTTCTTTTATTGGCACACTAGTTACTATCTGATCCTTTTTCAGTATTTGCACCTTCTGAAAGTTGGAAAAACCATATTCAAAAAGGGCTACAGTGTCGCTGTACATGTTTTGCCCTTCGGCACCCATGACTACGGATATCAGCTCCAGGTCTCCTTTCTTTGCCCCGCCTACCAGGCACTGTTTTGCTTTGGTGGTATAGCCGGTCTTGATGCCTGTGGCATACTCATATCTGAACTGATCGTATATTTCCCATATAAGTTTGTTGGAGTTTGTTATATAGTTCCTTTCCTCCTGTTTATTTGTCTTTGGAATGGTATATTTGACTTCTTTGACCACATCCCGGAACTTATCCAAAGTCATTGCGTACTTTGCAATCATAGCAAGATCTCTTGCAGTCGTATAATGATTATCATTGTGCAGGCCGTTGGGATTGACAAAGTTTGTGCTTGCGGCACCCAGGTCTCTGGCTTTGCTGTTCATAAGTTTTGCAAATTCCTCCACAGAGCCTGAAATGTGCTCTGCTATGGCTACGGCGGCATCATTGGCAGATTCCAGCATCAAGGCATAAAGCAGTTGTTCCATGGTAAGCTGCTCCCCCGGTACAAGGTAAATCTGACTGCTTCCAATTTCAACAAGGGGAGGATTCTTGCCTATAGTGACTATTTCATCCAGCTTCCCGTGCTCAACTGCCAGAAGTCCTGTCATCACTTTTGTGGTACTTGCCGGATAACGCTTCTCATCCGCGTCTTTTTCGTACAGGATCTTTCCTGTCTCGGCATCTATCAGAATGGCTGACGGAGCGGTAACCTCGGGCACATCTCCATAAACCAGTACAAAAGGCATCATCAAACTTAATATCATAATATATTCAATTAATCTTTTCATCCATTTCTCCTTGTGAATCATGTTTATCCCGTAAATTGAATGAGTCTTGTGCCAACAATCATTATGTGCCTCGTAAAGCATATCACCTCTTGAGCATGCGAGGCACTGAATAGATGTTGTGATTGTTAACACAATGAAAAATCCAAAAGCTGTCGTGTTAACAATCACAAGTATATCAAAAAAGCTTGCCGATGGCACCCCTTTGGAAAAGGTTTTTTGAGTATTTTAAATGGAAATATATGATATAAATAATGTTACATGGAAAAGGAGGAAATAAATAGAAAATGCAGAAATATGTATATTATCAATGAGATGAAGGAGGGTAAAGGTTCAAGATGCTTTATATCACAAGGACACAAAAATCAATACTTGCATTTGTAATACTTGTTCTGGTCATAATAAGCGGTACTATATATATAAGACAGCAAAAGGCCACGGAAATAAGCCTTGCTGAGGCTGTACCGGATCAGGCGGAAGCACAGGCTGAAACAAAGCCCGCGGAAATATCCGTATATATCTACGGTTTTGTCAAGAATCCCGGAGTAGTAAAAGTCCTGGAGGGAACCCGGCTTGATGAGGCTATCGGGCTGGTGGGGGGAGCTGTTGAGGAAGCTGATTTGGAGGCTGTTAATCTTGCATACAGACTTGCTGATGAAGATGCGATATACATCCCAAAGAAGGGTGAAAGCCCTCAAGACACAGGAAAGGCAATTCCGGGGGTCAATACGGTCAAGAGTGCGGCAGTTAACAAGCCGGGAAAGGTAAATATTAATACAGCAGGTGAAAAAGAGCTGGATACTCTTAAGGGAGTCGGGCCGGCTACAGCAAAAGCAATCATAGAATACAGGGAACAGAAAGGGCCCTTCAATACCATTGAGGATATCAAGAAGGTAAGCGGTATAGGGGAAGCAAAGTTCAACGGCATGAAGGATAAGATAACGGTAGAGTAGAATAATGCGACGCGAGGACACGGGGACGTTTCTCCTGTCCCGCTGAAAGCGGGACAGGAGAAACGTCCCCGTGTCCCACGTCCCTATGTCTTGCAAAACATTTAGTCAAAAATTCTTGGAATATATGTTATAATAATGTGGAAATTGAAATATAGCAAGAAGTTGAAAGGAGGCGGCATTATGGATAGCAAAAACAAAACAAGGCTTACACAAATGACCAAAAGCTCCGGCTGAGCTGCCAAGATAGGTCCGGAGACCCTGGCGCAGGTTCTGTGCCAGCTGCCAAAGTTTTACGATGAAAACTTGATAGTAGGTATTGATACCTCCGACGATGCTGCCGTATATAAGATAGATGAAGATAAAGCGGTGATTTTGACTATGGATTTTTTTACGCCTATTGTAGATGACCCATATACATTTGGACAGATTGCAGCGGCAAACTCTTTAAGTGACATATATGCTATGGGCGGAAGGCCTGTTACTGCAATGAATATAGTATGCTTTCCCACTTGTCTGCCGATTGATATTCTAAAAGAAATACTTAAGGGCGGAGCGGACAAGGTTAAAGAAGCCGGCGCAATAGTTGTCGGAGGACATTCCGTAGAAGATGATGAACCGAAATTCGGCCTTTCTGTTATGGGAATGGTACATCCCGGCAAGGTAACCGCCAATTCCGGGGCAAAGCCCGGGGATATGCTTATACTTACAAAGCCCCTGGGCATAGGTATATTGAATACTGCAATAAAAGCAGATCTTACTGATGAAGGAGCATATAAAAAGGCAGTGGATGTTATGTCATACCTTAATAAGGATGCCTGTGAAGCAATGATGAAGGTTGGCATAAACGGCTGCACTGATATAACAGGCTTCGGCCTTTTGGGGCATGGATACGAAATGGCTGAAGCAAGCAACGTTTCCCTGGAAATATGGTCGGATTATATTCCCATTATTAAGGAAAGCATTGATTTTGCAAAAATGGGGATAATTCCTGCAGGTGCATACAATAATGAAGGATATATCGGAGAGCATGTCAGATTTGATAAAAGCATAAAGCAGGAAGTCAGGGATATCATGTACGACCCTCAAACTTCGGGCGGACTTCTTATATCAGTGCCTGAGCAAAACAGTGAGAAACTGATGGAGGAACTTCGAAAAAACAATAAAACAGATTTCAACATAATAGGGAAGGTAAAGACAAAGGGTAAATATTCAATAGAAGTAATATAGACACGAGCTGCGAGCTGTGAGGATTGAGGTAACGCTAGTATTTCGAATCTGATTTTGGAGGTAAAAATATGATTGATAAAAAGAGCATATTGAGCAGCATACCCTCCGTTGACGAACTTATGAAAGATAAGGAGCTTGAAAGGCTGACCGTACTGTATTCAAGAACTGCCGTGGTAGAAGGTATAAGGGAATACCTGGGGGAATACAGAAAGCATGTCATGTCCGCCAAAAAAGACGAAGAATTGGATTTAGCAAATGGCTCCGTTATTATGAAGGGTATAATAGAAAAAATCCATAATATGATGAGGAATAATCTTGTCAATGTTGTTAATGCAACAGGGGTTGTGCTTCATACAAATTTGGGAAGATCACCCCTCGGCAGCAGGCTGAAGGATACCCTGTGGAATATCGCTTCAAGGTATTCCAACCTGGAAATGGACTTGGAAGCGGGCGAGAGGGGCTCGAGATACTCTCATGTGGAAGGACTGATATGCAAGCTGACGGGAGCGGAGGCAGCAATGGCGGTAAACAACAATGCCGCGGCGGTAATGCTTGTTCTGAGTACTGTAGCCAAAGGCCGGGAAGTAGTGGTGTCCAGAGGGCAGCTTGTTGAAATAGGAGGCTCCTTCAGGGTGCCTGACGTAATGAAGCAAAGCGGAGCCGCCCTGGTTGAGGTGGGTACTACCAATAAGACACATCTTGAAGACTATGAAAGCGCAGTTAATGAGAACACTGCAGCTCTTATGAAGGTACATACCAGCAATTACAGGATACTGGGCTTTACGAGCCAGGTGGAGCCGGAGGAATTGGTAGTTTTAGGCAGAAAACTGGGGCTTCCCGTAATAGAAGACCTGGGAAGCGGGCTTCTTATGGACTTGACAGAATATGGACTGCCCTACGAGCCGACAGTGCAGCAGGCTGTCAAAGCAGGCATGGATGTGGTGACCTTCAGCGGGGATAAAATGCTTGGAGGCCCTCAAACCGGCATAATTGTAGGCAAGAGGGAATATATAGACAAGATGAAGAAGAATCCTCTTACAAGAGCAATGAGGATTGACAAGCTTACTTTAGCTGCTCTTGAAGGGACTCTGAAGCTTTATACTGATAAAGAGCTTGCTTTAGCAGAAATTCCTGTACTTCGAATGCTTACCTATGATAACGAGGAGTTGGGCAAAAAAGCCAGGCGCCTTGGTGTAAGGCTGAAAAAAACCATAGGCGATATGGCAGCAATAGGAATTGAGGATGAGTTTTCCGAAGTGGGCGGAGGCTCAATGCCTTTGCATAGAATGCCTACAAAGGTTGTTGCAATAAAGCCAAAGACAGTATCCCTGACGGGACTGGAAGAAAAGCTGAGGGCTTATAAGACTCCGGTGATAGCAAGGATAGTCAGGGATAGGCTGCTGCTTGACATCAGGACAATAATGGATGATGAATATAAGGTTGTGGAAAATGCAATGTTATGGGCGTTTACTCAGCTATCCGGGAGTAAATTGGGGGAAGGCGAGGGTCAGGCTTGAAGAATGTGATAATAGGAACAGCAGGGCATATAGACCACGGAAAGACAACTCTCATAAAAGCTTTGACGGGAAGGGATACCGACAGGCTGAAAGAAGAAAGGGAAAGAGGAATATCCATTGAGCTGGGCTTTACGTACTTTGACCTCCCAAGCGGAAGAAGAGCCGGAATTATTGACGTTCCCGGCCATGAGAGGTTTATCAAAAACATGCTTGCAGGTGCCGGAGGAATTGATGCAGTCATACTTGTGATAGCTGCGGATGAGGGTGTAATGCCGCAGACCAGGGAGCATCTCAACATACTTTCGCTGCTGCAGGTAAAGAAGGGCATTATAGCTCTTACCAAAAAGGACATGGTGGATCAGGAATGGCTGGAAATGATAATTGAACAGGTCAGGGAAGAGACTGCAGGCACTTTCCTTGAAGACGCAAGTATAATACCTGTATCATCAATCAGCGGTGAAGGGCTGAAGGAGCTTATTGCAGAGATAGATTCGGTGACTGAAATCGTGGAAGAGAAGGATGCTCATAAGATATTCAGGCTTCCGGCAGACAGGGCCTTCACCATAACAGGCTTCGGTACTGTAGTGACAGGTACGCTTATTTCGGGCAGCATAAATGAGGGGGACAGGATTGAGATATATCCCCGTAAAACTGAGACAAGAGTACGTTCCATACAGGTGCATGAAAAAAATGTAAAGACTGCATATGCAGGACAGCGGGTGGCTATAAATATCGCAAATATAAAGCTTGATGAAATCCGAAGGGGAGATATTTTAGCACAGCCCGGGTGTATGGAACCTACGATGATGCTGGATGCAAGGCTGGAAATATTGAAGGATGCGGATAAGATTATTGACAATAGGGATAGGTTAAGATTTTATCAAGGAACCTCTGAGATAATGTGCAGAGTAGTGCTTCTGGACAGGGAAGAATTGAAGCCGGGGGAGAGTGCATTCGTGCAGCTCAGGCTGGAGGAGGAGACTGCCTGCATGAAGGGAGACCGTTTTGTAATCAGGACATATTCTCCAATGCTTACCATAGGAGGAGGGACGGTGCTGGAACCCAATCCTCCCAAGAGAAAACGCTTCAAAGATGAAGTGATAGATGAGCTGAAGATTAAAGAGCAGGGCAATCCAACCGAGGTAGTTGAGAGGTATCTGATACAGAACAGCGATAAATTTCCCGAAAAGAAAACGGTATTAAAGGCAGCAGGGAACATGACTGCCGAGCTTTATGACAAAATAGCCGCCGAGCTTCTGGAGAAAAAGCTTATTTACGAGTTCAGGCTTGGTGATGAGACTTATATACTTCATGTGAAGTATCTGAGGGACGTGGAGACCAAGCTTACAGAGCTTCTGGAGTCATATCACAGGAGAAATCCGCTGAAAAGCGGAATATCAAAGGAAGAGCTTCGAACCAAGGTTTTTGAAGGTATGAAGCCAAGACTGGCTGATATGGTTTTCGGATATTTTGAAGATGGCGGAATTATAAGGCTTGAGAATCAATATGCCGCACTAAGCGGTTTTAAGGTGCAATTCAACAAACAGCAGGAGCATATTAGAGATACCATCCTGCAGGAATATAAAAAGAACCGGTTCAACCCTCCCAGGCTTTCAGAACTGGCGGCAGCAAACCGTTTGAACATAAACCAATGCCAGGAGGTATACATTGCTCTGATTGAAATGGGCGAGCTTGTGAAGCTGGATGAGGATATTGCTTTTTCAAAGTATGCTTATAATGAAGCAGCAGAGCTTTTAAGGAAGTATATAAAAGACAACGGTTCGATACAGCTTGGCCAATTCAGGGATTTGCTGGGCACCAGCAGAAAATATGCTATGGCACTACTGGATTATTTTGATCAGAATAAGATTACCAAGCGTATTGGAGATAACAGAGTATTGTTCTAAAAAGAGGACTGGGTTTCAGCCCTCTTGGCGTTTCTGCGAAGTGAAAATAACCGTTGACATTAAATGGTATCGGTGTTATACTTATATAACTGGTGATTTAACGATATTAAAACCATTTCCTATTATTTGTCAGGAGAATGTATAATGTTTGAAAGTTGTTAAATCCTAATAAATAATAGGAGGTAAAAAAATGGCTGACAAGAATTTGACTTGCAAGGACTGTGGAACAGAATTTGTATTCACAGAAGGCGAGCAGGCTTTTTACAAGGAAAAGGGCTTCGAAAACGAACCTCAGAGATGCCCTGACTGCAGAAAAGCAAAAAAAGCACAGAGAAACAACAGAGACTTCAGAAGATAATATAGTGCAAAAGGGAGTGTTGCAGCTACTTGATAAGTAGCCAGCGACACTCCTTTTTTATTTTTTGACGCTTTTCTCTATATGCCGCCGGTTTTGTTTATCAACAATCATTGAAATGAAAGCTTCAATAAATATTGGAGTAAAGTTGGCATGTTATTACGTATAAAAAGTACTAACAGCATTGAGGTGTAAAAAATGGAAATATTAAGAACGGAGAATCTGTCAAAAATTTATGGGAAGGGAGAAACCAAAGTGGAAGCCCTGAAAAATGCTTCCTTTTCTATTGAAAAGGGGGAATTTGTATCTATTGTCGGGCCTTCGGGCTCGGGGAAAAGCACACTTCTCAATCTTATCGGGGCATTGGATAATCCGACCTCCGGCAAGGTCTTTCTAAACGGGCGCGATATATTTGTTATGGAAGAGGAAGAACTGGCTGTATTCCGCAGACGGAGCATAGGTTTCATATTTCAGGCATATAACCTGATACCCGAACTGAATGTCGAGGAGAATATAGCTCTGCCCTTGCTGCTGGACTATAAAAAGCCTGATAAGGAATATATAGAAGAACTTCTTAATACATTGGGGCTTACAGATAGGAGGCATCATTTGCCCAATCAGCTTTCGGGAGGGCAGCAGCAGCGTGTGGCAATAGGGCGGGCACTTGCGGCCAGGCCTGCCGTTATTTTAGCCGATGAACCTACAGGAAACCTTGACAGCAGGAACAGCAGGGATGTTATTGACTTGATGAAGCTGTCGGTGGATAAATACAGGCAGACCCTTCTTATGATAACTCATAACGAGAACTATGCCTCTTATGGTGACCGGGTATTCAGGGTTGAGGACGGAATTGTTACAGAACTGGGGGGCAGCGTGAGATGAAAAGCTATCTGATGCTTGTGCAGAATTATCTTAAAGCCCACAGCAAAAAAACAAGGCTGGCTGTCATAAGCGTCACAATATCAGTTGCACTTGTAACCGGGATATTTTCGATGGTTGATGTTTTCTTAAGGTTTGAAAAGCTTCAGGTAATTTATACCTATGGCAACTTTCATCTTGCCGTTAAAGATGCTTCTAATGAAGAAGCGGCTATTTTAAGAAGCCGTATTGATGTCCGGAATGCCGGAAGATGGAAGGACTTGGGGAATGGGAAAATAAACGGAACTGACTGCAGGCTTGGAGCACTGGAAGAAGTATTTGCGGGAAATATAAATATTAAAGTTCTGCAAGGGAATTTTCCAAGTGGGAAAAACGAAGTAATGCTTGAGGCATGGGCAGCGGAACGCTTGCTTCAAGGGGACGAAACAGGGCATATAGTCAGAATTGCCTTTGAGGACAAAACAGAAAAGGAATTCATAGTAAGCGGAATTTACAATGACCTGGGCAAAATGAAGGCTGCAGGCGTACCGGGGGTAATGATGTCCCTATCGGGAGCAGACGGTATTGACGATGTGAAGCAGAACCTGTTTTTCGTTGAGTTCAAAAACAAGGTGAAAATTAACAGTGCAGTTGCTGAGATAAAAGAAGAATTGAGCCTTGCTGACGATAGGATAGGTTTGAACACCCAGTTGCTTTCAGTCATAGGACAAAGCGAGCACAAGGCGGCAACCGGGCTGTATACCGCAGGAGCTGTCCTGCTCATTCTGGTTCTTGCGGCGGGGGTAGTCATGATATACAATGCCTTTAATATTTCAGTCATGGATAGAGTGAGGCAATTCGGACTGTTAAGATGCGTCGGTGCATCAAAAGCACAGATAAAAAAGCTGGTAAGAAAAGAAGGGCTTGCCATAGCTTTAAGGGCAATTCCCCCGGGTATTGCATTAGGTATACTGATGGCGATTGTTTGTTCTGCAATACTGAAATTTTACAACAATACTATTTTCGGTGAAATTCCGTTGTTCAGCATCAGCATTGCGGGAATTCTGCCGGGAATGGCTATTGGATTCCTTACAGTTTTTATTTCTTCCCTGATACCTGCAAAAAAGGCCGCCGGAGTCTCTCCCGTAAATGCTGTATCTGGAAGCAATGAGATGAAAATCTCAAAAACTGCTAAGAAAGGCTTTTTATCAAAGCTTATACGTCTGGAAACTGCAGTGGGGGTAAGCAGCGCTTTCATGAAGAAGAAAACCCTCTTTCTGATGTCATGCTCCATTGCATTAAGTATAATCATGTTCCTGGGCTTTAACGTATTTATTGATTTCATGCATACTTCCCTGAAAACCACGAAGCCTTATACTCCTGACATTTCCCTGGTTTCTGAGCAGGGTATGGGAGAAGGGATTCTTGAAAGGCTGTCAGGATTGGATGGGGTTAAACGGGCTTATGGGAGAAAATTTGCCTATGTTAATGCATCCTTTGATGTTTCAAGGCTTAGCGAATCATATAAAAAAAGCTTTGAGGAAATACAGACAGAAGGCAACGGCCTTTTTGTACCTCCGGAGAAATCCTGGCTGATTTCCTACGATGAGAATCAATTCAGATGGGCAAAGGCGGACCTGCTGGAGGGTGAACTTTCGGCAGCAAGGATGAATGAAGATAATGGAATTATTGCCGTTGCACAGAGCTTGAGGAATAATATTACAACAGAGACTGCCGGCTTTAAACTTGGAGACAGGGTACATATTGATACCCCCGCAGGGAAAAAGGAGCTTAAGGTGACGGGGATACTGAGGCAGGTGCCCTTTAACAGTTCGGAGCTGACCCTGACCGCATTTGTTGTAACTGAGAAGGTGTTTTCCGACATTATGGGAGAGGCCGGCTTCAAGGTGATTGATATACAGCTCACAAATAAAAAAGATGAAGAAACGGTTGAAATTCTGAAGAGTATGGCAGTTGACGGTATCAGCCTTTTTGATATGCGCCAGAAGAATTCTGAAATGAACCAGTTGTTTTTGACCATGGCGGTTTTTGTATACGGCTTTGTCGCTGTTATTGCAATAATAAGCATATTGAACATCATGAATACTATGAATACCAGTGTGATAACAAAAACAAGGTATCTGGGGGTAATGAGAGCAGTCGGAATGTCAGGCAGGCAGCTGAACAGGATGGTTCTGGCTGAAGCTGCAACATACAGCTTTATCGGATCTGCTGCAGGGTCGATATTGGGGTTATTGCTGCAAAAGTTGCTGATTATGAATTATCTTTCAAGCTTTAATATAAAATGGAGGTTTCCGCTGCTTCAAATAATTATTATTTTGGTGCTTGTATCAACAGTTACTGTTCTTTCGGTTATCGGCCCTTTAAAGCGAATAAGGGAGAAGAGTATTACCGAGATTGTAAATTCCTTGTAAATCTATCGGGAAGAAGATATATCAAAGTACAAAAAAGGACTTCACTCTAAGAGTGTCAGTCCTTTTTTTATTTATCAAAAATTAAGGAATACGCTAATTTAAATTGGCGGGAGTATGTGGGAATCGAACCCACCCATGAGGCTACCAACCCCAAACACTGGTTTTGAAGACCAGAGGGCACACCAGCACCCATCTACCCCCATATGAAGCATGCCTTGTACAACTACAAATATTATCATAATGCATTTTAAAAAGCAATGCCAATATAAGAGGAAAATCACAAAAAAAAGGACACGGGGACGTTTCGGGACACGTCCCCGTGTCCCGAAACGTCCCCGTGTCCCGCCCATGTCTCGAACTTCCATATGCCCTTCCTATTACTGGCGAAACCTGCCGGGGGATTGAGTAATTTCCTGCTTCATTTGCTCTATGATTCTCCTTACCATTTCACCGCCTACCTTGCCGCATTGCTTTGCTGACAGATTACCTTTATATTCGCTGTTAAAATCTATTCCAAACTCTGAGGCGATGGACTTTTTCAAAGTATCCATTGCTACCTCGGCTTCAGGTACGAGAATCTTTGAGCTTCGCCTGCCGGTTCTTTTTCCTGAAATAGTCTTATATGCTGTTTCAGTATTTCTTGCCATCAAAAACACCGCCTTTCATAGTATATGTTTTGAACAAAACACTTTCCCTTATTCATATGTCGTGGGAAGTACATTAATTTAACACAAAATCATAGCCTATCTGATTTTGCAATTATAAATATTTTTCGCGACATTTATAGTATTCTATGGATTCTGCTTTTGCATGAGTTGAAAATATAGGATGAAGAAAGAAAAAATGAAAGCTAAAGTATGAAATTAGTAAGCATGTATACAGTGAATGGCAGTGTAAGAATGCTTAACAGCGTGGTTATAAAAACACCAACTGAAGCAAATAATGGTTCTGTGTCAAATTGTGCGGCAAAAATTGCATTTGTTGCACCTGACGGCATGGCAGCCATTAATGTGCATATCGATATCACCATGGTGTTAAAGCCCATAAACCTTAGAATATAGGCAGTTGCCAGAGGAATTATAATAAGCCTGATTGCCGCCACCAGATAGATTCTTTTGTCTGAAACAAGCTTTGAAGTATCTATTTCCGCAATTAGCGCTCCTATTAGAAGCATTGAGAGGGGTGTGGTCATTTTTCCAATCAGATCAAATGCTGTCTGAAGGGAATATGGCAGACTTATACGGAATGCAAACATTAAAATAGCAATTAAAGTTGATATTGAACCAACATTAAGGAGCTTTTTCAGGTCGATTTTTTCCTGTTTGTTAAACAATAGTATTCCATAGGTCCACAGAAAGGCAGTAAATACCAGGTTTGAGGCTGTGGCATAAAAGACTCCGGTTTCCGCAAAAAATGCTCTGACAACGGGATATCCCATAAATCCTACATTTCCAAAAACTATAAGGGAAATAAAAACAGCGGATGTTTTCTGATCAAAGCGCAGCCCTTTTACTGTCAGCATGCACATTAGTATAGTCAGTATATAAGCAATCGATGTGATTGTAAGAATACTGATCAGATTAGGCAGCACTTCGGCAGTTCTTGCAATATTGGTTGATGAGAGTATTAGCGAAGGTAGTGCAATCTGCATCAGGAGCACTGAAATTGAGTTTTGTATGCCTTCATCGATAATTCTTGATTTTTTTGCAATTGTTCCAATAAACATTATAATAAATAAAACCAGTATTTGATTGATAGCCGTATTAAAATCCATATAAACCTCAATATAAAAGCAGACAGTCCTGCTTTTGTGATAATAATCTATTTTACTATATATATTATGTAATAAAGTTGCATTATAAAAATAAATATATCATAGATTTAAATATATGTACAATAACGGAAATAGAGGTGCAAGGGAGTGAGAGGGTAATATGGTTGATAATGACAGGGATGATTGTTTCCTAAAGGAAATTGTGGTCTTAAATGAAATTCTCACACCTCTTGTAAGCTCTTACAGGTTGTCTGTCGGGGCTGCTGAAGAGTTTAACAGGATAGCCCTGGCGCACCGCAAGGATGTTGAGGATGCCATAGACAGGGCGGATGATCTTGGCCATTTAGTTGATGATGTGAGGAGAAAGCTTAAGAAGTGTATGAAAATATATTTCTCGGAACTGGATTACAAGCTGGAGTATATGGAGGAGATACGGGAAAAGGCTGCAATGCGCGAGAAGCTTAATTCAAAGCTTAACAAGATGTCTGAAGAAAAAAAATAAGGTGCCTGCCGCTTATTGATGATGCAGCAGGCATCCTATTGTGCTATTTAGAGATAATCAGATTTTTTGCATTATTCATAAATTCCTCCAGCCTATCCACTCTGCTGCCTCCGCCTTGGGCTGTTCTTGAATTTCCGCCGCCTTTACCGTCAATTATGGGAAGCACTGCTTTAAAAAGTGCATTCATATCCATATTCACGTCCTCGGAACGGCTGAATATGACTTGTGCATTTTCATTTTTGCAAGCCAGAAGGGCAACAGTCCCCGGTACCTTTGTCAGATACTGCGCAAGAAGCTTTACATCGTTTATGCTTCTGTTGTCTAAGACTCTGCTTATCAGCCTGATACCTGATACTACCGGACATTCCTTGATAGTATTGTCAGCTTCGATTCTAATCAACTCCTGGGTGGAAGCGGAAAGCTGCTTTTCAGTATTCCTTAAGTCAAACAGCAGCTTGTCAACGGCTTCAACAATTTCCGAATCCCTGGCCGACAGTTTTTCACAAAGGGCCCGGATGATTGTATTATACAATCCATAGTCCTTCAACGCCCTGTTTCCGCATACAAACGCAAATTTGATGCCTCCTTTGCATTTTTCCCAGTTTTTTATCTTTATTATTCCCACTTCGCCGGTTGTCCTCACATGGGTTCCGCCGCAAGGAGAGTAGTCTGTTTCTTTGACTTCAACTATTCTAATATTCTCGGTAACCTTCGGCATTTTTCTTAAAGGCAGGCTGTTCAGCTCTTCACCGCTTACAATTCTCGCTATTACCGGCAGGTTGCTGTATATTATATCATTTGCCATATTCTCAATGCGCTCGGCATCATCAATGCTGAAGCTGTCGATGTTGATTTCTATGCTTACTATATCCTTCCCCATATGGAAGCTGTCGGTGCTTCCGTTTAAAAGCTTTTCAAAGCAAGCCGACAATATGTGCTGACCGGTATGCTGCTGCATGAAGTCAAAGCGTCTTGCCCAATCGACAGAGCCTTTTACTTCTGTTGACAGGAGTTTATTATCAACAATATGGAGCAGCTTCCCGTCCTTTTCAATTACCTCCGTTACTTTTTCATCATTCAAATATCCCGTATCCCAGGGCTGCCCGCCTCCGGCCGGATAAAATGCGGTCCGGTCCAGTACAATTCCGTATTTGTCTCCATAAGTCAGTGTTTCAATAACTTCAGCCCGGAACTCCGTAAGATAGGGGTCGTCATTATATAATCGTTCAGTTCTCATATTTGCCTCCTTTTTATGTTTAGCATTCCCGCAAGTCCAGTTCAATAATGCCTTTTGCTTTTTATCGTATGGGAAAGTATGCTTTATAGATTAATCCAAAAGCATTTCTGCTTTTGTCAAAACATCCCTTGCGCTTCCTTCTATCACTAAGTCAAATTGACTGCTGCTCCTGCCCGTATCTAAGTTGATATAGGCCTTCTTCCCTTTGCACAGCTCCGGCAGCTGGTTTACCGGATATACTTGAAGACTTGTTCCTACGACAACCGCAAGATCAGCTTTACTGATTGAATGTGTTGCATTATCCAATGCTTCATATGGAAGGGATTCTCCGAAAAGCACAACATTTGGCCTGAGTTTCCCTTTGCATTTTGCACACGGCTTCTTTTCCAAGAATTCCTTTAATTCTGCTGCATTGCTGCAGTCCTCGCATCTGACAGTCCTGATATTTCCGTGCAATTCATATACATTGCGGCTTCCGGCCTCCTGATGAAACCGGTCAACATTTTGTGTTGCAATGCAATGTACCAGGCCCCTTTTTTCCCATTCAGCCAATACTTTATGACCTTCATGGGGTTTACAGCCTTCAAGTGTGTTTATCCGCATGATATAGAAGTCTCTGAACAGCTCATACCGGTTTTCCAATGCATATCTTGAAGCAACCGTTGCAGGATCAATATTTCTCCACCACCCGCCTGGCGAACGGAAGTCCGGAATGCCGCTTTCGGTTGACATGCCGGCACCGGTCAAAACCACAGTGTATTTTGACTGCTTCATCCATGATGCAAGCAGGCTTAATTTACTGCTATCCATATGAAGAACCTCCTCTATTACTTATACGGCTTTGGGATTATTACCTCAAACATTAACCTGTACTTTAATTATATATGCTTTTGTAATAAAGTAAACCAAAAAACCTGCAAAGTCCAAAGCCTTGCAGGCGTTGAATGGCTGCTCCTTTTTAATGCCCTAAAGACATCTGTTTTGCTCTGTCGCATTTATTGGTACAAATCATATTATGTATTGAAGGGAGGGGTAAATATATGAACATTAGCGAAACATTAGTGGTGCCGATTATAGTTTCATTAACACAGCTTGCCAAAGGGCTTGGGCTGCCCAAAAAGTTTTGTGCTCTTGCAGCTGTTGTTATTGGAGTTATTATAGGTGTTTTTTTTCTTGAACCTCTGTGTATAAAAGCAGGGGTTTTCAAGGGCATAGTATATGGGCTTTCTGCATCAGGGCTTTATTCCGGTACAAAAAATACCATTGAACAGGTAAACGGCAAAAAAGTAAATAAAAAGAAAAAATAGAGAATTCAAATTACAGAAGTATATATTTATCTTTCTGAGGTTAAATTAAACTCAGGAGGTGAATTGCATGGGAAATAACACACCTAAGAATGATCAGCAAAGAAGGTCGACAGGTACAGGAGTAATTGGTTTCATTGTCAGATTCGTAGTTGCCGCAATTGTACTTATGGTTACAGCTTATTTTGTTCCCGGCTTCAGAATGAGAGGAGGCTTCACTACGGCAATTATTGCTGCCCTGGTAATAGCGGCAGCGGATTTTCTTATCGAAAAGCTTTTCAAATTTGATGCGTCTCCTTTAGGCAGAGGCATCTCAGGCTTCCTGGTTTCGGCGGCGGTAATATATTTTACTCAATATCTGGTGCAGGGAATGGAAGTAAGTTTATTGGGGGCAGTAATAGGGGCATTGGTAATCGGCCTTGTTGATACAGTGCTGCCCACCAGATTTATGTAGTATTGCAAATAGCTGCTAATGGCAGCTATTTTATTTTTTTATATTGAATAGTAAAAAATGTAAATAATAGAAGGATATTCAAAGTTTTGGTAGAAATTATACAAATCCACAAAATTTTGAAACGGACGTGAGATTATGGCGAGCTTTGCTTTTTCCTTCTTTTTCGGTATATTGACTGCGAGTATTATTTTACCCGGTATTCCGATTATATTGGGTGGTTTTTTATTGTCGGGGGCGGCAGTGCTTATAAACAGAAAAAACAAACCAAATCTCAAGGCAGTATTTATGCTTTTAGTTTTTCTTGTGGGCATGGCGGATTACAGTCTTGCCTACCGAGCAGAGAGCAGGCTGGATGCATTTGACGGAAAAACTGCAGTCTATGAATGCCTGATTACGGATAATCCCGTGGAAAGGGGGAAATATCTGCAGTATCCGGCCAGAAGCATTTCGGTTCAATATGAGGGAAAGCACTACAATTTCTCCGAGAAGGTTTTCTTGAAGATTGATGCAGATACCGTATTCAAGTTCGGGGATAAGCTGTCCATCCGGGGCCAATGTTCCGATATAGCCGGAATAAGGAATCCTGGAGACTTCGACTTTAAATTGTATTATAAGAACAAAGGGATAGCCAAGCAGATAGCAGCCGACAGAGCGGCCCTGCTGAAGGAGAATAGTGCAGGAGTGTTCAAGGCAATGCTGTATTATTCAAAGGAGAAGGTCAGGAGTATTATTAATGAAGCCTTGCCTCAGGAGGAGGCGGCAGTACTCACCGGGATTATTACCGGTGATAAGGCCGATATGGATGAGGATATGAAAGAAGCATATATGAAAACAGGGCTTTCCCACATACTTTCGGTTTCCGGCCTTCATGTCGGCTTTCTGATGATGCTTCTTACATATTTGTTAATGCCTTTCAAACTGGATAAGAGGCTTCAAGGAGCTGTCACCCTATTAATAACAGTATATTATGTACTTTTGATAGGAGCCCCTTTTCCCTCTGTGAGGGCGGTTATTATGCTTGCAGTCCTGATGGCCGGCAAGGCGGCGGGGCGGGAGTATGACCTTTTGGCGTCAGTATCCTTTGCATTTATGATAATGCTTGTATTTAAACCCCTGGCAATACATGATACGGGGTTTATGATATCCTTTGCCGCGATGTATTCCATTGCCCTGCTTTATCCGGCAGTTTACGGCATATTGCGGTGCATGCCTGGGGTAATAAGGAATCCGGCGGCTTTGTCCATGTCGGTATGGCTTGGGCTTGCTCCCGTTCTGGCACACTATTTTAACTATATTTCCATTATAAGCATCATAATAAATATTGCTGCAATACCTCTGTCCTTCATTATTACAGTTACGGGCTTTATAGGGGTGTTTGCGGGAATTGTATCAAAGACTTTGGCACTGTATATTTTTTCTGTGGATTACTGTTTTATTAACCTCCTTTCCTTCATGATTCGAAAAGCTGCCGAGCTTCCCGCCGCAGGCTTTTACATCCCAAGGCTGCCAATATATATTCATGCTTTGTACTATGGAGGTATCGGACTGTTCATAGGATTTTGCAAGCTGGCTTTTTTCAGGGTATATATGCGCCGGCTTGCTTTATCATATCTGCTTGCAGCTGTTATTGCAATTTCTGTCTACAACCTGCCCTCGGAAAAACTGAGAATGGTATTCTTTGATGTGGGGCAAGGGGACAGCTGCTGTATCATTACACCTCAGAAAAAGGCAGTACTGATTGACGGGGGAGGCTCTTCAAGGAATGGGGATTATTACTATGACGTAGGAGGGAAGATAACTTTTCCGACACTTTTGCACCAGGGAATATGGAGTATCGATACCGTTATCGTATCCCATCTGCATGATGACCATATGGAGGGGCTTCTGAAAGTTATGGAGGGTTATAAGATAAAAAATATAATCCTGCCCCGGGTTTCGGCGGGTACGGATGAAATATCGGGAAGCAGCGGTGCGCTGCTTGATATATGCAGAAACAAGGGGATAAAAATCCATAGGCTGGGCTCGGGAGATCAAATAAACCTTGGGGGTGGAGTAAAGATTGATTTTTTGCACCCCGGAAAAGCTGCAAAAGCTGATGAGAATGAAAACTCTCTGGTGGGGGTTCTGTACTACGGAGATTTCAGTGCACTTTTTACAGGGGACATAGGAAAGGAGACGGAAGGCCTGCTTCAAGCCGAAGCTTTAAAGTCCGTTGTGATGAAGGTGCCTCACCACGGCAGCGGAAGATCCTCCTCGAAAGAATTTCTTGAGAAAGTCAGGCCAAGGGTCAGTGTGATATCGGTAGGCAGCAACAATTATGGGCATCCTTCTCCGGATACCCTGAAAAGACTGGCCGGCATCGGAAGCCTTGTATACAGAACGGACGGGAACGGAGGGGTAACCATAATAACAGACGGAGAAAGTATGAAGGTAAAAACTGTGAAGCAGTGACAGTTGATAGCTTATATATTATAATTAAATAAATACTGTTGAAACGGCATGGTGATGAAATTATGGGCTACAGGCAGCTTATGAACGATATTAAAAACAACTGCATCAAACCGGTATACATCATATTCGGCAATGAGACTTATCTCATAGACAAAGGCAGAGAGGCCCTGAAAAAAGCGGTGGTGACCTCCTTTCCGGAGCTTAATTATACCCGGCTGGAGGGGGAGAAGCTTGAGGCCGATGAGCTATCAGCCGCTTGCAGGACTTTTCCCTTTGGAACTGAAAAGAGATTAGTAGAGGTGAGAAATCCTGAAATACTGAGGAGCAAGGGCAGGGGCAGGGAGGAAGATGAGGATGAGGAAGAGAATGAAGATGAAAAGGCTTCTGCTCCGGGGAAGGATGCACAGCCCTTTATTGAAGTGCTGCAAAACCTTGATGATACCGTTTGCCTTTTGCTGCTTTCCTATGGAAGTATTAATAAAAAAAGAAAAAAACTTCTCGATGAAGTGAAAAAGCATGGAGCGGTTTTGGAATTCAACAGAGTAGAAAGGGATGAGCTGGCTCAGTGGATAAAGAAAACCCTTGGAAAGAGCGGCAAGAATATCGGCCCCAGAGAACTGAATCATTTCATCAGCAGTACCGGTTATCTTGACAAAAATGGCAGCAAAACCCTGTATGATTTAGAGAATGAAATAAAAAAGCTGACAGGTTTTATGGGAAATTCAACGGAGGTCACTATAGAGCATATTGAAGCAATTGTTCCGAGGAACATAGAAAATGACATATTCAAGCTTATTAATGCATGCTATGAAAAAGACACAGGCCGCAGCCTCAGGATATTCAATGATTTGCTGCTTGAGGGGGAGACCACTTTAGGAGTATTGGCTCTCCTGTCAAGTCAGGTAAAGAACATGCTGAAAGTATATGAGCTTTATGAGAAAAAATATAACAGGAGAGGTATATCGGAAAAGCTTAAGCTTCATGAATATACGGTGAAGCTTTGCATACAGTACGGTTCATCAATAAAAAGGCAGGCACTGCAGTCTGCTTTCAGAAAGTGCCTGGATACTGATCTGAGTATAAAGTCAGGAGGTATGGGAGACCGGCTGGCGATGGAGATGCTGCTTGCGGGATTATTTGAGTAATATAAATAGGGTGCCGCTAACTGCTTATTAAAAAGTTTTGCGGCACCCGAAATTTTTGTTCGTATACTAAGCTATATCCTTTATCTTTTTTGATAATCTGGATTTTTTCCTTGCTGCTGTATTCTTATGAAGTGTACCTTTGGAAACTGCTTTGTCAATAAGACTAGCAACCTTCCTGTACAATTCTTTAGCTTCGCTCATATTTCCGTTCTTAATGGAATCTTCAAACCTTCTTATTGAAGTTTTCAAGGAGGAAACAATTATTCTATTTCTTCTTGTCTTGAAATTTGCCACTTTTATTCTTTTTAAAGCTGATTTTATATTTGCCAAACCCTTCACCTCCTTCAAAATTCAATTGACAAAAGGTATTCTATCATATTAGCCAAAAAAATGCAAGTGCATTGTATTGAGCTTTTTTGGGCATGTTTTATATATTATTTATATAAGTTTACCCGCTTTAAAATTAATTATGAAGAACTGCATTTTGTATAAAAACATCAGGTAAGGCGCAAACTTCAATTATTAATTAATGAAAAACACTTTACAGATTTTTGGAGGGAATGCCGTGGCCGGAATAAGAACAGACTTAGCTATTGAAGCAAGGGAATTTTATAACAAGCAGGAAAACAGGCAAGATATCCCGGGAGTGGTTGTGGATGTGGACAAAGATGAGAGTTATACCGTAACCAGGGTTAAGGTTGTTGAAGATGTCGGTGCAAGAATCATAGGAAAGCCCAAAGGGAATTATATTACCATTGAAGTGCCCAAACTGAGGGAAAATGACAGGGAGCTCCAGGAAGAAGTGGGAAAGGTTCTTGCGGAAGAAGTAGCAAGATTGATGAGCCTCAATGACCAATCCGTGATAATGGTGGTAGGGCTGGGAAACTGGAATGTAACTCCCGACGCACTGGGGCCGAGGGTAGTGGAGCATCTGCTGGTAACACGCCATATTAAGGAATACGTTCCCGATCAGATCGACGAGGGAGTAAGGTCAGTTTGTGCTATTGCCCCCGGGGTGCTTGGGATTACAGGGATAGAGACCAGTGAAATAATAAGGGGCATAGTGGATAAAGTGAATCCTGACCTGGTAATAGCCATTGATGCCTTAGCTTCAAGGAAAATGGACAGGATAAGCACAACAATCCAGATTGCGGATACAGGCATAAACCCGGGATCCGGAGTCGGGAACAACAGGAAGAAACTTAGCCGGGAGAGCATGGGGGTGCCTGTCATAGCCATCGGAGTTCCGACAGTTGTAGATGCCGCAACAATGGCCAGCGATACCATAGATATGGTGATTGACACTCTTATAAACGAATCTCCTGAAAGCGGAGAATTCTACAATATGCTTAAGAGCATGGATAAAACAGAGAAGCATAAGCTGATAGACGAGGTGATTTCCCCGTATATAGGTAACCTTATGGTCACTCCAAAGGAAATTGACAGGCTTATAGACGATATAGCAATAGTGATAGCCAACGGGCTGAATATTGCACTGCACCCGAACGTAGATCAGGATGAAATGAACAGGTATCTGAACTAAAAAAGTGCGTCGTGAGACGCATTTTTTCTAGTGTATGGCATATATTTGTATACAGACAGGTCCAATTTTTAATCGGGTTCAAAAGACTGGCGGAAAAGAGGTGGAGTGTTTGAACAAGAAATGGCTGTTTGCGCTTTTTCTGGCACTGGCAGTTGCAGCATCGCTTTTATTTCTGAAATGGTTATATTCACCTGACCCATATTTAAGCAAATACAATATCAGCTCAACCGGCTCTGCAGAGGTTTTCAATTATGACATTAAAAAGAGGCTAAAGCTTGAAGAATACTCCAATAACTTCTACATACAGCTGTTAAATACTGTAATGACAGGAGCCAAGGCAAATTATGAGATTGAATACGGCTGCCCTATGCCCGGGCTTCTTGAGTCTGCTGCAAGCAGCATCACCGACGGGCTTCATACCGGCGCCGGCAATCCCATAACTTACCTGAATTTTGCCTTTACAGCTTTCAGTCAATATGATCCGTCGCTGTTTTCATATGCCGAAACCGGCAGCAGTGCATTTCCCAATATTACCGATTTTGAAAATGCGCCTCAGGGAGCTATTTATTTCAGCGAGGAAGATGAATATAAAGCTGAGATACCCGCAGAAACCCCGGCATCACAAATTGTCGAGGAAGCTGTCGCCATCCCCGGCAAAATAGCATTGAACAGCAAATCTCCGCAGATACTCGTTTATCATTCGCATTCCACAGAAAGCTACATGCCTAATACTGCAGGGAATTATCATACCCAGAATGACAAGTACAATGTTATAGCCGTAGGAAGCATATTTGCCAAAGAGCTGCAGGATAAATACAAATATAAGGTTCTCCATGACAAGACCAAGCATGATAAAGAGTCCTATGCATATTCTTATGCAAATTCCCTTCAAACTATAAAGAACAGCATCAATAAATACAATTCCATAAAAGTAATCCTGGATTTGCACAGAGATGCCTTTGATGCGGAGAAAGCCACATTTGCTGAGAAAACAGCCAAAAAATCCGAATACACCACCTCAATAAACGGGAAAAGGGCTGCAAGGATAATGCTTGTAATAGCAAAAGAGAATCCAAACTACGCAGAGCTGGAAAAGTTTGCAGTATATATAAAGAAAAAGATGGATAAACTATATCCTGGATTATTCTACAAAATCGATATAAAAAGCAGAGGCAAGTACAACCTCTATTTCAGCAATCACTCCATGCTGGTAGAGGTAGGATGTATGCTTAATACTATTGAGGAAGCCCAATATTCCGCAGAGCTTTTTGCAAGGGTTATGGGGGAAGTAATAAACGACCTGAAGGAATAGATGCAGATGAGCAAGAGAGTTGATAAAAAGAAACAGAGGATGGAAGCATTGAAAAATAAGCTGAAGAAGGCCCTGGGGATATTCTTCTGCATAATTCTGCTGATTCTTTCAGTCAGCATTGCAGATATGTCAGCCAGAAGAATGATGATGTGCAATGACGATAAGTACGCAATAGCAGTTTCTTTGCAGGAGGACAGCCTGCTGAGGGTAGACATTGCCGGAGAAAAGCTTATGATAAATATAGAACCTGCCGTCAGGATTTTCAATTATATTTACGACAATTCCACGAGGCACTGTGACAGTATTGTGAAAAGCATAAAAGCAAAACTTAATGAATGATTTTATTTTATAAAGAGGACATGGGGAGGACACGGGGACGTTTCGCGTGTCCCACTGGAAGTGGGACAGGGGAAACGTCCCCGTGTCCCCGTCCCCCGTCCCCCGTGTCCTCTTATTCTTCTGTTGTGCATAAACCTATTTCATTTTTTGGAATCCGGTGTATATAGTATATATTTATTGTTAAAAACTAATATGCTATAATATGCGTAAATGTATAAAACTCATTTGATACAATCTTAAAGATTTAAGGGGCACAAAGGAGGACGCCATATATGGCAGGGGACAGGCAAAAGCATATAAGAAATTTCTGCATAATAGCACATATAGATCATGGAAAATCGACTCTGGCCGACAGGCTTATAGAAAAAACAGGGGTTATTTCCGCCAGGGATATGGAGGAACAGGTACTTGACAATATGGCCCTTGAGAGGGAGAGAGGAATCACCATAAAGCTTCAATCGGTCAAGCTGGAGTATACGGCTCAGGATGGACAGGAATATGTATTGAATCTTATAGATACTCCGGGACACGTGGATTTTACCTATGAAGTCTCCAGGAGCCTGGCTGCCTGCGAAGGGGCTGTGCTTGTGGTAGATGCCACCCAGGGTATTGAGGCGCAGACACTGGCTAATGTATATCTGGCCCTGGATAATAATCTGGAGCTGTATCCTGTAATAAATAAAATCGATCTTCCCAGCGCAGACCCGGAGTTCGTAAAAAAGGAAATCGAAGATATAATCGGCCTTGATGCTTCAGATGCTGCATTGATATCTGCCAAGGAAGGACTGAACATTGAAGAAGTACTTGAAGGAATAGTGAAGTATATACCTCATCCGGCCGGAGATGAGGATAAGCCTTTGAAAGCTTTGATTTTTGATTCCTTCTATGACAGCTATAAAGGTGTTATTGCCTATATAAGAGTAGTGGACGGGGTACTGAAGCCGGGCATGAATATGCGAATGATGTCAAACAACAAGGAGTACGAAGTGGTTGAGGCAGGCACACTGAAGCCCTGGCTGAATCCTACCGGCCTGCTTATGGCAGGAGATGTAGGCTATGTAACAGCCAGTATAAAGAATGTAAAGGATGTCCATGTGGGAGATACCATTACCGATGCGGATAACCCCTGCAAGGAAGCACTACCGGGCTATAGGAAGGTTACTTCAATGGTATACTGCGGTATTTATCCAGCAGACGGAGCAGATTACGAGAACCTTAAAGATGCTCTGGAAAAGCTGCAGCTTAATGATGCTGCACTGCTTTTTGAACCGGAGACATCGGTAGCACTGGGCTTTGGCTTCAGATGCGGCTTCCTGGGATTGCTGCACATGGAAATAATCCAGGAGAGGCTGGAAAGGGAATATAATCTTGACCTTGTTACCACCGCACCAAGTGTTATATATCATATTACCAAGACCAACGGAGAAAAGCTTGAGGTTTCCAATCCGACAAACCTGCCAGTTCCCCAAGAGATAGAATATATGGAGGAACCCATTGTGAAGGCCACTATAATGACACCTACAGAATATGTAGGAGCGATTATGGAGCTTTGCCAGAACCGCAGGGGCACCTTCAGGGATATGCAGTATATGGAGGAAAAGAGAGCCATACTTAATTATGATTTACCGCTGAATGAGATAATTTATGACTTTTTTGACGCATTAAAATCCAGGACAAAGGGCTATGCTTCCTTTGACTATGAGCTGAAGGGATATGAAAGGTCAGATCTTGTTAAGCTGGATATACTGCTTAATACAGAAGCGGTTGATGCACTTTCCTTCATAGTACATAAAGATAAGGCATATGCCAGGGGAAGGTCTATGGCTGAAAAGCTCAAGGAGGTAATTCCGAGACAGATGTTTGAGATTCCCATACAAGCGGCCATCGGAACAAAAATTATTGCCAGGGAAACTGTAAAGGCATTGCGTAAGGATGTGCTTGCCAAGTGCTATGGCGGAGATATATCAAGAAAGAAAAAGCTTCTTGAAAAGCAGAAGGAAGGGAAGAAGAGAATGAGGCAGGTTGGCAGCGTGGAGCTGCCCCAGGAAGCCTTCATGTCGGTCCTGAAACTGGATGATTAAAAGTGGGTGAAAAAATGAAGGAAGTGGGTTTGTACATCCATATACCTTTCTGCAGGAGCAAGTGCCTGTACTGCGATTTTAATTCCTACCCGTGCAGGGAAGATGATGCGCCGGAGTATACAGAAGCGCTTCTCAGGGAGCTTCATGCATATCAGGAAAGGTACAATTTTGTTTACAAGACAGTATTCATCGGTGGGGGAACTCCCACCGTTATTAATTGCAGGCTTATAGGTGAAATAATGGATAAGATTGCACCCCGGATAAAAGCAGGAGCGGAGATCAGCATGGAATCCAATCCGGGAACTGTAACCTTTGATACTCTGAAGTACTATAGAAGCCTTGGGATAAACAGGCTCAGCATAGGCCTGCAGGCATGGCAGGCAGAACTGCTGGGTGAGCTGGGAAGGATTCACACTACTGAGGATTTTCTGAATGCCTATAATTGGGCAAGAGAATCCGGATTTGACAATATAAATACCGATTTAATTTTTGCATTTCCCAATCAGACCACCGATATGTGGAAAGAAACCCTGGATAAGGTCGTAAGCTTAGGCGTGGATCATATTTCCTGCTACAGCCTTATACTGGAAGAGGGCACAGGATTTTATGAATTATATAAAGAAGGCAAATTGCAGTTGCCAGACGAGGAGTTGGACAGGGAAATGTACAGAATCGCAGTGGATACATTGGGCTCCAACGGCTACCTCCAATATGAGATATCCAACTTTGCCAGGAAGAACATGGAATGCAGGCATAATCTTGTGTATTGGAGAAATGAGGAATATCTTGGCGTCGGAGCCGGAAGCCACTCCAAGCTGGAGGGGAAAAGATTCTGGAATTATAAAGACATTAACCGGTATATCAGCCTGGCCGCTGAGGGGAAACTGCCGGTGGAAGGGCAGGAGGAATTATCCGCCGATGAGGACATGTGGGAAACGATATTTCTGGCACTGCGGCTCAATGAAGGGTTGGATATGGCAGGCTTTAACAGCAAATACGGGGTTGACTTCCGGACAAGATATGGCAGCCAGCTTAAGAAGCTTGCGGCACAAGGCCTTGTGTTTATTGAATCGGACAGGCTGAAGCTGACAAAGAAAGGGATAGACCTATCTAATTCTGTTTTTGTTGAATTCGCATAAGGAGAAGAAGGCAACACATTCTTCGGGTACGAGGTGCGAGGTTAGAGGTTTAGGGCAGGGCTTTGGGAGCTATGGTAACACTGAAAACACGAAAAACCGCTAAATGCACGGCGGGATAAATATTCCGGTAAATAGGTAATTATCGATAATGATGTAAGTATCGAAACCTTCTTATGCAACTATATAACATATATAAATGTTATAGTGTAATCGCGCCGCATTCTTCGGGCAATTGGTGGGTGGTTTGAATAATGCGACACATTTGAAGTTTGTAGTCATCCTACAGAGCACTAGCCTTGTATAACAGCGAGCACTTATTGGCTTTGGGCAACAGAATCGAGAGAAGATACGCGGTAAAATCCGTGGGATTTACGTGAGGTAAATCCAGCACATACCAACAGGAGGTTGGGTTTATGTGCGTCAGGGTTTTGCAAGTATCAAGCTCTGATTCTGTCCAAAGCTAATATCGTGTGAGTCGGTATACAAGGCTATTGCTCTGGGAGTATGACTGCAAGCTTATATTTACGACGTATCATTCTTCTATTAAGCAGAAAAAAGTTGTAAAACCTATTGACAAAAATATGTGACAATGTTATTTTAAAGACAGAATTAGCACTCAATACAGTAGAGTGCTAACAAGGGCGGTGATATTGATGGATATGGGAAACAGGAAAAGACTTATACTGCAAGCTATTATTGAAGATTATATAAACTCCGCAGAACCTGTCGGATCAAGGACAATATCCAAGAAGTACCTGACGGGTACCAGTCCTGCAACAATAAGAAACGAGATGTCTGATCTTGAGGATATGGGATATATTGAACAACCTCATACATCAGCCGGAAGAATTCCCTCAGACAAAGGCTACAGATTATACGTAGATAAGATTATGAAGCAGGATAAAATTAATGAGGCTCAAAGGGAAATGATAAAGAGGGAGTTCGTTGAATCCCTGGGAGAGATTGACCGGCTTATAAAGCATGCCTCAAAGCTGCTCTCACAGCTGACTCAATATACATCCATAGTGATGGCTCCTCAGTTTCGCAGGACCAGCATAAAGCAGGTGCAGCTTCTCAGGATAGACAGAGCAGTAGTATTGGCAGTAATAGTAACGAATGCGGGGATAATAAAGAACAGTGTTCTAAGATTGAAGCAGGATATACAGCCGGATGCCCTCATCAGAATAACCAGTATGATTAATGACAAGATGGCTGGGCTGGATGTAGAGGAAATAGAAAAATTTGACTTTCAGGACATGCTGAACAATTCTCTTGGACACAGTGAAATAATTGAACAAGTGGTACCTGAGCTTATACAGACATTATTTTATTCCGACACTTCAGAAGTGTACCATGATGGGGTTTCCAACATTTTGAATCTTCCTGAATACAGCGATATCAACAAAGCAAGGGATTTCCTCAATATAATGGAAGAAAGGGAACTGCTGTTTAAAGTGCTGAATGATGTTCGTGAGGATGTAAGTGTAAGCATAGGCAAGGAAAACAAGCTTGAGCAGTTCAAGGAATGCAGCCTTATAACGGCAACTTATAAGATTAATAACAAGGTTATCGGCTCGGTTGGGATAATTGGCCCCACAAGGATGGAATATTCCAAAGCCATTTCTGTTGTTGAGTGTATGACAAATAACCTCAGCGAGATATTGACAAGCATTCTCAAGAGGTAATCTTAAATATAAAACTTAAAGGTGGTCAGATTGATGAAGCATAAAAAACAAAAAGAAGAGGAAAAGCCGCAGGTTAATAATACGATTGAAGAGAATACGGCGGAAGAAGCTTCTGCACAAACAGGAGAAGCAGTTCCTGATCAGGCGGCGGAGACTGATAACAAAGAAATTCTTGAACTGAAAAAGCAGTCTGAGGAATACTATAACAGGCTTCTAAGAATGCAGGCGGATTTTGAAAACTATAAAAAGAGGATAGCAAGGGAAAGGGAAGATATGTACAATAACGTCCTTGAAACTATAACCGCACAGCTGCTGCCGATTGTGGACAATATGGAAAGGGCAGTGGAAGCGTTCAATAAGGATAAGCTGGATGAACAATACATCTCAGGAGTAGAAATGGTCTGCAATCAGATCATAGATATTCTTAAAAAGAATGGCGTCAAAGAAATTGAAGCCATGGATAAGGAATTTGACCCCAATCTTCACCATGCTGTAATGAAGGTGCCCGGTGAGGATGAGGATGAAAATAAAATAAAGGAAGTATTTCAAAAAGGATACATTCTGGAAAACAAAGTAATCAGGCCTTCACTTGTAAAAGTGTCGGTGAAGCAATAAGTGCTAAAAAATAAGGAGGAAGCAATAAATGGCAAAAGTAATAGGTATTGACTTGGGAACTACAAACTCTTGTGTCGCAGTTATGGAAGGCGGAGAGCCGGTAGTAATTCCAAATGCTGAAGGCGGAAGAACAACGCCCTCGGTTGTAGGATTTTCAAAAACAGGAGAAAGGCTTGCAGGCCAGGTTGCAAAAAGGCAGGCAGTTACAAATCCGGAGAGAACTGTAATATCGATAAAAAGGGAAATGGGATCTAATTTCAAGGTGAATATTGATGATAAAAGCTATACCCCTCAGGAAATATCCGCAATGATTCTCACAAAGCTTAAACAGGATGCGGAAGCTTATCTGGGCGAGAAGGTTACACAGGCTGTTATAACCGTACCTGCATATTTCAGCGACAGCCAGAGGCAGGCAACAAAGGATGCAGGCAAGATAGCCGGCCTTGAAGTGCTCAGGATAATCAATGAGCCGACGGCGGCATCCCTGGCATATGGCCTTGATAAAGAAGAAAATCAGAAAATACTGGTGTTCGACCTGGGAGGGGGCACCTTCGATGTCTCGATACTGGAGCTTGGAGACGGGGTGTTTGAAGTATTGGCAACAAACGGCAACAACAGGCTTGGCGGTGACGACTTCGACCAGAGAGTAGTAAATTATCTTGCCGACGAGTTCAAGAAGGATAACGGAATTGACCTGCGCAATGACAGAATGGCAATGCAGAGGCTTATGGAGGCTGCTGAAAAGGCGAAGATTGAGCTTTCGGGAGTGCTTCAGACAAATATAAATCTACCGTTTATTACTGCTGATGCAAGCGGACCGAAGCATCTTGACGTTACCCTTACAAGGGCTAAGTTCGACGAGCTTACCCACGATCTGGTGGAGATGACAATGGAGCCTGCAAGGAAAGCCCTGGCAGACGCGGGCCTCACAGCAGACAAGTTGAGCAAAGTAATATTGGTAGGCGGTTCAATTAGAATACCTGCGGTTCAGGAAGCCGTGAAGAAGCTTACAGGAAAGGAACCTTACAAGGGGATAAACCCTGACGAATGCGTTGCAATAGGCGCTGCGATACAGGCCGCAGTGCTGACAGGAGAAGTCAAGGATGTACTGCTTCTTGATGTTACTCCTCTTTCACTTGGAATAGAGACATTAGGCGGAGTATTCACAAAGCTTATAGACAGAAATACAACCATACCGACAAAAAAGAGCCAGATATTCTCTACAGCCGCTGATGGGCAGAACAGCGTTGAAATACACGTACTGCAGGGCGAAAGGGAAATGGCAGCTTACAACAAGACATTGGGAAGGTTCCAGCTTAGCGGGATACCTCCGGCTCCAAGGGGAGTGCCTCAGATAGAGGTAACCTTTGATATAGATGCTAACGGTATCGTACATGTATCTGCAAAAGACCTGGGTACCGGAAATGAGCAGAAGGTGACGATTACAGCAAGCACCAATCTTTCTGACAGCGATATCGAAGCAGCGGTAAAAGAAGCAGAAAAGTTTGCCGCAGAAGATAAAAAGAGAAAAGAAGAGGTTGAAGTAAGGAATAATGCAGACAGTTTGGTATATCAGACCGAAAAGAACCTTAAGGACCTTGGAGACAAACTTGGCAGTGAAGACAAAGCAAGAATTGAAGCCGAATTGAATAACGTCAAGGAGGCCTTGAAGGGAACAGACACGGAAGCAATAAAAGCTGCTGCTGAGGAACTTACAAAGGTATTCTATGACATATCGGGGAAAATATATCAGGCTAATGCGGGGGCACAGGGGCCTGCCGGGGAAGCTCCGCAGGATGACAATACTGTAAATGCAGATTATAAGGTTGAAGACGACAAGTAATTAGTGATATAATTATTGCGGTTCAAAGGTACTGAGCAGGATACTTTATAGTTTCCTGCTCAGTTATGATAATTATGGGTACGAGAATGGCGTCATTATTCATAGACTGGTTTATGTAAAGGTGGAGAAGAAATGGCATCAAAAAGAGATTATTATGAAGTATTGGGCATAGATAAGTCAGCTTCTGAAGAAGATATAAAAAAAGCATACAGAAAGCTTGCAAAGAAATACCATCCTGATATGAACCAGGGTGACAAAAGTGCGGAAAGTAAATTTAAAGAACTGAATGAAGCTTATGAGGTATTGAGCGATAAGGACAAAAAAGCCAGATACGACCAATTCGGCCATGCGGGAGTTGATCCGAATGGCTTTGGCGGTGCGGGAGGTTTTGGCGGCTTCGGAGGCTTTGGCGGCTTTGGCGGATCAACCGGTACCGGCGGCTTTGAAGACATATTCGACATGTTTTTCGGGGGCACCGGAGGCTTTGGCAGCACGGGAAGCGCCGGGAGGAAAACCGGCCCTCAGAAGGGTACGGATCTTAAGTACGAGCTTGAGATAGAGTTTGAAGAAGCAGCTTTTGGAGTAAAAAAGGATATACATGTAACAAGGAATGAGACCTGTAATGACTGCAAAGGCACGGGAGCAAAAGCCGGAACCAGCCCCGAGACCTGCAAGGCATGCGGAGGAAGCGGCGAAGTAAGGTTTACCCAGAGCACTATTTTTGGAAGAGTTGTGAATGTAAGGACATGCGACGAGTGCCATGGGGAAGGCAAGGTCATTAAGGAGCCTTGCCCCCAGTGTAAGGGCAGGGGCAGCATAAGAAGAAGCAGAAAGATTACTATTGATATACCTGCCGGTGTCGATACCGGTTCTGTGATGCCTCTCAGAGGAGAAGGAGAACCGGGTTTAAGAGGGGGTTCCAACGGCGATCTGTATATTTACATGAGAGTGAAACCCCATAAGCTGTTTAAGAGAGATGGCATAAACCTATACAGCGAAATGCCTATTTCCTTTACTCAGGCAGCCCTGGGGGATGAGATAGAAGTGAATACCCTTGAGGGAAAGATGAAGTATACAATACCGGAAGGTACTCAGACGGGTACTACTTTCAGGATAAAAAATAAGGGCATACCAAGCCTGAAGAACAAAGTGAGAGGAGATCTCTACTTCACAGTCAAGGTAAGTGTACCAAAGAAGCTCAGTGAGAAGCAAAAGGAGCTTCTAAGACAGTACGCTGCGATAAGCGGAGACGATATGGAGGACCAGGGGAAATCCTTCTTTGACAAGGTCAAGGATGCTTTTGGAAAATAACGAAAAGCTCGGTGATGCCGGGCTTTTCTGTGTATCCGGCACTTTAACGGCAGGATTTTGTGCATATATTGTAAATATTTATCTTATTATATATAATGTAAAGATGACGAATTGTAACATGAAGTACAAGCCTTGAATATTTTATTGTAAGAGGATGATAGATTGAAGTACGTAGAACTGCAGGTAATAACAACTACCGAGGCATCGGATGCGGTATCCGAGATATTGTATAGTGAGGGAGCAAGCGGGGTGCTTATAGAGGATCCGAATGATTTCAATGCATTGAATAAGAATGAAAAAAGCTGGGATTATATTGAAGATGAGTTGATAGAACTGATGGGAAAGGATGCCAGGGTAAAGGGATATTTTCCTTTCGTGGAATTTAACGAAACCGTACTGAAATCCATAGCTGATCGCATTGAAAAGCTTAAAGGATTCGGCCTTAATAAGGGGAAAGGCACTGTCTCCACCCGGGAGGTAAGTGATGAAGACTGGGCAAACGCTTGGAAGAAATATTACAAGCCGGTGAAGATAGGAGAGCGGGTAGTAATCAAACCCACTTGGGAGGAGCATAAAGTTAAGGCAGATGAGGTAGTAATTGAGCTTGACCCCGGAATGGCTTTTGGTACAGGAACTCATGAAACAACAATAATGTGCGTGAAGCTTTTAGAAAAGTATATCAAGAGCGGCAGCACGGTTTTTGACGTGGGCTGCGGCTCCGGAATACTTGGAATAGCAGCAGCCAAGCTTGGTGCTGAAAAAGTTGTTTGCGTAGATATTGACGAGGTTTCCTGCAGAGTAAGCAGAGAAAATGCAGAAATTAACAAGGTTGATGAAAGAGTGGACGTAAGATGCGGGAACCTCCTAAATGTGGTATCCGGCAAGGCTGATGTAATAATTGCGAATATAATAGCTGATATAATCATTTCCTTTAGTGAGGATGCAATGAGTTTTCTAGCAAAAGGAGGCATATTTATTTCCTCCGGCATCATAAGTGATAGAAGGGATGAGGTTTTGAGAAAACTCAGAGCAGAAGACTTCAGTATTCTTGAGGTGCTGGAGATGGGAGAATGGTGCGCCATTGCGGCAGAAGGGAAATAGTATGCATAGATTCTTTGTTAAAAGGCAGAGCATTTTGAAAGACAGGATTACCCTTTCCGGAGAAGATGTTCAACATATATCTAAAGTGCTTCGTTTAAAGTGCGGCGACAGGATAGTGCTGTGCGACGGGGAAGGGACCGATTATATTGCAGTTATTGAAAGCATGGCTAAGGATTCAATAGGCGCAATAATACTGGAAAAGGAAGCAGCAAAGGGGGAGCCGGATATTGATACGGTACTGTATCAGGGCATACCCAAATCAGCCAAAATGGATGTTATTATTCAAAAGTGCACTGAAATGGGTATTAAGAGAATCGTTCCCGTACTTACTTCCAGAACTGTAGTAAGGCTTGAATCCGAAAAGGATGAGAGGAAGAAAGCAGAAAGATGGGCTAAGATAGCTGAAGAAGCCGCAAAGCAAAGCGGCAGAGGGATAATCCCTGTTATAGGCATGCCTGTGACTCTGGATCAGGCCCTAAGGTCTGCAGCCGGGCTGGATCTTGTAATTATACCCTACGAACTGGAGACTAGCCTACCTGTTAAGGAAGTATTAAGCAAAAACAAAGCCGGAAGCATAGGCTTTTTCATAGGCCCGGAAGGGGGCTTCGAGCCTGTCGAGGTGGAAAAAGCAAAAGAGATGGGAGCAGTACCGGTAACGTTGGGCAGAAGGATACTTCGCACGGAAACGGCGGGAATTGCGGTACTCACAAGCATAATGTACGAGTATGATCAGATGAAGTAGGAGGAAATCCATTGAAAAAGGCGGCATTTTATACACTTGGCTGCAAGGTCAACCAGTATGAGACGGAAGCAATGACAGAGAGCTTTGAGAATGCAGGCTACGAGATTGTAGATTATTCCGAATTTGCGGATGTATATATAATAAACACCTGCACAGTAACCAATATGGGAGACAGGAAATCCAGACAGATTATAAGAAGAGCCAGGGAAAAGAACCCTGAAGCCCTTGTTGCTGTCGTGGGTTGCTATTCGCAGATAGCACCTGGAGAAGTGCTTGAGATACCGGAAGTAAGCCTGGTAGTCGGCACGGATGAACGCAGCAGAATGGTAGAATTGGTTGAATACGCAATGGAAAAAGAAGAAAAGCTTAATATGGTTAATGACATTATGAAAGTAAAAGAATTTGAGGAGATGTCCATAAAGAGCTACAAGAGCAGAACGAGGGCATTTCTTAAAATACAGGAGGGCTGCGACCAGTACTGTACATATTGCATAATTCCATATGCCAGGGGGCATATTAGGAGCCGCAAACCGGACAGTATAATAGCCGAAGTAAAAGAGTTGGCGGAGAACGGCTTTAGGGAGATAGTGCTGACGGGAATACATGTTGCTTCTTACGGAAAGGACCTGGGGAATACTTCTTTGATTGATATAATTGAAAAGGTTCATGAAATAGACGGAATCCGGCGCATTCGGATGAGTTCCGTAGATCCTAATGTAATGACTGACGGATTCATTGAAAGGCTCAGCCGCCTTCCGAAAATATGCGGGCATTTCCATCTTTCTCTTCAAAGCGGATGTGATGAGACCCTTAAGAGGATGAACAGAAAGTACACAACCGGGGAATACAGAAGGGTAGTGAAAAAGCTGAGAGAAGTATTTGCCGATGTGGCGATTACAACGGATTTGATTGTGGGATTTCCGGGAGAGACAGAAGAGGAGTTTCAAAAAACGGTTGATTTTGTTGAGGAGATAGCCTTCAGCGCCATGCATGTTTTCAAGTATTCACAAAGAACCGGCACTCCTGCAGCAAAGTATGAGAATCAGATAAAGCCGCAGGTGAAGGATTCGAGAAGCAAGGTAATAACCGCAATTGCCCAAAAAAATGAAGAAAAATTCAAAAAAGCCTTTATCGGGCGCAGCAAGCCGGTTCTGTATGAACAGCCGTTTGATGGTCAAAAATCTCTTTTTGAAGGCTTGACAGATAATTATATAAGGGTTGTATCTGAATCACGGGAAGACATAAAGGGAAAAATAATTGAAACAGTTCTTGCGGAATTAAAAGAAGATTATATGACCGGAAGAATATATTAATTTATTTATTTGTGCAGGATTTAACGGAATTTTGTTGAATAACATTTAGTACGCCGTATTATATTGCAAGATCAGACTGAACTAAGGAGGTGAAGTGATGAAAGACTGTATTTTTTGCAGAATTATAGATGGAGAAATACCTTGCAGCATGGTTTATCAGGATGAAAAAGTATTGGTTTTTAAAGATATCAACCCACTTGCTCCGGTTCATGTATTGATTGTATCAAAGCAGCATATTGAGTCTGCCCAGGAATTGAATGAGAGCAGCTCAGAGATTGCGGCACATATTTTCGGCAAAATTCCGGGTATAGCAAAGGAATTAGGTATAGCGGAAAGCGGCTACCGAGTAGTTACTAATATCGGAAAAGATGGCGGGCAGGCAGTTCCTCATCTGCACTTTCATATATTGGGCGGCCGCAAGCTTGAAAATGCTTTGGGATAGCCTGAGCCAAAAACCCGTTATTGACACTAATTAATCAAGTAATGTATAATAAACTGAGTATTTTATCGTATTCAGAAGAGTAAATTGATGGATATGATATGGTTTTGATATGTCCCACTTAGTAACGCAGTATAGCAATATACTGTAAGGATTGTTACCAGCGGAGGGAGGGAAATGTATGTCTGAAATTAGAGTTGGTGAAAACGAAACTCTTGAAAGCGCTCTTAGAAGGTTCAAAAAGAAATGTGCCAGGGCTGGGGTTTTGGCAGAGGTTAGGAAAAGAGAGCATTATGAGAGCCCAAGTGTAAAAAGAAGGAAGAAATCTGAAGCTGCAAGAAAAAGAAAAACAAAATAAAAGAAGGTTGATGTGAATGTCCCTCAAGGAAGTATTACAGGAAGACCTTAAGTCTGCAATGAGAGAAAAAGATGTTATAAGGAAAAATGTTATAACCATGGTGAGAGCCGGTATATTGCAGATTGAAAAGGACAAGAAAACAGAGCTGGATGATGAGGGTGTTATAGAGGTAATTGCCAAAGGAGTTAAACAAAGGAAGGATTCGATACCTGACTTTGAAAAAGGCAACAGGCCCGACCTGGTTGAAAATATTAATAAAGAAATTGGTATACTGATGGGTTATTTGCCGCAGCAGCTTACCGAGGAAGAACTCAACCAAATAGTTTCAGATACGATTTTTGAAGTAGGCGCTCAGAGTATGCAGGATTTAGGCAAGGTGATGAGTGCACTTATGCCCAAGGTAAAGGGCAAGGCTGACGGCAAATTGGTTAATTCAATTGTAAGACAGCATTTACAGAGATAAAAAAAACATGGGGACGTTTCTCCTGTCTCTTTGAGACAAGCGAAACGTCCCCATATCTCAAAAAAGGAGGTAATGTCCTTGAACGAAAATACCAATGAGAGTTCAAACTTTATACACGATTTTATTGATATAGATCTGGAGGAAAAAGTATATGACCATGTACATACCCGTTTTCCTCCGGAGCCCAACGGTTATCTCCATATAGGCCATTGCAAGGCTATGTACATAAATTTCAGTACGGCGGAAAAATATCGCGGATTATGCAATTTAAGGTTTGATGACACCAATCCCATTAAGGAAGATGTTGAATATGTGCAATCCATTATGGAGGATATCAAATGGCTGGGCTTTGACTGGGAGGATCGCCTTTACTATGCGTCCGACTATTTTGAAAAGCTTTATGAATTTGCGGAACATCTTATAAAGAAGGGTAAAGCTTATGTATGTGATTTAAGCCAGCAGGAAGTAAGAGAATATAGAGGAACGCCTACGGAGCCGGGTAAAAACAGCCCCTTCAGGGATAGGACTGTTGAGGAGAACCTGGATTTGTTCAGGAGAATGAGGGCAGGTGAATTTCCCGAAGGTTCAAGAACGCTTCGTGCCAAGATCGATATGGCATCACCAAATCTGAACATGAGGGACCCTGTTATATACCGAATACTGAAATCAAGCCACCACAGAACGGGAGACAAATGGTGCATCTATCCGATGTATGATTTTCAGCATCCATTATCCGATGCTCTGGAAGGAATTACCCATTCTCTCTGTTCATTGGAATATGAGGACCACCGGCCTCTGTACAATTGGGTTATTAATGAATGTGAACCTGAGCATAAGCCAAGGCAGATAGAATTTGCCAGGCTGAACCTGACCTATACCGTTATGAGCAAACGATACCTGAGGGAACTGGTGGAAACCGGAATAGTCAGCGGTTGGGATGACCCCAGGATGCCTACTTTATGCGGTTTGAGAAGGAGAGGCTATACTGCCGATGCACTCAGGGACTTCTGTGACAGGATTGGCGTTGCAAAGACAAACAGCACCGTAGATTATGCACTTCTCGAACATTGCATAAGGGAGGACCTGAATAAAAAGGCAGACCGTGTTATGGCGGTGCTTCGCCCTTTGAAGGTTATTATCGATAATTATCCGGATAATCAGATAGAGTATTTTGAAGTGGAGAACAATCCTGAGAATCCTGACAGCGGTACCCGCAAGGTGCCCTTCCTGCGTGAGATATATATCGAACAGGAGGATTTTATGGAGAATCCGCCAAGGAAATACTTCAGGCTTTATCCGGGAGGAGAGGTCAGGCTAAAAGGGGCTTATTTCATAAAGTGTGAAAGTGTTGTAAAGGATCCGCTGACAGGTGATATCAAAGAAATCCACTGTACCTATGATCCGGCATCCAAGGGAGGGAACTCCCCCGACGGACGTAAGGTGAAGGGTACTATTCATTGGATATCTGCCGAACATGCGATAGATGCTGAAGTCCGTCTGTATGACCAGTTGTTTGCAGTGCCGAATCCCGGGGAAGAGGGGCATGAATACAAGGATGATCTGAACACCGATTCACTGGAAGTGCTGACCGGCTGTAAGGTTGAACCAGTATTGAGGGAAGCCTCTGCAGGAAAAGGCTATCAGTTCCTGAGAATGGGTTATTTCTGTCCTGATAATAAGGACTTTACGAAGGAAAGGCCTGTCTTCAACAGAATAGTAGGGTTGAAGGATTCCTGGGCAAAGATTGTAAAAGAATAACATTTAAGGATTTTGGGATATGGGACACGGGGACGTTTCGAAACCACTGAAAAAGTCACTGTTTTTAAACTAATTATTTCAAGAAAGTGATCTTATCCAGAAAAAACCGTAAATTTTTCCAAAAAGTAAGAAATCGTATCAGAAAAAGAGGATACCATATTGGCTATCCTCTTTAAGTTTACCGCTAATGGAAACCTCCGAAAAAGCACCACAAAAAGTAAAGATTTCTCCAGCCCTGTATGATTATTCAGCAGCTATTCTTTGATATTATCAATATATCCCTATAAACGAATGGAAATATTGATAAATATCAGCTGTTTTAATTTATAGAGCTCCCTAACCGGAGCTCTTTCTACATTTGCAGTATAACAGTGCCAGGAGGGTAAATCAGATTTACCATCCTTACAATATTGCATACCATATTTGCTAAGGTTATATGAACTTTTGCTCCTTTAAGCCTTAAGTATCTGCACCTTCTAAGCCCATGGTTCCTTACCATCGTCGCAAATCTTCTTTCTACCTTGAATCTCTTGTTGCTGGCTTCTTCGAATTCTTGCGTATCATTCCTTTTCAGATCCCTCAAAACCGCATCATATCTTAACGGAACTTCCAATCGCCTTCCTTTATGCAAAAGCTTCCCGTTCTTTTATAATGAACCCAGAAAACAAGACAGACAAAACGGTCAAAATAAGTTAGAATGTAGCTATGGATAAGAGAAGAAATTTTACACCCGAACAAAAAGCAAAAATTGTAATGGAGGTCTTGCGGGAAGAAAAAACGCTGAATGAAATTGCTGCTGAGTACGAAATACATCCGAATCTGCTTAGCCGCTGGAAAGCGGAGTTTATCAATAATGCAGCCAGAGCATTTAGCAAAGAAGCCGAAGAAGTAGAAAAGGTCAAGCAGTCCTATGAAAAGGAGAAAGAGGAACTGTTGAAGCAAATAGGGCAGCTCTCTTATGAGAATGCCTG